>CAIMSP010000122.1 GCA_903844215.1 uncultured beta proteobacterium | reverse complement strand
GGCCAGCAGCACCAGTACAACGAAGAACAGCGTCACGTAAAGCGCCACCATGCCGATGCGGTCGGATTTGAGGCGCTTCCAGCCCTGGGCCCAGACACCGGGAGACTTCGGCAGTGCTTTGAGCAGGGGAGGGTTCACGGCGGTGTTCATTTCAGCGTCACCCTGGGGTCAACAAATTTGTACAGCACGTCGGTGATCAGGTTGATCACCATGGTGAGGGCTGCGAGGTAAACGGTGGCGGCCTGGATCACCGGATAGTCGCTGCGGTTCACCGCCACCAAGATTTCGCGCCCCAGGCCGGGAATGGAGAAGAACACCTCGATCAGGAAGGAGCCGATGAACACCCCCGGCAAGCCCGTGGCCACGTTGGTCAGGATCGGGATCATGGCGTTGCGCAGCACATGTTTGAACAGGATGGCGTTCTCAGTGACGCCCTTGGCGCGGGCGGTGCGCACATAGTCCTGGCCGATCTCGTCGAGAAAGAAACTGCGGTACAGCCTTGTTTGCGGCGCCAGACTCACCAGCACCGCCAGAAACACGGGCAAGGGCGCGTAGGTGGCCAGATTCTTCCAGACGCTGTTGCTCCAGCCTTGCACCGGGAACCAGCCCAGCACAAAGCCGAACAGGTATTGGCCGACGATGATGTAAACCAGAAAACTCACCGACAGCGCCACCGTGGACACGATCATGATGACCCGGTCGGTCAGGCTGCCGCGCACATAGGCCACGGCCAGCCCGGCGCAAATCGCCAAGGCCACTTCGAGCAACAGGATCGGAATCATGATGGTCAGCGTGGCCGGCAGCCGCGTGGCAAAGATGTGCGCGATCGATTCATTCGTGGTCCAGCTCTTGCCCCACTCGAAGCTGAAGATCTGCTGCACGAAGACCCCCAGTTGTTCCCATACCGGCCGGTCCAGACCGAGCTGGGCGCGGATCGAGGCGATGCGTGCCGGCGACGCGTTCAGCCCGGCCATGATCTCGGCCGGGTCGCCGCCGAAGAACTTGAACAGAAAGAAGATGAACAGGATGACGCCCAAGAGGGTGGGGATCATCTGGAAGATGCGACGAAGAATGTACGAAAGCATGGGTTCCCTGAAACAATGCGAGCACAGTGCGAGCCGGACCGATTATGCTCGGCCAACAATGGCAACCGCATGGGTGTTTATGAGCATACGAATGGGCTGGGTGAAGGGCTTCCTCTGGGCGATGCTGCCACTGTTCAGCGCGAGTCCGGTGCTGGCGCAGGACCAGGCGAATCCTCCGGAAAAGGTGTTGCGCTACGCCTTTCCGGTCGCGGAAACCGGCTTTGACCCGGCGCAGTTGTCGGACCTGTATTCGCGCATCGTGACAGCGAATATCTTTGACGCCCTGTATGGTTACGACTACCTGGCGCGACCGATCAAGGTGCAGCCGAACGTGGCGCTAGGCATGCCCGAAATCAGCGCCGACTTTCGCACCTACACCGTCAAGATCAGGCCCGGAATTTTCTTCGCCGACGACCCTGCCTTTGGCGGAAAGAAGCGCGAACTCACGGCGCAGGATTTCGTTTACAGCTACAAACGCATCTTCGACCCCAAGACCAAGAGCCCCTCCTACAGCGATCTGAATGAAGAAAAGTTGATCGGCCTGGCCGAGCTGCGCGAACAGGCCGAACGCCCGGGTGCAAGCTTCGACTACGACACCGAGGTCGAGGGCCTTCGTGCGCTGGATCGGTACACGATTCAATTCAAGTTGGAGCAGACGCGGCCACGCTTCATCTATCAGTTGGCGGACCCTGGAATCTACGGCGTGCTGGCGCGCGAGGTCGTCGAGCGGTATGGCGACAAGATCATGGAGCACCCGGTGGGAACGGGCGCGTTCAAGCTCGATCAATGGACGCGCTCGTCGAAAATGACCTTCGTACGAAATCCGAACTACCGCGAGGTGTTCTATGAGGCCGAACCCGCGGTGGATGACGCTGCGTCGCAGGCGATTTACCGCCGCTTGAAAGGACAACGACTGCCGCTGCTGGACCGGGTGGAGCTGTCCATCATCGAGGAAAACCAGCCACGCTGGCTGTCCTTTCTGAGCGCCGATCAGGACCTGCTGGAACGCCTTCCGAACGCCTTTGCCTACCAGGCGATTCCAAACAATCGCCTGGCGCCCAACCTGGTGAAGAAGCACATCGCCATGGAGCGCGGGCCCAATCCTGATGTGTCGGTGAGCTATTTCAACATGCAAGACGCCACCGTGGGTGGCTACACGCCCGACAAGGTGGCGCTGCGCCGCGCCATCGCCCTGGCCTACAACACCGGGGAAGAAATCCGCTTGCCGCGACGCAACCAGGCCATTCCCGCGCAAGGCCCGATCCAGCCCACCACCTTTGGCTACGACCCCCAATTCAAGACCGAGATGAGCGAGTTCAACCGCGCCCGGGCCACGGCGCTGCTCGACCTGTATGGCTATGTGGACAAGGACGGCGACGGCTGGCGCGACCGGCCCGATGGGTCGCCGCTGCTGCTGGAATACGCCACGACCCCGGACGCATCATCGCGGGAATTGAATGAGATCTGGAAGAAGAACCTGAGCGCCGTGGGCATCCGCATCGAGTTCAAGGTCGGCAAATGGCCGGAGCAGCTCAAGTCGGCGCGCGCCGGCAAACTGATGATGTGGGGCCTGGGCTACAGCGCATCCACGCCCGACGGCGCCGGCTCCTTGGCGCTGGGCTATGGGCCCTCGCTCGGGGAAACCAACCTCGCACGCTTCCAGTGGGCCGAGTACGACCGGCTCTATCGGCAACAAGGCTTGATGCCCGACGGACCCGAGCGCGTGGCCGTGATGCAGCAGGCCGTCAAGCTGCTGGTTGCCTACATGCCGTACAAGTTCAACACGCACAGCATCCGCACGGATCTGACCCAGGCCTGGGTCTTCGGCTACCGCCGCCATCCAGTGGCAAGAGGGTTTTGGCGCTACGTGGACATCGACAGCAGCAAACAGCCCAAGTCGTGATGGCCGGCGCAGCGTCACCGCGTCGCGTGCGTCGAGGCCAAGTCTTCGCGGTGCTGGTTGAGCGCGCATCGGGCGCGAGTTGGCCGCGAACGGTTGCCCAGCGCTCGGGTGAAAGCGGGCGTGAATCTGGGCCCGATGGGCGACTCATTAGAATGCAGCACCGCAAACCGTGACGTATCTATGACATTTGATGGCATCACAGCGCTTCTTCGGCGCAACACCCCCGCCTCTTGGTGGCCACTGGCCTTGGCGTTGCTGCTCGTGGGTTGCGACGAGGTCTCGAACAACCCGCATCCTCTGGGATCGGAAAAAGAGAATACGCTGTTTGTTCCATTCAGCAGCCGCTCGCCCAAGTACCTGGACCCGACGAGTTCCTACTCGGGTGACGAAACGCCCTACACCTACCAGGTGTACGAGCCGCCCTACGGTTACCACTACCTCAAGCGTCCGTACCGCTTGATCGGTCGCGCCGCGCAGGACATCGCGAGCCCGCAGTATTTCGACAAGGACGGCAAGCCACTGGCCGACAACGCAGCCGGCGAAGCCATCGCACAGACCGTGTTTGACATCAAGATCCGACCCGGCATTCTGTTTGCGCCGCACCCGGCGCTGGCCAAGGACGCCAAGGGCGACTACGTTTACCACGCCATGCGGCGCGAGGAGGTGGCGAACAAGCACCAGATCACCGATTTTTCGCAGACCGGGACGCGCGAACTCACGGCCGACGACTACGTCTATTCGATCCGGCGTCTGGCCACGCCGCGCATCAAATCGCCCTCGTTCTCCACCATGGCCGACTACATCGTCGGACTCAAGGAGTACGGGGAAAAGATCGTGCAGGTGGACAAGGCCTTGCGCGCAGGCCTGGCGCCGACCGACCGGGACCTGCCGTTTCTCGACTTCCGCCAGCACGCCCTCGAAGGAGCGCAGGCGCTGGACAAGCACACGCTGCGCATCCGCATCAAGGGCAAGTACCCGCAGTTCAAATACTGGCTGGCGATGACCTTCTTTGCGCCCGTTCCCTGGGAGGCGGAGAAGTTTTATGCGCAGCCCGGCATGGCCGAGCGCAACCTGACGCTGAACTTCTGGCCGGTCGGCACCGGCCCGTACATGCTGACCGAGTTCACCGAGAACCGGCGCCATGTGCTGCAGCGCAATCCCCATTTCCGCGGTGAACCCTATCCTTGCGAGGGTGAGCCCGGCGACGCTGAAAAGGGCTATCTGGCCGACTGCGGCAAGATGACGCCGTTCGTGGACAAGGTGGTGTTCGACATCGAGAAGGAAGCCGTGCCGCTGCAGGCCAAGTTCCTCCAGGGCTACTACGACTCCCCGGCAATCGAACGCCTGGATCAGGGAACGAGCTACATCGTTGCCATGGGCGACGACCAGAAGAAGGACAAGGAATTCAAGGACAAGGGCATCAAGCTGCCCACGACGATCGAGGCGAACAACTGGTACATCGGCTTCAACTGGCTCGACCCCGTGGTGGGCAAGGGCAACAACCCGGAACAGGCGCTGCGCAACCGCAAACTGCGCCAGGCCCTGTCCATCGCCATCGACTGGGAAGAGCACATCGCGATCTTCGAGCGCGGCCAGGGTGTGGCGGCCAATGGCCCGTTGCCGCCTTCGCTGTTTGGCTACCGCGACGACGGCCCCTCGGCCTTCAACCCCGTGGTTTACCGCAAGGGCGCCGACGGCAAGCCGCTGCGCCGCTCCATCGAAGAGGCCAAGCAATTGCTGGCCGAGGCCGGCTATCCGGAGGGACGCGACGCCGTCACCGGCAAGCCGCTGGTGCTGAACTTCGACTACCAGAACTCGGCCGCTGGCGCCAAGTCCCTGCTCGACTGGTACACCAAGCAGTTTGCCAAGATCGGCATTCAGATGGAGGTGCGCGCCACCGACTACAACCGCTTTCAGGACAAGATGAGCAAGGGCTCGATCCAGATCTATTTCTGGGGCTGGCTGGCCGACTACCCGGACGCGGAAAACTTTCTGTTCATGCTCTATGGGCCCAACGCCAAGGCGCTGACCGACGGCAATGGAGAGAACAATTCGAACTATCAGAACCCGCAGTTCGACAAACTGTTCGAGCGCATGAAGTTCCTGGAAGACGGGTCCGAGAAGCAGCGTCTTATCGACGAGATGATCGGCATGGTGCAGCAGGACGCGGTCTGGGCCTTTGGCTACTTCCCGACCTCGGCCGCCGCCTATCACCAGTGGATCAGCAACGGCAAGCCGACGCAGATCATCCGCAACCACATCGGCTACCTGCGCCTGGATCCGCCACTGCGCGCGAGCAAAATCGCTGATTGGAATCACGCCATCTGGTGGCCGATTCCGCTGCTCTTGCTGGCGCTGTTCGCCGCCGTCGTGCCGGCCTGGTTTGCCTGGCGCCGCCGCGAGCGCGAGACCGCCGCACGTTCGCTGGCCACGGAGGACCCGACAGCATGATCAACTACATCGTCCGGCGCATCGGTTACGGGCTGCTGATCCTGATCGGCGTGAACGTCTTCACCTTCATCCTGTTCTTTGCCGTGAACACGCCCGACGACATGGCGCGCATGAACATCGGCGGCAAGCGCGTCACGCAGGACGCCATTGAGAAATGGAAGGTCGAGCGCGGCTACAACAAGCCGCTGCTCTGGGATGCCAAGAAGGAAGGCGTGGAGAAGCTCACCAAGACCATCTTCTATGAACGATCCATGCCGCTGTTCGCACTCGAGTTCGGGCCCTCGGACAGCGGGCGCGATATCGGCTACGAACTGCGCCAGCGCGTCGGCCCGTCGGTCGCGCTGGCGATTCCGACGTTCCTGCTGGGCATCTTCGTGGTGATCGTGTTCTCACTGATGCTGGTGTTTTTCCGAAACACCTATCTGGAACTCTGGGGCGTGGCGCTGGCCGTGTTCCTGCTGTCGATATCCGGGCTGTTCTACATCATCGCCGGGCAGTTCCTGTTCAGCAAACTGCTCAAGATCGTTCCGATCTCGGGCTTCTCCGGTGGCTTGGACCTGTTCCTGTTCCTGGCGCTGCCGGTGGTCATCGGCATCTTCTCGCGCCTGGGCGGTGAGGCCCTCTTCTACCGCACCATGTTCCTGGAGGAGATCAATCGCGACTATGTGCGCACCGCGCGCTCCAAGGGGCTGAGCGAGACCGTGGTGCTGTTTCGCCACGTGCTGCACAACGCGCTGCTGCCGATCCTGACCAGCACGGTGGCCGTGCTGCCGCTGCTGTTCCTGGGGGCGCTCATCATGGAGTCGTTCTTCGGCATCCCGGGTCTGGGCAGCTACACCATCGACGCCATCAACGCGCAGGACTTTGCCGTCGTGCGTTCCATGGTGTTCGTCGGCTCCCTGCTCTACATCGTGGGTCTGATCCTGACCGACATCTCCTACACGGTTGCCGATCCGCGCATCCGTCTGGGCTAGGACGGACCATGCCAAAACTTGTCTTTCTCGCCACCGACGTTGCGCTGTTTGCGCTGCTCATCGCGATTGCTTTCTACATCTTCCATGCCCTGCACTCGCCGACCCTGCGCCAGACCTGGCGCTATGTGACGCGCGACGCGGCGGCGATGGCCGCGGGCGTGCTGCTGCTGCTGTTCCTGTTCGTCGCGGCGCTGGACTCGGTGCACTACCGACCTTTGTTGCCACCGGTTGCCGGCGCCACGGCCGACGCCGGCTCGGCGTATTCGACGCGCACCTTGTCGCTGCTTGACTTGGTTCTCTCCGGCGCGCGCGAGGGCCGCGAAAAAACCTATTCGCAGCCGCTGGCAACGCATCAGTTTTCCAAGGAGTCGCTGCTCGTCAACGGCAAGAGCGTGCGCGATTTCCCGCGCCTGGAGTTTGGTGGCAAGCACTTGAGCGAACCGCAGGCGCAATGGGCGGGCGACGTCGGCTCGCGCTCGATCAAGGGCGTGCTCGGTGGCCTGCTCGCGGCCGTCGCGCTCTGGCTGCTGGTGGCCGTGCCGCTGGCGCGGCGCAGCGGCAGCGGCGTTGGCGCGGCGCTGGGCGCCATCTGGCGCCGCGAGACCAGCCTGCCCTGGAGGGCCATGTTGTTGACGGCCGCGGGCATCGCGCTGCTCAGCGGCTGGACCGCCGCGCTGTGGCCCTATTACCATGTGCTGGGGACGGACCAGACCGGCAACGACGTGCTGTTCCAGGCGCTCAAGTCGATCCGCACGGCAGTCGTCATCGGCTCCCTGGCAACGGTGGCGACGCTGCCGCTGGCGATCATCTTCGGCATCCTGGCGGGCTACTACAAGGGGCGCGTGGATGACGCGATCCAGTACCTGTACACGGTGCTGTCGTCGATCCCCTCGGTGCTGCTGATCTCGGCCTTCGTGCTGATGATTCAGGTGTTCATCGACCGCAACCCGGCGCTGTTCGAGACCGGGCTGGAGCGCGCCGACATCCGGCTGTTCCTGCTGGCTGCGATCCTGGGCATCACGGGTTGGGCCAGCCTGGCGCGACTGCTGCGCGCCGAGACGCTCAAGCTCGGTGAGCTCGACTATGTGCAGGCCGCGCGCGCCTTTGGCGTGTCGGACGCCGGCATCATGCGCCGCCACCTGTTGCCCAATCTGACGCACATTGTCGTGATCGTCGCGGTGCTCGATTTCTCTGGCCTAGTGCTGTACGAGGCTGTGCTGTCCTACGTGGGCGTGGGCGTGGACCCGACGACGAACAGCTTTGGCACCATGATCAACGGCGCGCGCAACGAGATGTCGCGCGACCCCGTGGTCTGGTGGAATCTGCTCGCCGCCTTTGCCTTCATGGTGGCCCTGGTGCTGTCCATGACGCTGTTT
>CAIMSP010000121.1 GCA_903844215.1 uncultured beta proteobacterium | reverse complement strand
CGAAATGAAGGACCAGGGCAGCTACAACTACGTGCAGGACGAAGCCAGTTGCATCGTCTTCGGCATGCCGCGCGAAGCCATCGCGCATGGCGCCGCCGATGAGGTCCTGCCGCTAACGCAGATCGCCCCGGCGCTGATCGCGCGGATCAACGGCGCCACCGATCAACTGCACAGCCGAATCTAGCCGACCGACTTCACCTCTGTCCTGCCGCGACCCACACCCAAAGAACGAACAAGAAAACGGACTCTATGCAAGCCTCTACCATGCTCTACCCCTATGTCATTTCTGACAAATTGGGGGAGAGCTTGCAGGCCTCGGTGTTCAAGGGCCATCACCGCGACCGCCCGACTCAGCCGGTGGTGCTCAAATTGCTCAAGCTATTGTCAAGCTGGGAGGACCAGTCTCGCCACCTGCGCCAAAAGGTGCAGCGACTGCGGGTGCTGCACGATCCGCGGGCCTGCACCCCCTTGGCCTTGGAGTCGGCGGCCGGCCAGCAATTCATCGTTCAACCCTGGTTTTCCGGCGTGCCGCTGGACCGCTGGGCGGCGCAACAGGAGGCCGTCTCGCTGGACGACTTCTTCACCATCGCCTGTACTTTGGCCGACACGCTGCAGGCCGTGCACGACGCCGGGATCACCCATGGTGGAGTCAAACCGCACAACATCTTGATTCAGCCAGACACGCTGAGTTTGCGCCTGACGGACTTCATCACGCCGTTGGATATCCGGGACGTCAGTCACTTTATTTTCGATCCCGAGTTTGTCCGAGGCACGCTGGCCTATACCTCGCCCGAACAGACCGGGCGCATCAACTACCGGGTTGATTTTTCCACCGATCTGTATTCGTTGGGCATCGTGCTGTATGAATTGCTGACCGGGACGCTGCCCTTCTTCTCCACCGATCCGCTGGCCTTGATTCACTCCCATCTGGCGCAGCAACCCGCGCTGATTTGCGACCTCAGGCCGGCGCTGCCACGCCAGTTGGCGCAGGTGGTGGCTCGGTTGCTGCTCAAGCAGCCGGAAAAGCGCTATCAAAGCGCGGCCGGCCTGCTCGCAGACCTGCTGCGCTGTCGCGATGCATGGGCCGCCCATGGGTCGATCCCGAGCTTCTCCACAGGGCTGCGCGATCACAGCAAGCGCGTCATCTTTATCTCGAAGATGGTGGGGCGCTTGGAGGAAAGCGCCCTCATCCAGCGCGAATACGCCGCCGTCACGCAGGGTGCGTTTCGCGCGGTCTGCATTTCGGGGTTTTCCGGGATTGGCAAGACGCGTTTGATTCAGGAACTGCAGCAACCGCTGGTGCGCCATCGCGGCTATTTCACGTCCGGAAAATTCGACCAGTATCAAAAGAACATTCCCTACAGTTCGTTGATTCAGGCGCTGCGCAATCTGATGCGCATCTTCCTGACCGAGAGCGAAGCCCAGGTGCAGCAGTGGCGCCGCAAGATCCTGGGCGCGGTGGGGGCGTCCGGCAGGGTCATCACCGACGTCGTCCCCGAGTTGGAATTCATCATCGGGGTCCAGCCCGAGGTCGCGCATTTGCCTCCGGTGGAAGCACGCAACCGTTTCAACAATCTGTTCGGTCGGTTCTTGGCCTGCATGGCCGCCAAGGAACATCCGCTGGTGTTGTTCATCGACGATTTGCAGTGGTGTGACAGCGCGACCTTCGATTTTTTGCACGCCATTTTTGCCAACCATGGCGAGCACCCTCACTTGCTTTTTCTCGGTGCCTATCGACACAACGAAGTCGATTCAGCCCATCCGCTGACGCGTCTGATCCGGCAGATTTCGGAACAAGGCGGCCCCCTGGAACAGGTGCGCATCGGTGAACTCAATGCGGCCGACTGCCATGAAATGGTGGCCTATATTCTGGATTCGCCGCTGCCCCAGACGGCCCACCTGGCGGCCTTTATTGAAGCGCTGACCGAGGGCAATCCCTTGTTCGTGAGCGAAAGCCTGGCCTGGCTATACAACGAGAACTTGTTGCACGCCGACGAGCAGCACGAGTGGCAGTGGGATATGTCAAAGATCCGCGACACCCAGATGCCGGCCAGCGTGGTGGAGCTCTTCAGTTCCAAGGTGAGCAAGCTGCCCGCGCCCACCTTGCACATCCTGAATTACTGCGCCTGCATGGGCAACCGGTTCACGGCGCAAGACGTGGCCTTGGTGCTGGGTTATTCCTTGCAGCAACTGTTCGAAGACCTCAAGCCGGTATTGAGCCTGGGCATGCTGCTGGAGAACAAATCGGACCTGCAGTTCGTGCACGACCGGGTGCAAGAGGCGGTGTTGCGCCAGGTGTCGCTGGCTGAGCGCGCGCAAATTCACTGGCTCGTGGGGCAGCGCCTGTTGCAGGACGTGCCGGCGCAGGCTCTGGAGAAGCTGGAGAACCTGTTCACGATTGCGGCGCACCTGAATCGCGGACGGCCCACGCCGCTGGATGAGGAAACGGCGTATCGCCTGGCGCAGATCAACTTTCATGCCGCAAACAAGGCCTTGGATTCGTTGGCGAGCGACGCCGCGAACGAGTTCTACCGCATGGCGCACGACTATTTGCCGCCGGATTCCTGGGCCCACAGCTACGAGTTGAGCTACCGCGTTTACCAACGCCTGGCCAAGACCGAACTCATGTGCGGGCGCTATGAAGAATCCGAGCGGCTGCTGAACCTATTGATCGAACGCGCCGTGAGCGACCTGGACAAGGCCGAGGCCTTGGCCGAGCAGACGACGTCGCTGTCGTCGTTTGGTAACTTCAACAAGGCCATCGAAACCGCGAACCGGGGGCTGGCGTACTTTGACAAGTCGATTGAGCCGCAGCCCGAGCTGGCGCGTCAGCGCATGCAATCCATGGTCGAGCAGATTCAGTCGCAAGGCGATGTCTGGGAGCGCATCCTGCAGATGCCATTCAGCTCGGAGCGCAAAAGCCAAATCGAGTTGACGTTCTACGCCGAGCTCATTCCCGATCTGTACATGTGCGGCCTGGTGCCTCAGCTCTATCTGGCCGCAGCGCAATCCACGCTGCATTGCCTGCAGGGCGGCATGGACGAGTCGGTGATCTATTCGTTCTCCATCATGGGCCTCAATCTGGGCGAGCAAGAGCAGTTCGAGCAGGCATTTCGCTACGAAGACCTGGCGCGCGAGCTGTGCGCCAAGCATCCCAACAGCTTTGGCGCGACGCGCGGCATCAACGGCATCGTCTGGTGCAATATGCATTCGCGCAGCCACCCGGCGGCGATTGTGGCCTACTGTCTGGAGGGCATCCAGTGCGGGCGCAACTGCGGCGATCTGTACAACGCCGGCCTGTCCTATGGTCCGCTGATGTGGAACCTGCAAGCCCAGGGCGCGGACCTGCAGCAGGTGGCGGACTACGCGCAAGAATGCCTGGAGTTTTCGCGCAAGAACCAGCTGTCGTTTTCGGTCGGGCTGGCGCAAGCGGTCTTGGCCGGCTGGGTCGAGCCGATGAAGCCTGACGCCAAGCCGATGCCGATGCAGGACACGCTGGAGCGTTGGGCTGCGGACAACTATGTCGCCGCCAGCGGCAGCTACTACGTGCTGCTCGGCATGGCGCACTATTTTTGCGGCGAATTCCAGGCCGCAGGCAAGGCACTGAGCGAAGTGGAGCGCCATTTGCACGGCTTGACCGACAACGTGCTCAAGCGCCTGTGGTTTGTATTTCGGCTGCTGCTGCGTCTGCGCCAGGCATCGCCCCAAGCCTGGCCCAACGACGAGCTGGAGATCGCGCCCTGGCTCAAGAAAATTCAGACCTGGGCATCGCTGGGGCCGCTGCTGCGCCCGTATCTGGCGCTGATCGATGCGCAAATCGCGCGCCTGCGCGATACGCCGCAGCAGGCGCGCAATGCCTATCTGGACGCGATTGCCATGGCGCAGCAGCAGGGCTATGGCTTGCTGGCGGGGCACTTGCATGAACTGTTGGCGGATTGGCTGGT
>CAIMSP010000120.1 GCA_903844215.1 uncultured beta proteobacterium | reverse complement strand
TTGGCCTTCTTCTTCAACTTCATGGTGAAAACTCCTTTGTGCCGAGCTTGCGCCCAGCATTTCAAAATAGGCCGAGTTTCCACTTATCCCGCTGTTCAGATTTGTCGAACCACTTCTAAAACCGCCACCGGAGTGCTCGAAGCAGCACCGTAGTAGCGGTCCCGAATGGTCGCATTGAGACCGGGACTGGCCTCCTCCTGAATTTTCTCCAAGGCGGCAAACAAGCGACCGAAGCGATAGGCCGGGGTGGTGTTGTCGGGATCAAGCATGGGCAGATATTCCTTCTCTCGTGGCTGGTTTGAGGGTGTGACAGACGAACGGCGAATCCGGCGATTGAGGCAGGCTTTAATCGCCGCTGCCCGCAGATAGTTAACGTTTTGTTCAGCCCGGCAGCGCCCCACGGCGGCGTTGAGCCACAAGCTGGGGTAGGGGACGTCCGCGCCGGCAAACACCGCATCGACAATGGCGCCACCCAAATTGGGTGGAATGTTGTCGGCTTTGTTTTGCACGGCCACTGCTGCGAGTAATCTGAACAGCGATGGATACTGTGGATCGCGCGGGCCACGCGCTATTTCGAGGTCTTTGAAATGCTGCAGGATGCGCGCGCTCAACTCGTTAAGCGCCAGGCAGTGATAAAAGCGAACGCTGATGCGGGCGGCATTGGGCGCCAGTCCCAGCACGTGGAAGCGCGTTAAGCCCTCTGGCCCACTCAGTTTCCCGCTTGCCATGGCATTGAACAGCGCATGGACTGCGCGCACCCCCTGATCTGGATCATCCTTGGATGGTTCGCCAAAAATATTGGGGATGGCAGCCTCAAACTCTGACTCTTTTTCTGCCCAAAAAACCGTGGAGGCGTCGCCCACCTGAATACGCTGCCCTGAGTCTTTACGAAGCAAATGATTCAAGGCCGTGGTGTAGGCGAATGCGGCCGCCCTGCTCACCGGTGCGTTTTCGCCCTGCCGCTCGGCTTTGCCGTAGGACTCAAAGGCGCGGGCATTGAATGAAACGATATTGGCGCCGGATGATTGCGCCCCCCACACGCCTTTGATGGACGCATGCAGGCGCTGGACTGGAGCATCGTCGCCCGTGACCAGGCACATTGCCAGCCTTGCATCTGCATCCGTCGCCACATTTAGCGCCGCCTTGACAACCACTGGCCGTTGGCAGACCAGGTCAACGTCGCCGTGCAGGCGAAAGCTCATGACCGCGTTGGCTTCCAGTGCTTGCACCCAGGCCGGCTGCGCTTCGAGCTGAGGCAGGCTGATGCAGCCGAAGAATTTCAAAACGGCCTGAATACCTGCGTCGTCGCGGGCGCTCTGCGGCAGGGCTTCAATGCGGGCCATGAAATGCGCATGCTGTTCTGCGACTCGCTCGGGTTTGCCTTTGGTGTCCACGCCTAGGACGTATTCGAGCGTATCCCACAACAAGTTGGCCGCCACACCGGAGGTTTTTTTGATCCCCTGCGGTACGCGAAATGTTTGCGCAACCTTCTTCTTCCTTTCGTTCAAGGTTCGGGTATCGCGCAGTTGAACCAGCTCACCCTCGGTCGTGATCTCCAACACAAAGGGAATTTCCTTTTGCTCCAATCCGAAAACGGGCAAGCGCTGCGCCGGGTCTGGGTCATCGCACTTGCGAAGGTAGTAGTCGTTCAATGCTTGAAGGATCATCCTCGGGCCTCCTCAAACGGCGGGACTTCGATCGTTCCCGCCACCATCTTCGCGTTGAAAAATCGTGGTTGTGGATCTGAGGGATGCGTGAAATCAAGGTCGTGCAGCATCCAGCCCAGTTCGCGCGTCTCACCGATGGGGGGTGTTGAAGCCTGTGCGGCCTCATCTGCCAAGCGGAAGTCTGCGGCAAATTCCCGGCAACCCAAATACGGTTGATTCACACACTGCCCCTTGCTGGCGCGCCGCGCAAACATCTCGGTGTATTTAATCAGCGGTTCGGCTGTGCGGCCCGGGGCCAGCGACAAGTCTGCGTGAATGCGATACGCCACATCGCGCAGGAAATAGCCCGCGCGCTGCTGGCGTTCTTCTTCGATATTGAGCCCCAGGGTGCCCGTGCCCGCCGCCATGGACTGTTGCACATTGCGGGTGGACACCACGGCGCTGACCTCATTGCGTCGCAGGTTGATCCAGCGGATGGGCTTGAGAACTTCAATGCGATGCACCCGCCAACGAATAGCTGGTTTCCAAAGCACAGACTCAAAAACGGCTCGCGCGGAGGATGGCGTCATCACGTCATACGAGACGCGCTCAACCTTCATTTCGGGGCGGGTGAAACAGGCGAAGAGGCCCGAGACTTCAAGGCAAAACGATTTTGAGGGAGTCATTCAGATCACCAAACCAGAAGGATTAAATGGAACGTCTTCTACTTGCAGCCCCAACAAGGCGTGGTACAGCCCAGCGGCATCCTGTTGCACATACAGCCCTGGCATGGGCAACGTCAGACTGCCCTGCTCAAGCATGCGGTCGGCCACGCGCTTGTGGATACCAACGGTATAGCGCTGGAGCTTTCGCATGAGCCAACGCTGGGGCCCTTCTGCGGCAAGCACCCCGAGCAGTTTCTCAATCTCAACGCGATGCTCGGCGTAGCGAACCACGACCGTAGCCGAGTCCTGGTCGTCGATCAATCGAAATGCCTCGGCAGCGGAGCGAAACTGCACCCCCAGCGTCTTTACTTCCAGTTTAAGCAGGGAGCAAACCCCTTTGCCATCCAGATCGACCGAGTGATAGAACTGCCGGAAATACGTGGCGAACAACTGGCGCGCCAGTGGGTCTGACTTGTTGCCATGCAAGGTGCTGATGCAGGCTTCGACCCCTTTGCGCAAGTGGCCCATGGGCGGGGGCTCTGGCGGCACGAAAACGACAACACGGCCTTTGCCGTTGAGTCGGCCTTCGCGGTTGCAGCGTCCTGCAGCTTGCGCAATGGAGTCCAACCCGGCCAGCGCGCGATAGACGACGGGGAAATCGATGTCCACGCCCGCCTCGACCAACTGGGTACTGACCACACGCAGCGGCGCCAGGTCGCGTCCCTCCCGCTTGGCCTGGAGTCTGGCCTTGATGTGGTCGATCACTGCCTTGCGATGCGCACCGCACATGAGCGCCGACAGATGCAGCGTTCCGGATGGCAGTAAGCGCTGCAATTCACGCGCGGCCTTTCGGGTGCTGACAATCGCCAACGCGCAGTCTTCAGTTGAAATTTGTGCAGCAATTTCGGCCCAGGGCGTGGGAACTTTCCAATCGTTTGGCAGCGCGACATCGACCCGCTTGAGCGCGGCAAACAGCGCATCAGGATCGTCGATGATTTCACGCACCTCGGCCAGGCCACGAAGGTCCGTGCTGGCGTCGAAGTAGTCGGTGCTGGCCAAGGCAGGTTGCGTGGCGGTGCAAAGGACGACTGTCACCCCGTAATGCTTCACCAGCAGGTTGAGCACATCCAGGATGGGCTGCAGAAATTCAGGTGGGAGTTGTTGTGCTTCGTCCAACACGATGACGCTGTTGACCAGGTTGTGCAGTTTGCGGCAGCGCGAGGTTTTGGCGGCGAACAGGGACTCGAACAACTGGACGTTGGTGGTCACGATCAGCGGAGCATCCCAGTTTTCGCAGGCCAACCGGCTGCGCGCCGTTTCATCTTTTTCCGCAGCATCCGCTTGGCTGTGGTGCTCGATCAACACCTCCTTGCCGAGCGCTTTGAATACGTCGCGAAATACGTCTGCCGTCTGTTCAATGATGCTGGTGTAGGGTATGGCGTAGATCACGCGGCGTTTGTCATGCGCGCGGGCGTGTTGCAGTGCAAACGCGAGGCTGGACAAGGTCTTGCCGCCTCCGGTGGGAACCGTGAGCGAGAAGATACCCGGTGCAAGCGCCGCCTTCTCGCGGCACTGGCGCAGTACGTCCGCGCGCAAGCTGTTGACGATCGAGGGCATTGCGCTCGCAGCTGCGGCCTTGGCGCTCATGTGTTGCTCAAACGCGGCCAACATTTGATCCAGCCCAGGGAATCCTTCTCGCCTGGCGGGCTTGTCTGCATCGAAGTGGGCCTCCGTGTCGAGGAAGTCGGCATCCACCAAACAGGAAAATAGCATGCGGACCCACAGGGCAAAGCCAGCCGATCCACCAGGAACAAGCTTCAGATCAGCTACGAATTTCGGCCGACTAAGGATCGTTTCCGGCGGGGCAGCCGCGCAGGTGTCTTCGAATTCCGCATTGCTGTCGGAACTCTGCAAACGCGCATCTAGACCACCGCTCCAATCATCCAATCCAGCGTGATGACCGGCAATCAAGTAAGCCAGCACACGGCCCTGCGGCTCGCCAAGTTGGCGCAGCGCCCAAATGGCGCCAGCAGCAGAATGCGTCTTCTCGCGGCCGCTGACTTTTCCCTCAATATGCGCGTCCACATTGGCGGACTGCCGAAGGTAGCGCTGAAACCCAGGCCGGTACTTGCCCAAGTCATGCCACAAACCCGCAGCATGAGCCCAACTCTTGGCTGTTGCTTTCGCATCCATTGGTTCAGCGAAGTCAGCAGCCAAGCCTGCCACGGACCACAAATGAGCGGCAAGCAAATGACCGCCAGAGTGGGCCAAAGGTTCTGACATACTTTTTGTTCTTGGATTCTTGAAGTGAAGACAGCTTAACCGTGCCCTGGCTCACCAGGTGAGCCAGCCGCCGATTCGTCTCGAATATATATTTCAGGCAATTTGTTGACTGCACCTTCGACTACTCGAAGGTTGCGCGCCCGCGCCTAGGGCCGTGTCAGCCGGTCTTTGCTTGTGCCGCGCAGGCCTGACACACGCAGGCCAGGCCCTGCGCCGCTGCGGGGATGCGTTGCAACAACCCGGGCGTGAACACGACGGCGGTGCACCAGCAGGGCGCGGCGTCGCCCCGCTCCATGGCGCATTGGTTGGGCTGTGCGCACAGGGGGCAGACGCTGGCGGGGGTGGGGATCTTTTCAGCAGGCATCAGGCGCGTTCAGTGTAGCGCGCAGCCCGGCCGCAGCAGCATCCAGGCGAATGTGGAAAACAGTTTTGCGGATAAAGCCGCACCGGGCTTGCCGCTCCCGGCTACCATGCGCACCATGGAACCCCTACTTCAATCTTGGACAGAGCGCGTGCGCCAGGCGGCGGCGAGCCGGGCCGGCTTGCGCATTCGCGGCGGTGGCAGCAAGGACTTCATGGCCCGATCGCTGCAAGGCGAGCGGCTGGACACGCGTGAATATGCCGGCATCACCAGCTACGAACCGAGCGAACTGGTGGTCACGGTGCGCGCCGGAACGCCGCTGGCCGAACTCGAAGCCGCCTTGGCCGAGCAGGGCCAGTGCCTGGCTTTCGAGCCGCCGCACTTTGCGCGCTCGGGCCCGGCCAGCGCCACCGTCGGCGGCATGGTGGCGGCGGGCTTGAGCGGCCCGGCCCGCGCCAGTGTGGGCGGGGTGCGTGACTATGTGCTGGGCCTGAACCTGATCAACGGGCGCGGCGAGTTGCTCAGCTTTGGCGGCCAGGTGATGAAGAACGTCGCCGGCTACGACGTGAGCCGCCTGATGGTGGGCGCGGCGGGGACGCTGGGCCTGATCACCGAGGTGTCACTCAAGGTGCTGCCGGTCGCGCCAGCGCAGGCCTCGCTGGTGTTCGAGCTCGATCAGGCGCTGGCGCTGGCGCAACTGCATCGCTGGGGTGGCCAGCCCCTGCCCTTGAACGCCAGTTGCTGGGTGCGTGACAGCGGGCGCGGACGGCTGTTTGTGCGCCTGCGCGGCGCCGTGGCGGCGGTCGAGGCCGCCTGCCACAAGATGCTGGCACAGGTCAGCGGGACCCGCATGGACAACGCCCAGGCCGGGCCCGACTGGGATGCCTGCCGCGATCTGCGCCTGCCGTTTTTTGCGCCACCGAGCGCGCCCGAACTGGGCCTGTGGCGCCTGAGCGTGGCGCAAACCGCGCCGCTGCTGGAGCTGCCCTGGGAGCAACTGGTGGAATGGCATGGCGCGCAGCGCTGGCTCTGGGCCCCGATCGCCGCAACGCAGGCCTTGCGCGAAGCGGCGCTCCAGGCGGGTGGCCACGCCAGCTTGTTCATCGCCCCGGGCGCCGCGTCCGGGCTCGAGCGCCGCGCACCTCTGCCGGGCGCGCTGGAGCGCATCGGACAACGGCTCAAGGCCGAGTTCGACCCGGCGGGCATCTTCAATCCTGAGCCCTTGCCGGACCAGGATTCACATCCCGTCGCGACGCAGTGAGCTGACATGCAAACCACCCTCGCCGCTGAGTACGCCGACACACCCGACGGTCTGGCAGCGCAAGCCATTTTGCGCAAGTGCGTGCACTGCGGTTTTTGCACGGCCACCTGCCCCTCGTACCAGATTTTGGGCGACGAGCTCGACGGTCCGCGCGGTCGCATCTACCTCATGAAGCAGGTGCTTGAAGGCCATGCGCCCACGCGCAAGACACAGCTGCACCTGGACCGCTGCCTGACCTGTCGCAACTGCGAAACCACCTGCCCCAGCGGCGTGAATTACGGCCAGTTGCTCGACATCGGGCGCAAGCTGGTGGACGCCAAGGTGCCCCGCCCGCTGCCGGAACGCGCGCTGCGCTGGGCCCTGAAGGAGGGCCTGCCCTCGCCGCTGTTTGCCCCGGCCATGAAGCTGGGCCAGGCGCTGCGCGGCGCCATGCCGACGGCGCTCAAGAACAAGGTTCCGCCGCGCCAGGACGCGGGTGCCTTGCCGACGCGCGAGCACCCGCGCCAGGTGCTGATGCTCGCGGGCTGCGTGCAGCCGGCGATGATGCCCAACATCAATGCCGCGACGATGCGCGTGCTCGACGCGGCCGGCATTCAGACCTTGATCGCGCCCAAGGCCGGCTGCTGCGGCGCGGTCAAGTTCCACCTGAACGATCAGGACGGTGGGCGCGACGAGATGCGCGCCAACATCGACGCCTGGTGGCCCTATGTGCAGGGCGGCATCGAAGCGATCGTGATGAACGCCTCGGGCTGCGGCGTCACGGTCAAGGAGTACGCGCACTTACTGCACGACGACGCGCGCTACGCGGCCAAGGCGCAGCGTATTTCAGAGCTGACGCGCGATCTGAGCGAGTGGCTGCCCGAGCTGGCGCAAAAGCTCCAGGGCAAGCTGCGCGTGGGCCGCGAGCGCATCGCCTATCACCCACCGTGCTCGCTGCAGCACGGGCAAAAGTTGCGCGGCGGCGTCGAGCAGCACCTGGCGGCGCTGGGCTTTGACATCAAGACCACGCGCACCGAATCGAACCTGTGCTGCGGCTCGGCCGGAACCTATTCGGTCTTGAACCCGCAGGTGGCCTACCCGCTGCGCGACCGCAAGCTGGCGCACTTGAACGAGTTGCACCCCGAGCACATCGTGTCCGCCAACATCGGCTGCATCACGCACCTGCAAAGCGGCACCGCGACGCCGGTGAAGCACTGGATCGAATTACTCGACGCGGCCTTGGTCAGGCCCAGGGACTGAGCAAGTCAGCTTGCAATCGGCGCTTGGACGCGAAGCGGCAGACCGCCATCGCCGGTGCCGAAGAGGGACTGCAACGCGTCTGCGCGCAACGGCTTGCCAAAGGCCGCCAGCACGTTCAAGCCCAGGGCCACGGCAACATCCACCGCCACCGACAGCATCTCATCGGAGCCGCCATCGACCAGCACGACACGGCCCTGGTAGCCGCGCTTGGCCAAGTCAAACATGAATTCGATGCCATCCATATGGGGCATGAAGACATCGCAGATGATGAAGTCTGGTGCTTGCGCCATGCCATCCAAGACCTGTTGCCCTTGCCTGCCGTCGCGTGCGGTCTGAACTTGGGTGAAGCCCATCTGGCCCAGTGTGAGGCGCACAGAGTTCAGGCTGGCGCCATCGGCGTCGATCAGCAAAAGCGTGGGCCGGGCGCCGGGTGTCTCTAAGCTCATCGCATCCACTTTCTCGATTTTTTTCACTCAGGGGTTCGAACTGCCCTCGCTGATGGACCGGTCATGACTTGGCCGTGCAGCTGCGCGTGTCTGATGGCACGCGTCATGCGGGTGGGAATGCATTTCAAAACCGCCACCCCACGATAACGAGCTTGTCCGTGACAAAGCAGGGTGGACAAATGTTTATTTACAGAAACGACGCAGCGTGACGGCGCGATCTTTGCTGATCTCGGCCCGGTCTTCGGGGGTGGTTTTCAGTTGCACTCCCTCACATTTGAAACATGATTTTGAACACTTGCGGGGAATGTCCCATGCAAGAATCGGCGCGAGCTGACACCGGGGCTGATGGGCCCGGTGGAAGCACTTCGAGGCGCGCCAGTGACACCCGACAGGCGCGTAAATCCATTCACACAAGTCGAGCGGCGCGCTCATGGGAGCGCCCTGGCTCAGCCATCTTTTGGAATTGCCATCGTGTTCAGCCCTTCAGTTCAGACTGTTCCAGCCAGCAAGCGCGCGTCGGCAGCCACGGCGGGCGCGAAGGGCGGCGGCTGGATGCAGCGCCAAGAAGCCATCATGGGCACGGCGATCACGGTGGAGCTTTGGTGCGACGAGGCGTCCCGGGGTGAAGCCGCGATGGACGCGGTGATGGCCGAGATGCACCGCATCGACCAGGCCATGAGTCCGCACAAGCCGCAGTCCGAGCTCTCGCGCATCAATCGCCAGGCCGCAGCCGCAGCGGTTGCGCTCACGCCCGAGATGACGCGCCTGCTGGTTCGCGCGAAACACTTTTCACGCCTCAGCGCGGGCGCGTTCGACATCACCTACGCCGCCGTCGGCCGCCTGTACGACTACCGTCTGGGGATCCGCCCGGACGCGGCGCAGTTGCAGCTGGCGCGCGCCGCCGTGGGCGACCGCCATCTGCTGCTGGATGCGCGTGCGCGCACCGTGCGCTTCGCCCGCCCGGGCATGTGCATCGACCTGGGTGGCTTTGCCAAGGGCCACGCCGTGGACTGCGCCACGGCCATCCTGCATCAGTTCGGCATAGCGCACGCGATGGTGAGCGCGGGCGGCGATTCGCGCGTCATCGGCGACCGCCGTGGACGCCCCTGGAGCATCGGCATCCGCGATCCGCGCCAGCCGGGCGCGCTGGTGGCGCTGCTGCCGCTGGAGAACACGTCGATCTCGACCTCGGGCGACTACGAACGTTTTTTCGAAGCCGACGGCCAGCGCTTTCACCATTTGATCGACCCGGCAAGCGGGTGCTCGCCTCGCAGTGTGCGCAGCGTGAGCATCCTGGCCGACGACGGCCTGACCTGCGAGGCCCTGTCCAAGGCGGTGTTCATCCTGGGCTTGAACCAGGGCATGCGGCTGATCGAAGCCCAGGACAACGTGGACGCGGTGGTGGTGGACGCGCAGGGCGCGCTGCACTATTCCTGCGGCCTCATGGCGCCCAGCCTCAGCGCGAAGCCACGTTGATGCGACGCCCTTCCCCCTTTCAGGAGACCGCCATGGACAAGCCTTTGATCCGCGCCCGCTGGGCCGCTGCACTCGCGCTCTGGGCCTGCCTGGCCGCCTGCACCGGAACGGCGAGCGACTCGGCCACCGGCGCCATTCAGGGCGATGTCGCCATCGCCTACGCCAAGCGCGTCAACACCATGCGCGCCAACCCCACGAATGGCGCGCCCAGCGCGGCCGGGGGCGACCTGATCGTGCGCGCCAAAGCCTCGCCCAGCGCCGCCGAGCACAACCTCACGGCGCAGTTCACGCAAGGCCTGGGCGATGTGTCGGGGCCGGACGTGTCCTACGACGGCAAGAAGATCATCTTCGCGATGAACTGCCCGACTTCCAACACGGCCACCACGGGCGGCCAGAACGCTTGCACCGGGCGCTGGAACATCTGGGAATACGACATGAGCGTGGGCGGCCTGAGCGCCGGAACCTTTCGCCGGCTCACCAGTTCCGCCGGCGCCGACGATGTCGATCCGAGCTACCTTCCGGGCGGCGCGGGCGTGGTCTTCACCTCCAACCGCCAGACCACATCGAGCCTGAACCAGGCGCTGGGCCGCAGCTACTTTGCGCTGGACGAATACGAGCGCGAGCGGGTCTTCAACCTGCACACCATGGCCGCCGACGGCAGCGCCATCCAGCAGATCTCGGTGAACCAGAGCCACGACCGCAGCCCGGTGGTGCGGCCCAATGGCGACATCATGTTCTCGCGCTGGGACCACGTGGGCGGACGCAACCACTTCAAGATCTTCACCGTGCGCCCCGACGGCACCAATCTGTTCGTGCTCTACGGCGCGCACAGCGAGGGCAACAGCTTCCTGCACCCGCGCGACATGGACCCGGGCGGCAAGTACAAGGGCTTTGTATCGACCGATCTGATGCCGCTGTCGCGCACCCACGAGGGCGGCGCACTGATGTTCATCGACGCGGCCAACTACTCGGAGCAGAACACCCCGGTGAACCCGGGCGTGCCCGCCGTGGGCGGCCAGCGCCAGGCCATGGCCCAGGCGCTGAACCACGGCACCGGACTCTCGGCCTATGGCCGCATCACCACGCCCTACCCGCTGTGGGACGGCAGTGACCGCGTCCTGCTCGGCTACACGCCGTGCGAAGTCAGCCGCGCCGGCGTGGTCGTGGCCTGCGCCACGCTCAGCGCCGCCGAAGTCAGCCGCCTGAGCGACGCCAATCGACTGGTGGACGCCGTGCAGACCGACACGCTGCAAGACAACGTGGCGCCGACCTATGCCATCTACATGTTCGACCCGGCGCAGCAGACCATGCTGAACATCGCCGCGCCCCCGGCCGGCTTCATGTACACGCACCCGGTGGCGCTGATGGCGCGCGCCGAGCCCAGCGCCTTCAGCCCCACGCTGGCCGATGCGGCGCTGGCCGCCCAGGGACTGGGTCTGCTCGAAGTACGCAGCGTGTACGACACCGACGACCTGGGGCGCATGGGCGACGCGGTGCTCGGCGCGGCCGACCTGGCGCCCGGTTGCGTCAGCGCGATTGCCAAGACCACGCCCACCGACCCGTTGGACACACGCGCCCTGGTGGCGGACCTGCTGCGCATCAAGGACCCGGCGAACGCGGCCTACGGCTGTGCCCCGGCGCGCTTCATCCGCGTGGTGCGCGCCATTGCCCCGCCGGTGAGCACCACCGGCACGCGCGCCGCCATCGGCAACACCGATTTTGAAATGCAGCAGATCCTGGGCTACGCGCCGCTCGAGCCGGACGGCTCGTTCAAGCTCACGCTGCCGGCCGACACGCCGATTGCGCTGGCCGTGACCGACGCCCAGGGGCGCGCGTTTCAAACCCACACCAACTGGATCCAGGTGCGCCCGGGCGAGCACCGCACCTGCGACGGCTGTCACAGCCCGCGCCGCGGCGGCGCGCTGAATTCGGGAACCGTGGTGAACACCCAACCGGCGGCGCTGCTGGCGGCCATGGCCGGCGCGCATCAGGCCGGCGAGACCATGGCCGCGACGCGCACCCGGCTCGACCCCGCGCGTTTGCTGCTCAGTGCGGACCCGCTGTTCACCGACGTCTGGGCCGACACCAGCCAGGCCGGCGTCACCGCCCGCACACCGATCGCCCTGCGCTACAGCGGCAACCTCGTCCCGGCCAACGATCTGGCCACCTTGGTGCCGGTCAACGGCATCATCAACTACCCGGAGCACATCCAGCCACTGTGGAGCCGCGACCGCGGCGCCGCCACCTGCACCGCCTGCCACAACGACCCCGGAAAACTCGACCTGAGCGGCACCATCGCCGGCACCGGTCGCGTCGATTCGTACGAAAGACTGACCGTCGGCAACCCCTTGCTCGACGCCAAGTCGGGCCTGCCGCTGACCACGATCAAAGACGGCGTGCGGGTGATACAGCGCGGCCCGGCGCGGGTGGACACGATGGCCAGCGAAGGCGACGCACTGGGGCTGGCGCGCAAGAGCCGGCTGATCGAAATCCTGGCCGGACAACGGCTGATGTCCGACGCCGACGCGCAAGCGGCCTTCCCCAGCCCGGGCGCCTCCGCCCCGGACCACGCTCGACTGCTCAACGCCGCCGAGAAGCGCCTGCTGGCCGAGTGGGTGGACACCGGCAGCAAGTACTACAACGATCCCTTCGCCGCAGGCAACGGCATGAGGAGCGTCACCGGTCTGAGCCAGACCAGCTTCGTGGCCCAGGTGTTCCCAATCCTGCGCGCCAGTTGCGCGGCCTTGTGCCACCAGGCCACGGGCAGCGCGAACGCGCCGATCCCGCCCGGCAGCTCCTTCACAAACAACCATTTCGTGCTGACCGGCGACCCGGTGGGCGACTACAACGTGACGCTGACGATGATCAACAACGCCTGCGTGCCGGCCTCCAACTACCTGCTGAGCAAGCCCTCGACCGTGCCGCACCCGGCCAACGCCGCCTCCGGCGCCGCAGCGGTCCTGCCCGTGGGCAGCGCCAACTACAACACCATCGCCGCCTGGATCGGCACCGGATGCTGAACCCGATGAAGCCCCTGCGCCGCACTTTGAAACTCAGCCTTGCGGCGGCCGTGATCGCCGCGCTGTCGGCCTGCGGCGGCGGCTCGAACCCGCTGGGCAATCCGGCGCCGGTGAACAACCCGGCGCTCAGCGGCGGGCAGAACCTGTCGTTTGTGTATTTCCAGAAATGCATCAACCCGATCTTTCTGAGCCTGCTGCCAACGCCCGGCAGCGCCACCGGCGCGAGCAACAGCTGCGCCAGCACCGGCTGCCACAACCACATCACCGGCGCCGGCGGCGCCTTTCGCATCGTCCCCGGCGCGCTGCCCCTTGACCTGAGCCTGGCCTCGAACACGCCCGACGTGATCCGCCACAGCGACATGTACAAGAACTTCTACACCGCCCAGAGCGAGACCGTGATTGGCGACAGCGCGCAAAGCCGCTTGCTGAACAAGCCCTTGCTGCTGGGCGTGCTGCATGGCGGCGGATTGATCTTCGCCAGCGCCAGCGACGCGAACGTGCTGGCGCTCAAATACTGGGTCTCGCACCCCATGCCCAGCGGCCAGGACGAGTTCAGCAGCGCCGCCAACGCCATGTTCACGCCGACCGATCCGCTCGCCGGCAGCTGCAACACGCTATGAGACCCAGCCCCATGCAAGCCCATCCCGCCCTGGCACGCGGCCTCAGCGCCAGCCTGCTGGCGCTCGTCAGCCTGTTCGCCCTGGGCAGCGCGCCGGCGCGGGCCGCAGACGCCGCAGACCAGGCCAGCGCGCGCCTGCAGGTGAGCGACCCGTTCATCGAACTGCGCACCGGTCCGGGACGCGGCTTTCCGGTGTTCTTTGTCGAGCCGCGCGAGCACTGGATCACGATCGAGTTGCGCCACACCGACTGGTACCGGGTG
This sequence comes from uncultured beta proteobacterium, assembly GCA_903844215.1. Classification (GTDB taxonomy): domain Bacteria; phylum Pseudomonadota; class Gammaproteobacteria; order Burkholderiales; family Burkholderiaceae_C; genus CAIKVZ01. The sequence goes on along the minus strand of CAIMSP010000120.1, from coordinate 56,468 downwards.
CGCACCGAGGGCGCACAGGTGGGCTGGGTGCAGCGCGAACAGTTGCGCAGCACGCTCGCCGGCGCGGGCCAGACCCAGCCGTTTCGCGACTTGGTGCTGGACGATTATTTGGGCCGGCGCGCGCAGCTCGGCGTGGCCTGGGGGCGCTTCAACGCCGAGCCGATGCTCAAGATGTGGAGCAGCTACCGCGTCTGCGAAACGCTCACCGTCGAAGCCACGCTGGGCCAGGTCCAGGGGGCTTTCGCCGGCACCAATCTGTGGCACGTCAACCTCGTCTCCGACCCCTGGTCGGATCGACGCTTCTCGCCCTTCTTCAGCATCGGCGTGGGCAAGCTGAAGAACTTCCCGAACAGCAGCCTGGTGGGCGCGAACCAGAGCGACGCGAATCTGGCCAACGCCAGTCTGGGTGCGCGCTACTACCTGAGCCAGCGCTTCGTGCTGCGCGCCGACTACACGCTGTACACCGCCTTTGTCTCCGACACCCGCAGCACGACGTTTCGCGCGCCGACAGCGGGAATTTCCTTCTTCTTCTAAAGCGCCACCATGAACACCAAAACCCTTTGCCACGCCATCGTCCTCGCCGCACTCTGCGCATCGTGCTGGAGCGCGGCGGCGGCCGACGCGCCGGCCAGCACCGACCAGGTGGTGCTGCCCCAGGTCGATCGGCGCGAGGTGCGCCTGCCGCGCTTCCCGTCCAACGACTTCGAGATCGGCGCCTTCGCCGGCAGCTATGCGACGCAGAACTTCGGCTCCAGTCCGGTGAGCGGCCTGCGCCTGGGCTACCACGTGAACGAGGACTTCTTCGTCGAGGCGGTGCTGGCGCAAACCAAGGTCAGCGATGCCACGTTTCGCCAGGTGCTGCCCGGCGGCATCTTTCCCGCCGCGAGCGAAAAGCTGAGCTACTACAACCTGTCGGTGGGCTACAACGTGCTGCCCGGCGAAGTCTTCCTCGGCCGCGGCAACGCCAAGCCGATGAGCTTTTATCTGATCGGCGGCGTGGGCAGCAGCTCGTTCAACCAGCAGCGCCAGTCCACCTTCAACCTGGGCGCGGGCCTGCGGGTCTATCTCAACGACCACTTCGCCTTGCAGTTTGACGCGCGGGATCACCTGTTCGCGCTCGATCTGCTGGGCAAACGCCAGAGCACGCAAAACCCCGAGTTGAGCGCGGGCGTGACGGCCTCGTTTTAACAGGCCAAAGACATGAAGAACGATCCCTCTTGCGCCTTGCCGCTCACGCGCCGCCGCCTGCTGCGTCAGGGCGCGACTGCCGCCTTGCTGCTCGGCTCGGGCGGGGCGCTGCAGGCGGCCGCGCTGCAAGCCGCAGCGCCAGACTTCAGCTTGCGCAGCGTTGATGGCCCGAATCTGCGGCTGCAGGAGCAGCGCGGGCGCGTCGTGATGCTGAATTTCTGGGCCACCTGGTGCGGCCCCTGCCGCGAGGAAATGCCGCAGTTGAACAAGCTGTACGCGAAATACCGCGCCTCCGGTTTCGTGCTGCTGGGCGTGAACGTCGACGACGACGCGCGCCATGCGGCCGAGGTGGCCAAGCGCATGGGCGTGACCTTCCCGGTGCTGCTGGACACGGACAAGGCCGTGAGCCATCGGTACGCCGTGAGCACCATGCCTTCGACCCTGCTGATCGACCGCGATGGCCGCTTGCGCTATTTGCACCTGGGCTTTCACGCCGGCTATGAAGACGAATACGAGCGCCAAATACGGGAGCTGCTGCGATGAAAACTGCCATTCTCCGGGCCGCTGGCCTGCTGCTCGCGACCCAGCTTGGCGCCTGCGCCACCCAGCCCTGGGTCAAGCCCTATGAGCGCGAGCGCCTGGCCGATCCGGTGATGAACGCGGGGCGCAACCCGCTGGCGCAAAGGGATATCACCCATGCACGCGAAGTGCGCGAAGGCGCGCGCGGCGCCACCGGCGTACAAGGAGGCGGCTGTGGTTGCAATTAGCGCGCGCAGACAAGGCCAGGACGCCCGCATCTTCCAACGTCTGCTGGCGCTGCTGGGCAGCCTGCTCGCCGCCCAGGGTGCGCGCGCCCTGGACCTGCCCACCGACCAGGCCGAGTTGCTGTACCACTCGTACAACGGCGGCGGCGTGGTCGCCAACGGACCGGCCTTGCTGGTGCGCAAGCGCCTGGCCGACACCGTGTCGCTGTCGGCGAGCTACTACGTGGACGCGGTCAGCAACGCCTCCATCGACGTGGTCACGAGCGCCAGCCCGTACCGGGAAAAGCGCAACGAGGTCACGCTCGGCGCCGACTACGTTTACCGCGACGCGCTGATCTCGCTCAGCACCTCGAGCAGCAAGGAGCCCGACTACACGGCCAACCGCGTCGGCCTGGACATCAGCCAGGAAAGCTTCGGCGGCATGACGACCGTGAGCATGGGATTTACCGTCGGCGCCGACACCGTGCTCAAGCACAACGCGCCCGAGTTCCATGACAGCGCCAGCCACTGGCAGTACCGCGTGGGCGTGTCGCAGATCCTGAGCAAGCAATGGATCGCCAGCGTCAATTTCGAGGCCCTGGCGGACGCCGGTTTTCTGGGCAGCCCGTACCGCGTGGCGCGCGTCTTCGGCTCCGCCGTGCCGGAACGCGACCCGCGCACGCGCTCGGCGCGCGCCGTCAGGTTGGGCACCGTCGGCGACCTGGGTTCGGACGACGCCGTGCACGCCGACTACCGCTTTTACTGGGACACCTGGGGCCTCAAGGCGAACAGCGTCGAGCTCGGCTACAGCCGCTACTTTGGCGACAAGAAATGGCTGGCCGACAGCTTCGTGCGCTACTACCAGCAGCAGCACGCGCTGTTCTACAGCGACAACGCCCAGGCGCAAACCCGCTACGTGTCGCGCAACCGGCAACTCAGCAGCTTCACCAGCCCGAGCCTGGGTGCCACGCTGAGCTACCAGTGGCGCAAGCTGGCGGGAAGCTATGACACGCACCTCATCGGCTCCTACCAGTACGTGCATTTCAACCACAGCGATTTCACCGACATTCGCACCGGCAGCCTCTACCGCTACAGCGCCAACCTGCTGCAGCTCAATCTGAACGCCACCTTCTAGAGAGCACGCATCATGATGTATCGATACCGGAATTGGCTCGCGGGCCTGTGCCTGGGCTTGAGCCTTTGCGCCGCCTGGGGCGCCGAGACCAGCAGCGCCAGCGCGCCGCCCGCGCCAGCGTCGTCGCTGGCGAGCGCCGCGCTGGACGCGCGCATCCAGGACATCAAGAGCGAGGTCATCGGGCTCAATCGCGACTTGCTGGTGCTGGAAGAAGAACTGCTGTTCCCGGCGAACACGCAGGTGGCGGTGTTCGTCTCGATGGACGTTGGCAAGATGTTCGAGCTCGATTCGGTGCAGCTCAAGCTCGACGACAAACTGGTGGCCAGCTACCTCTACACGGCGCTGGAAGTGCAGGCGCTGCACCGCGGCGGTGTGCAGCGCCTCTATCTGGGCAACCTGCGCACCGGCGCGCATGAACTGGTGGCGTTCTTCACCGGCAAGGGCCCGCACGAGCGCGACTACAAGCGCGGCACGACGCTGCGCTTCGACAAGGAGACGCAGGCCCGCTTCATTGAACTGCGCATCCGCGACTCCTCGGCCAAGCTTCAGCCCGAGTTCGACGTCAAGCTCTGGCAGTAAGCACCCATGTTGCCGAACCGATTCGCTGGTCTGAGTTGGCGCCGCTGCACGCTCGCTGCCGCCGCCGCGCTGGCGCTGGCGGGCCCGGTGCGCGCCGACGAGGCGCCGCGCGAGATCCGCGCTTTGCACTACGGCGACACGCTGTTTCACTTCTTTCAGGACCACTACTTCACGGCGCTCGCCAGCCTGATGGTGGCGCAACATTTCGACCGGGTGGCGCCGCATGCGGACGAAGCCGAGGTGCTGCGCGGCGGCCTGCTCTTGTCCTATGGCTTGCAGCGCGAGGCCGGTGCGATTTTTGCAAAGCTCATCGAACAGGGCGCCGCGGCGACGGTGCGCGACCGCGCCTGGTACTACCTGGCCAAGATCGCCTACCAGCGCGGCTACCTGGAGCAGGCGCAGCAGGCGCTGGGCCGCATCCAGAGTCCCTTGCCCCCGGCACTGCAGGACGACCGCGTGCTGCTGCAGGCGAATGTGCTGATGGCGCGCAGCGACTACAGCGCTGCGGCCACGTTGCTCGAGGGCGTGGACGAGAAGGCCGCTGGCGCGCGCTTTGCGCGCTTCAACCTGGGTGTGGCGCTGATCAAGGCGGGCGACGCCGCAGGCGGCACGGCGGTGCTCAACGCCCTGGGCCAACAGGGGGCGCAGGACGAGGAAATGCGCAGCCTGCGCGACCGCGCCAATGTGGCACTGGGTTTTGCCGCACTCAACGACAAGCAGCCGCTGGCGGCGCGCGCTTTCCTGCAGCGCGTGCGTCTGCAAGGTCAGCAGGCGAACAAGGCGCTGCTCGGTCTGGGTTGGTCCAGCGCCGCGCTGAAGGAGCCGCGCCAGGCCCTGGTCCCGTGGAGCGAACTGGCGCAGCGCAGCAGCAGCGACGCGGCCGCGCTGGAGGCGCAAATCGCCCTGCCCTATGCCTGGGCCGAACTCGGCGCATACGGCCAGGCGCTGGAGCGCTACCAGGGGGCGCTGAGCTCGTTCGAGCGCGAACGCCTGGCGCTGGACGAATCGATCAGCGCGATCCGCTCCGGCAGCCTGGTTGACAGCCTGATCGAGCGCAACCCGGGTGACGAGATGGGCTGGTTCTGGAGCGTGCGCGCCCTCCCCGCCGTGCCCCATCCCGAGCATCTGTTGCAGGTGCTGGCGCAAAACGAATTTCAGGAAGCGCTGAAGAACTACCGCGACCTGCGCTTTCTGGCGCGCCATCTCGACGCCTGGCGCGAAAAGCTCTCGGTCTTTGGCGACATGCTGGCCACGCGGCGCAAGGCCTTTGCCCAGCGGCTGGCGCAGCTGCAGGCCGAGGTCCAGCAAGGCAAGATGGCCGGTCTGCGATCGCGCCGCGACAGCGTCGCCGCCGAACTGGCGCGCGGCATCGACGCGTCCGACCCCACCGCCTTCGCCGATGCGCGCCAGCTCGATTTGCTGCAGCGCGTGGCCAGCGCTTCGGCCACGGTCGCGGGCCCGGACCCCGAGCTGCAAGCCTACCGCGAGCGCGTGCGCCTGGCCGCCGGCGCCCTCACCTGGCAGTTGGCCCAGGACCGGCCACAGCGGATCTGGGACGCCACCCGGGAGCTCCAAGCCGTGGACGCGCAACTGCGCGAGGCAAGCCAGCGCGACGCGGCCTTGGCGCAGGCGCAGCGCGACGAACCGGTGCGCTTTGACGCCTTCGAGCAGCGCATCGCCGCGCTCGACCCCTTGCTGCAAAGCCTCGGCACGCAGGTCGCCGCCTTGGCCAAGGAACAGCAAAGCGCCGTGCAGGATCTGGCCGTGGCCAGCTTGCTGCTGCAGCAGCAGCGGCTGCAGGCCTACTCGGCGCAGGCGCGCTTCGCCGTCGCGCAGCTGTACGACCGTGCCAGCGCCCAACCGGAGGCACCGCATGCTGCCAAGCCGTAGCGCCAGCCTGGCGACCCTGTGCCTGCTCACGGCCTGCGCCAGCCCGCAGGGGTCGAGCGACAACGCGCCCACGCTGGCCAGCCTGAGCGCGCGCCCGCTGGCCAACGCCACGCAGACCCGCGTGCGCGCCGACGAGGCCCAGGCGATCGCGGCCTACACCCGGTTCCTGGAGATCGCGCCGCTGGCACCCCAGCGGCCCGAAGCGATGCGCCGCATCGGCGACCTCGAAATGGATCTGGCCGACAAACGCGCCGGTGCCGGCGAGGCGCTGCAGGCCGCCGACTACCGCAGCGCGGTCGGCCGCTACCAGGAATTTCTCAAGAGCTACCCCGGCGATCCGGCCAACGACCGCGTGCTCTATCAACTGGCGCGGGCCTATGACCAGGGCGGCGAATCGCAGACCGCCCTCAAGACGCTGGACCGTCTGGTGCAGGACTACCCCGCCACCCCGCTGCGCGACGAGGCACAGTTTCGGCGTGGCGAGCTGCTGTTCGCGGCGCGCAACTTTCCCGGCGCGCACAAGGCCTATGCCACGGTGTGCGCCTCGGGCGTGAGCGGCCCGTATTACGACCGCGCGCTGTACATGCAAGGCTGGTCGCTGTTCAAACAGGGGCGGCTGGACGACGCGCTGCAGTCCTTCTTTGGCGTGCTCGATCTCAAACTGGGTGGACGCAACAGCGACGCCCCGCTGGAGGAACTCGCGGGCCTGTCGCGCGCCGAGCGCGAGCTGGTGGAGGACAGCTTTCGCGTCACCAGTCTGAGCCTGGCCAGCCTGCAGGGGGCCGAATCCATCGCGGCCTACATCGACTCGCCGCTGCGTCGCGGCTACGAGTTCCGCGTGTACCAGGAGCTCGGCGAGCTCTACCTCAAACAGGAGCGCGTGAAAGACACGGCCGACAGCTTCGGCCTGTTCGCGCGCCTGAATCCGCTGCACGCCCAAGCGCCGATATTGCAGGCGCGCGTGATCGGCATCTACGAGCACAACGGCTTTGCCAAACTCGCGCTCGAAGCCAAGAAGGACTACGTCGCGCACTACGGCGCCGCAGGCGCATTCCGCCGCGCCAATGCGCCAGGCTGGGAGGCGGCACAGCCGCTGGTCAAGACCCATCTGGCCGAGCTGGCGCGCTACTACCACGCCAGCGCGCAGCAAAGCAAGAGCACGGCCGACTACCAGCAGGCGGTGCACTGGTACCGCAGCTACCTGGAAGAATTTCCCAAGGACCCGCAGGCCGCGCAAAACAATTTCCTGCTGGCCGAACTGCTGTTCGAGGACGCGCACTATGAAGAGGCCACGATCGAATACGAACGCACGGCCTACCAGTACCCGGCCCATGAGCGCGGCGCCGACGCCGGTTACGCCGCGCTGCTCAGCCTGGCGCAACAGCGCAAGCAGGCGCAGGCCGATGGGGCGGCGCTGCAGCGCGCCGGCGTGCACAGCGCGCTGCGCTTTGCCAAGACCTTCCCCAGCGACGCGCGGCTGGCAGCGGTGTTGGCCGACGCCGCCGACACGCTGTACGCGCTGCACGAGGGCGATCAGGCGCTGGCGGTCGCGCAGCAGTTGCTGGACCTGCCCACGCGCGCCAGCGACGCCCAACGGCGCGTGGCCTGGAGCGTGATCGCGCATCTGGCGTTCGAGCGCGGCGAGTATGCGCGCGCCGAAGCGGCCTACACCGAGGTGCTGCAACTCACGGCGCCCACGGACGCGGCGCGCAACGAGCTGGTCGAGCGTCAGGCCGCCGCCATCTACAAGCAAGGCGAGCAGTTGCGCGCCGACGACCAGCTCGACCAGGCGGTGCGCGCCTTCGAGCGCGTGGCCAGCGTGGCGCCGCTGTCGACGACCGCCGCCAGCGCGCAATACGATGCGGCCGCAGCCCGGCTCGCGCTGAAGGACTGGGCCGGTGCGGCGCGCACGCTGGAAGATTTCCGCCAGCGCTTTCCCGGCCACGCGCTGCAAGCGCAGCTTGGGCCCAAGCTCGCGCTGGCCTATACCGAGCAGGCGCAGTGGGCCAGCGCGGCCGGCGAACTCGAGCGCATCGCCGCCAGCGCCAAGGATCCCGACCTGGCCCGCGACGCACTCTGGCAGTCGGCCGAGCTGTATGACAAGGCCGGCGCCCGCGCCGCGGCGCAGAAGACCTATGAGCGCTATCTGTTGCTCAACCCGCAGCCGCTGATGCCGGCACTGGAGGCACGCTACCGTCTGGCGCGCAGCGCCCACGACAGCGGCCACGCGGCGCGCGAATTGGCGCTGCTGAAAGAGATCTTCAACGCCGACCAGGGCGCAGGCGCGCAGCGCAGCGAGCGCAGTCGCTATCTGGGCGCCAGCGCCGCGCTGGCGCTGGCGCAGCCGGTGGCACAGGCCTACCGCCAGATTGCGCTCAAGGAGCCGCTGCAAAAGCAGCTCAAGCTGAAGAAGGCCAAGATGCAGGAGGCGCTCCAAGCCTATGCCGTGGCCAGCGACTACGGCGTGGCCGACGTGGTGAGCGCCGCCACCTTTCACAGCGCCAGCGTGTACCGCGATTTCGGCAAGGCCTTGATGACTTCGGAGCGCCCGAAGAAATTAAAGAAACTGGAACTCGAGCAATACAACGTGATGCTCGAAGAGCAGGCCTATCCGTTTGAGGAAAAGGCCGCCGAGCTGCACCAGGCCAACGCGCGCCTGGCCACCCAGGGCATTTACGACGCCTGGGTCAAGAGCAGTTTTGACGCCCTGCGCGAGTTGCTGCCGGTGCGCTACGGAAAAAGCGAGCGCGTCGATGAAAGCCGAACGGCAGGCTCGCTGGCCGAGCTGGAACAGGCGGCGCAGCGCCTGCCGCAGCAGCCGGCCGCACTGAATCAGCTCGCGCTGGCCTATCGGCGAGACGGCCAGTTTGCCCAGGCCAAGCTGGCCTACGAGAGCGCCATCGCGCTGGACGCCAAGGATGCGCTGTCGCATCTGAATTTCGGTGTGCTGAGCGACCTCTATCTGGGCCAGCCAGGCATCGCGCTGGAGCAGTTTGAAAGCTACCTGGCGCTCACGCCGGGCAGCGACCCGGTGGTGGCGAAGTGGGTGGCCGAGCTCAAGACGCGCAAGCCCGAGGCCGCGACGCGCCAGCTTGCCGGCGCGCAGGACAGCACCAAGGAGAAGCCATGAAATTCACCCGCCTTGTTTTGGCCAGCGCCGCCGGCTGGTGCGCGGCGTCGGCGCTGGCGCAGGACCGTGCCGACGTGGACCGCACCCAGATCATCGGCAACCGCGAGCTGCCCAAGGTGCTCTACATCGTGCCGTGGAAAAAGCCTCTGCCCGGCGACTTGGCAGCGCGTCCGCTGCTCAGCGTGCTCGACGAGACGCTCAGCCCCGTGGACCGCGACGTGTTGCGCCGCCAATTGCAGTACGCAGCGCTCACCCCGACGCCCACGGCCAGCGCGTCTGCCTTGCCCGCCGCGCCGGCCACTGCGCCGGCGCCGCCAGCGGCCAAATAGACCTGTCAATCCACCCAGCATTTTTCACCGGAGAACCCCAGCATGAACACCCTCAACACGGCCATCAAATTCTTCCAGGATTGCGGCTTCTTCATCTACCCCAGTCTGCTCATCATGGCGCTGGGCCTGACCATCGCCATCGAGCGCTTCCTCTTCCTCACCAAGGCGCGCACGCAGAACCGCACGATCTGGAGCAAGGTGCTGCCGCTGCTGCAAAAGGGCCAGTTCAAGGAAGTGCAGGGCATCACCGCAGCCTCGGACGCGGCCATCGGCAAGATCGTCAACAACGGCCTGCTGCGCATGCAAAGCCCGGGCCGGCGCGAAGACTACGACGCCGCCATGGAAGAGGGCATGATGGAGATCGTGCCGCGCCTGGAAAAGCGCACCCACTACATCGCCACCTTTGCCAACGTGATCACGCTGGTGGGGCTGCTGGGCACCATCATCGGCCTGATCAAGGGCTTCACCGCCGTGTCGCAGGTGAATCCGGCAGAGAAGGCCGAGATGCTCTCAGCCAGTATTTCCATCGCCATGAACAACACGGCCTTCGCCCTCATGGTGGCGATCCCGTTCCTGCTGATCCACTCCTTCCTGCAGGCCATGACGGCCGAAATCGTGGACGGACTCGAAGCCGCCAAGATCAGTTTCCTAAACCTGGTGCAGCGCCTGCGCGCCGAACCGTCCCAGCCGCACTGAGTTGGCATCATGCGCATCCGACGTCTTCGCAAAGAGGCGGCCCACCTCGAAATCACCGCCTTCATCAACCTGATCGTGGTGCTGGTGCCGTTCCTGCTCTCGACCGCCGTGTTCACGCGCCTGGCGGTGATCGACCTGACGCTGCCCGCGCAGTCGTCCGAGAAAATTGAAAAACTCACGGGCGCGAATCTGCAACTCGAGGTGGTCGTGCGGGTGCAGGCGCTGGAGGTGGGAGACCGCATCGGCGGCCTGATCGAGCGCATTCCCGCCACCGCCACCGGTCCCGATGTGCGCGCGCTGCACACGCTGATCGAACAGCTCAAGAGCCGCTTTCCGGACAAGCTCGACGCCACGGTGCTGGCCGAGCCCGACACCCCGTACGACACGCTGGTGCAGGTGATGGATGCGATCCGCGCCGGCCACATGGCGCAGGGCGCCACCATGGTGCGCTCCGAACTGTTTCCCAACATCTCCATTGGGGACGCGCCGCGCCGCACCGGCGATGGCGCACCCAAGCCCGCACCATGAAACTCACGCCACTGCAAAAACGCGCCGAACGGCGCAACCGCAACCAGAGCATGGTGGACATGAACCTGGTGTCGCTGATCGACGTGTTCACGATCCTGATCTTCTTCCTGCTCTCCAACTCGGGTGGCGTGGAAACCCTGCCCAGCCCAAAATCCGTGCGCCTGCCCGAGTCGGTGGCCCAGACCAGCCCGCGCGACACCGTGGTCGTGGTCGTGAGCGCGCAGGAGATCTCGGTGGACGGGCGTCGCGTGGCGCTGGTGGCCGACGTGCTCGCGGCCGACAGCGAACTGATCGCGCCGCTCAAGGCGGAGCTCGATCTGCTTGCCAAGCGCCAGGTCATCCGCAAGGAAAACGAGGCCCAGAGCAAGCGCCTGACCATCATGGGCGACAAGGACATTCCCTACCGCTTGCTGCGCAAGATCATGGTCACCAGCGCCCGCGCCAATTTCAGCGACGTCTCGTTTGCCGTGCGCCAGAGGTTTGAATCATGAACAGCATGGCCCTGGTCTCGTTCCGTGCGCCGCTGCTGCCGTGGACGGTTTCACCCGACGACGAGCTGCGTTTTCGGCGCATTTCGCAGCGCGTGCTGATCACCTGCGCCGTGCTGTTCATCGCCCTGCCCTGGCTGCCCGTGACACCACCGGACCGCTCGCAAGCGCAGGAGTTGCCCGAGCGCCTGGCCAAGCTGGTGCTCGAGCGCGAGCCGCTGGCCGCGCCCGTGAAACCAATCGAGCCGCTGCAAGCGGCGAACGATGAAGCCGCCAAAAAAGCCGCGAGCAAGCTGGCCAAGGACAAGGAGGTGCCGATCCCCGAAGCGCGCCAACCGGTGCCGAACAAGCCGGCGGGCGAGGTGGCGGCGGCGCGGCGCCGGGTCGCCGGCGTGGGCCTGCTCGCCATGAAGGACGATCTGGCGGAACTGCATGGCGCACCGGTCGCGGTGCAAATCAAGCAGGACATCAGGCAGGGGCCCGGCGTGGGCACGGGCGTGGGTGTGGGTGTGGGCTCAGGCACCGATGCCGGCGTGCCCACGCGCGCCCTGATCACCTCCAACGCCACCGGCGGCAGCGGCGGCATCAACAGCGCAGGCTTTAGCAGCAACACCGGCGGCGGCGGTCTGGCCGGGCGCTCCACCACCTTGGTCGAAGGCGTGATCGGCGGCGGCGGCGGCGGCGGCGCGGGCGGTGGTGGGGCGCGCGGCCGCGGCGACGGCACGGGCAGCGGCATGGCGGGCGGCGCGGGCGGCACGGTCAAGCGCGGCGCCAGCGGCAAAGCCTCGCGCTCGATCGAAGACATCAAGCTGGTGTTCGAGCGCAACAAGGGCGCCATCTACGCGATCTACAACCGGGCGCTGCGCGAAGAGCCGGGCCTGCAAGGCAAGGTCGTGTTGAAACTCACGATCGCGCCCTCGGGCCTGGTGCTTGAGTGTCGCATCGAGGCCAGCGAGTTGCACACGCCCGAACTCGAAGCCAAACTGCTGGCGCGCATCCGCCAGTTCGACTTCGGCGCCAAGGACGTGGAACAGATGATCGTGACCTGGCCGGTGGACTTCCTGCCGTCCTAGCAGGCCGCAGGCGGCGCCAGAAGCCGTTTGCAATCGACCTGCGCCCCAGCCGTCGCGGCATAATCGGCACTGGATCATGGGCTGCGTTTGACCTCTGCCGAAGGGAGTGCTTGCCATGAAGAAGATGGCCTGGGTAGTCTTCTTGTTCATCAGCCTGGCCTGGCCACTGGCTGCCAAGGAACGCTGCGTGATTGCCACGCCCGCATGGCCTGAGCGAACCCAGGCCGACGGCAGCGGCGCCTATTTCGACATCATGAGAGCCGTTTTCGAACCCGCGAGCTGCACGCTGGAAATCCAGATCGTGCCCTGGAAGCGCGCGCTCCTGATGGTCGAGAGCGGCGAGGCCGACTTGATGCTGGGTTGGTTCTACAACCCCGAGAGCCCCGAGGCGACGCGATTTGTGAAATGGCCTTTTGATGTCGAAGAGACCGTCGTGGTCTTTAAGAAGAGCCTGGTGGCCAACTGGAGCGGGCCCGAAACCATGGAGAACCAGAAGGTGCTTTGGCCCCGAGGCTACAACTACCAGAAGTTTTTCAATTTCAAAATGGACTGGTCCGAAACCAACCAGATCGAGTCCGGCCTGTCCATGCTGGCCCTGGACCGCACCCGCTTCTTCATGCTCGGCAAGAATGGGCTGGCGTCCGCCAAACCGCCGCCCGACAGCGAGATTTACGCGGTGAAGCTGGTTCTGACAAATGGGCTTTTGCCCTATTTTTCCAGGACGCCCCACGGCAAGCGCTTGTCCGAAATCTATGAGCAGCGCATGCCAGCCTTGCTGGAGTCCGGCGAATTGCAGAAGATCTATGCGCGTTATGGGCGCCCCATGCCCGAGTTGAAGCCAAGACAGGCGACCAAGTGAGGCGGTTGCAAGAACGCATAAAGGGGTCGGCGCTGCCGCCCAGCCCGCTTGCCAAGGACGCCTTGGGCGCGCCGCCAAGATCACTCTATCGTCACCTCACGCTCGCCCTGGTGCTCGTGGCTTTGCTGGTATCGATCCTGACCAACAGCTTCAACTACTGGTATTCCTTGCGCGTCACGGACGCGCTCACTGCCAGCAAGTCGGCGCAATACACGCTCTCACTGCGCGAGCAACTGGAGTGGCCGCTGTGGAGCGTGGATGATGAGACGGTAGCCAAGGTGGGCCGCGCCTTTGCCTCGAATTCCGACCTGGCCACGCTCGTCATCCGCGATGAGCACGGTCGGGTGATCTATGAGCACCAGAATCCGGACGACAGCGCCGACGGCTTCTCAATCTCGATTGAGCACGCCGGCAAGAAGATAGGCGGCGCTGAATTTGGCCTCTCCTTGAAAGTCATCAAAGACCGGGAGCGCAAGCTGCTTTGGGGCAATATCGCGACCTTGTTGCTGCTGGTGGCCGGGCTGCTGCTGGTGCAACGCTGGGCTTTGGCACGTTTGCTGAAGAAGCCGGTGCAAGCCTTTGTGCGTGCCACGCAAGACATGGTTGAGGGCCGCTACCAAAAGCTTGGCTTGCAACCGACGTATGAGGAATTCAACCCCGTGCTGGACGGTTTCAGAACCATGTCGGATGCCGTGGCGCAACGCGAGCAGCGCCTGCATCAGGCGAATGCCAAACTGGCGGCCGAAATTGCCGAGCGCAAACTAGCCGAAGCGCAGATCCAGGCCCTGGCCTTCTCCGATCCCCTGACCGGCCTGCCGAATCGCCGGCTGCTGATGGATCGGCTCGAGCAAGCGCTGGCGGCCTCGGTGCGGCATGAGAACCGAAACGCCTTGCTGTTCATTGATCTGGATGACTTCAAGAGCATCAATGACACCCTGGGCCATGACAAGGGAGACCAGTTGTTGCGGCAGATTTCCACGCGGCTGATTTCCTGCGTGCGCGAGCTTGACACGGTGGCGCGACTCGGCGGCGACGAGTTCGTGGTGGTGGTGGTGGAGTTGAGCCAGGACGCGCCCGAGGCGGCCCGGCAGGCCCAAGCCGTGGGTGAAAAAATTCTTGAAGCCCTGGGTCAACCCTATCAGCTCGACGAATATGGGCACTACAGCAGCGCCAGCATCGGCGTCACCCTGTTTGGCGGCGCTCAGCCGGAAAGTGCCGAAGAGTCCATGAAGCGCGCCGAGCTGGCCATGTACCAGGCCAAGACCGCGGGACGCAACGCCTTGCGCTTCTTCGAGCCCAAAATGCAAACCACGGCCTCGGCCCGGGCCACGCTCGAAGCCGAACTGCGCGAGGCCGTGAACAAGGGCCAGTTTGTCCTGCATTACCAACCCCAGGTCACAGCCGATGGTCAGATGAGCGGGGTCGAGGCCTTGCTGCGCTGGCAGCATCCACAGCAAGGCCTGGTTTCGCCCGCCGCATTCATTCCCATCGCCGAGGCCAGCGGCCTGATCCTGAGCTTGGGCCAGTGGGTGCTGCAGGTCGCCTGCCAACAGTTGGCGGCGTGGGCGGTGCGCCCGGAGATGGCGCACCTCGTCATTGCCGTGAATGTCAGCGCCCGGCAGTTGAGACAAGCGAGCTTTGTCGGCGAGGTGGCGCACATCCTGCACGCCAGTGGCGCCAAACCCGAGCGCCTCAAACTCGAGCTCACCGAGAGCGTTCTGGTGGACAACGTGGACGACATCATGCTCAAGATGTGCGTGCTCAAAGCCAGAGGGGTCGGCTTCTCGCTCGATGATTTCGGCACCGGCTATTCTTCTCTGACTTACCTCAAACGCCTGCCCCTGGATCAACTCAAGATCGACCAGGCCTTTGTCCGCGACATCCTCACCGATCCCCACGACGCGGCCATTGCCAAGATGGTGCTCGTGCTGGCGGACAGTTTGGGTCTGGAAGTGATTGCCGAGGGCATTGAAACTGCGGCACAGCGCGACTTCCTGACACGCTTGGGCTGCCACCGCTTTCAGGGTTATCTGTTCAGCCGGCCACTGCCGATCCAGGAGCTGGAGGCGTTTGCCGCACACGCCTGAGGCGGATGCGCGCGCCCAGTGACCCGGCGACACGAAGGCTTTGCGCATAAACTATCCGCACGCACCATCATCCGGTGCCTGACGCTGGCCGACTAACGGGTCGCCCCATCTGCTGCAAACTCCGACTCATTGATGAAACTGCCACCCGGCCCCTGTGCCAGACTTGATGCCCCGCTGTGCGGGGACGCGCCGTGCTGGTAGGCATCGTCCGTATCGCCTTGCGGCGGCCCTACACCTTTGTGGTGCTGGCGCTGCTGATGCTCATCATCGGCCCGCTCGCGGCGCTGCGCACGCCCACCGACATCTTCCCGGACATCAAGATTCCGGTGATCGCTGTGGCCTGGCAGTACACCGGCCTGCCCCCGGAGCAGATGGCCGGGCGCATCAGCACGCTGTACCAGCGCTCGCTGACCACAACCGTCAACGACATTGAGCACATCGAAGCCAATTCCTATGCCGGCATCGGCATCATCAAGATCTTCTTCCAGCCCGGCGTCAACGTGGCCGTGGCAAACGCCCAGGTGACGGCGATTTCCCAGGTGGTGGTCAAGCAGATGCCGCCCGGCATCACACCGCCGCTGATCCTCAACTACAACGCCTCCACCGTTCCCATCCTGCAGTTGGCACTCTCGGGCAAGGGCTTGTCCGAACAGAACCTGTTCGACCTGGGCGTGAACCTGGTGCGTCCGCCCTTGGTGACGGTGCCGGGCGCGGCCATTCCCTATCCCTATGGCGGCAAGCAGCGCCTGGTGCAGATCGATCTGAACGCTGCCGCCATGCAGGCGCGCGGCCTGTCGGCGCAAGACGTGGCCAACGCGCTGGCCGCACAGAACCTGATCGTTCCCATTGGCACGCAGAAGATCGGCAGCCTGGAATACACGCTGCAGTTGAACAACGCGCCCTCGGCCATCAAGGACCTGGGCGATCTGCCGATCAAGGTCGTGGGCGGCAGCACGATCTACATCCGTGACGTGGCGAATGTGCACGACGGCAGTTCGCCCCAGACCAACATCGTGCATGTGGACGGCCATCGTTCGGTGTTGATGTCGGTGCTGAAAAATGGTTCGACTTCGACACTGGCCATCGTGGACGGCATCCGCGCCAAACTGGGCGAACTCAAGTCCACCTGGCCGGACAGTCTGACCGTGGTGCCGCTGAACGATCAGTCGATCTTTGTGCGATCCGCCATCAGCGGCGTGGCGCTCGAAGGCGTGATTGCGGCCGCGCTCACGAGTCTGATGATCCTGCTGTTCCTGGGCAGCTGGCGCTCCACCGTCATCATCGCAGTGTCGATTCCGCTGTCCATTCTGGGCTCCATCATCGGCTTGGCGGCCATCGGCGAAACCCTCAACATCATGACCCTGGGTGGCCTGGCCTTGGCGGTGGGAATCCTGGTGGACGACGCCACGGTCACGATCGAAAACATCAACTGGCACCTGGAGCAATTCAAGGACGTCGAGACCGCGATCATGGATGGCGCGCGCCAGATCGTCGCGCCCGCCTTCGTCTCGCTGCTGTGCATCTGCATTGTGTTCGTGCCGATGTTCTTTTTGCAGGGCGTGGCACGTTTCCTGTTTGTGCCCATGGCCGAGGCCGTGATGTTCGCCATGCTGTGCTCTTTTGTGCTCTCGCGCACCCTGGTGCCGACGATGTCGAAGTACCTGCTGCGACCCCACGCCGCCCACACCGACATGCATGGCACGCGCGCCACCTTGCCGCCCACGCGCAATCCGCTGCTGTTGTTTCAGCGCGTGTTCGAGGAAAAATTTGAGCGCTTTCGCGCCGGCTACCGGGACCTGCTGCGCCTGGCCATGCAGCATCGGCGCCGCTTCGTGCTGGTGTTCATGGCCCTGGTGCTGGCGTCGTTTGCACTCGTCCCTTTTCTGGGCAGCAACTTCTTTCCGGCCGTCGATGGCGGCCAGATCCTGATGCACGCGAGAGTCCCGGTGGGCACGCGCGTGGAAGAAACAGCGGCACGTTTTGCCCGCATCGAAGACGCCATCCGCGAGGTCATTCCGGCGCAAGAGATCACGACCCTGGTGGACAACATCGGGCTGCCGCCGAGCAGCATCAACCTGACGTACAACAACACCGGCGTGATCGGCACCCAGGACGGCGACATCCAGATCGCCTTGCGCCGGGAGCATCGCCCCAGCGCCGACTATGTGCGCGAACTGCGCGCGCGTTTGCCCGGCGAATTCCCCGACACCACGTTCTCCTTTCCGCCGGCCGACATCGTGAGTCAGATTCTCAATTTCGGCGCTCCCGCGCCCATCGATCTGCAGATTCGCGGCAACAACCTCGATGCCAATTTCGAGTATGCGTTCAAGCTGTTGCAGGCCGTGCGCCGCATTCCCGGCGTGGCCGATGCGCGCATTCAGCAATCCAAAAGAAGCCCGGTGTTCGACGTCACCATCGATCGCACGCGGGCCCAGGATGCGGGCCTGACGGCGCGCGACATCACCAACAGCCTGGTCGTCAGCCTGGCCGGCAGCAGCCAGGTGGCGCCGACCTACTGGCTCAATCCGGCCAACGGCGTGTCCTACCCGATCGTGATGCAAACGCCGCAGTACCAGCTCGACTCGCTCGCGGCGCTGGCCAACCTGCCCGTCGGTGGCGCCAGCAGCGGCACGCCTCAGGTGCTCGGCGCTCTGGCACAGTTCAGCCGAAGAAGCAGCAGCGCCGTGGTGAGCCAGTACGACATCCAGACCATGGTGCAGATCAATGCCACGACGCAGGACCGCGATCTGGGCGCGGTCGCCAGCGATTTGCGGCGCGTCATCGCCGAGACCGCAGGCGACGTGCCCAAGGGCTCGACGGTGCTGCTGCTGGGCCAGGTGCGCACCATGGAGCAAGCGTTCTCCGGGCTGCTCTACGGTTTGCTCGGCGCCATCGTGCTGATCTACCTGCTGATCGTGGTGAACTTCCAGTCCTGGAGCGACCCCTTCGTCATCATCTCGGCCTTGCCCGCAGCGCTGGCGGGCATCGTCTGGATGCTGTTTGCCACCGACACCACGCTCTCGGTGCCAGCGCTCACCGGCGCCATCATGTGCATGGGCGTTGCCACGGCGAACAGCGTGCTGGTGATCAGTTTTGCGCGCGAGCGTCTGGAGCAATTGGGCGACGCCGTCGAAGCGGCCGTCGATGCCGGTTTTGTGCGCTTTCGTCCGGTCTTGATGACGGCCTTGGCCATGATGATCGGCATGCTGCCCATGGCCCTGGGCCTGGGCGAAGGCGGCGAACAGAATGCGCCGCTGGGGCGCGCCGTGATCGGCGGCCTGTTCCTGGCCACCGTCGCCACCCTGGTCTTTGTTCCCATTGTGTTCAGTCTGGTTCATGCCCGGCATACGGCCAAGGCTGCGGCCCACTTGCCGGCGAAGGCCGGCCTTGGAGAAACTCATGTCAACTGAAAGCGCACGCGTGTCGCATCGAAAACTGACCATGAGCGCGCTGGCGCTCGGGCTGATCGCCGCGCTGATCGTGGTGTCCGGACTGGCCACGCGCAGTTCGCGGGCCGCGCAGTTGCGCGAGCGGGTGCAGAGCCAGACCGTGCCCACGGTGGCGCTGATCAAGCCGGACGCTGCGGGTGCCGCCAGCACGCTGGACCTGCCAGGACGCATCGAGGCCTTTGCGCGCGCGCCCCTCTACGCCCGGGTCAGCGGCTACCTGAAGAGCTGGAAAGTTGACATCGGCGCCAAGGTCAGGGCAGGGCAGTTGCTGGCAGAAATTGAGACCCCCGATCTGGATCAGCAATTGCTGCAGGCCGAGGCCGAGCTCGCCAGCGCCAGGTCGAATGCGGCACTCGCCACGAGCACGTCAAAGCGCTGGCAGTCGATGCTTGCCAACGACTCCGTGTCGCGGCAGGAGGCGGAAGAAAAGTCGGGTGACCTGAGCACCAAGCAGTCCGCAGTGAATGCGCTGCAAGCCAACGTGGAACGCTTTCAAGCGCTCAAGCGTTTTGCCCGAATCCTGGCCCCGTTCGACGGCGTGGTGACGGCGCGCGCCACGGATGTGGGCGCACTCATCAATGTCGGCGCGGGTCCGGGGTCGGAACTGTTCGTGGTATCGGACACGAAGAAGCTTCGGGTGTATGTGAACCTGCCGCAAAACTATGTGGCGGCCGTGCGTCAGGGCAGCAAGGCGCGCTTGAGCGTGCCCGAGAACCCCGGCAAAGTCTATGCGGCCACGGTGCAGTCGCTGGCCCAGTCCATCAACAGCGGTTCGGGCAGCATGTTGATTCAGCTCACCGTGGACAACGACCGCGCCGACCTGCTGCCCGGCGGCTTCGCCAACCTGAGCTTTGAGTTGCCGCGCGCCCGTGGCCGCCTGAGCATTCCGCCGAGCGCGCTGATCAATGGCAAGGGCGGTTTGCGCGTGGCCCTTGTCGGTGCCGACGGCAAGGTGACGCTCAAGTCCGTGTCGGTGGCGCGCGATCTGGGCGCCGTGATCGAAATCGCCACCGGCTTGTCGGCGAGCGACCAGGTGATCGAGAGCCCTCCCGACGGTCTTGCCGATGGCGACTTGGTGCGCGTGGCGCCGGCCAGCGCCAAGGCGGCCGCTGCTCAGCCTTCTGGAAAGCCCGAGAGTGGCAAGCAGTAACGCGATGCGGGGGCGACTGGCCGCGTGCGGCTGGATCGCTTTGTTGAGCCTGGCGCTGGGTGCCTGCTCACAGCAGCAGCCGCTCAAGCTCCCCGAGCTGGCCGTGCCAAGCGCGTTCAAGGAAGCCGCCAACTGGACCGCGGCGCGCCCCGCGGACGCCCTGGCGCGCCAGGCCTGGTGGACGCTGTATGGCGACGCCGAGCTCGATGCCTTGCAGCAGCGCCTGATCAAGAACAGCCCGGATCTGGCGGCGGCGCTGGCGCGCTATCAGCAATCAAAATCGGCCACCGACCAGATTCGAGCCAGTCAACTTCCCTCGCTCAGCGCGACGCTCAATGCACAGCGCAATCGGCAGTCCGAAGCACGCCCGCTGCGCGTCTTGGGTCCGCTGTCGCCCAACGAATACAGCTCCAATACCCTGGGTCTGGATCTGGAGTTCGAGTTCGACCTGTGGGGCCGGGTGCGCAGTCTGGTGGCGGCAGGGCAAGCGCAGGAACTGGCGGCCCAGGCCGATCTGGAGTCGGCGCGGCTGAGCCTGCAGGCGCAACTGACCGACAGCTACATCGCACTGCGCGGACTCGACCGCGACGCCGCCCTGCTCAAGGAAGTCGAAGCCGCCTACGCCAAGGCGCTGGCCCTGGTCGCGCGCCGCCATGATGGCGGTCTGGCCTCCGGCCTGGACCTGGCGCGGGCTCAAGGGCAACTCGAATCGACGCGCTCGCAGTGGCAGCAGTCACAGGCACAACGGGCGCTGATGGAACACGCGATCGCCTTCCTCGTGGGCGAAAGCGCGGCCAGTTTCAGCCTGCCCCCCAGCCTGGACGCCATCGCCTTGCCACGGGTTCCCGTGGGCCTGCCTTCAACCCTGCTGCAGCGGCGCCCCGACATCGCCGCCGCCGAGCGCCGCGTGGCCGCATCCAACGCCAGTGTCGGTGTCGCCCAGGCGGCCTTTTTCCCGGTGGTCACGCTCAGCGCCTTGCTGGGGTACCAGAGCAGTGCCATTGGCCATTTCATCCTGGCACCGAACACTTTCTGGGCCATCGGCCCCACGCTGGCAGGCAGCCTTTTTGATGGCGGCCGACGCCAAGCGGAAGTGGCGCGGGTGCAAGCGGTGCTGGACGAGTCGGGCGCGAAATACCGCAGCGTGGTGATCGGCGCGTTCCAGCAAGTCGAAGACCAACTGGCGCTGCTCAACCACTATGCTGCGGCGGCCGAATCCGAAACGGCGGCCGTCGGGGCCGCACTGCGCTCACTGGAGTTGGCGAATTCACGCTACCGCGACGGTGCTGCGAGCTATCTTGAAGTGGTGGCTTCGCAGACCACGGCGCTGCAAGCCCGACGCAGCGCGCTCGACCTGGCAACGCGCCAACGCCGCGCCAGCGTGCAGTTGATCCGCGCTCTGGGTGGGGGCTGGAGTGCAACCGCCGAGCCATAGGACTGCGCCGGGGCCAGCGCAAGGCGGGCCCTGCGGGACGCACGATTACTCCAACCCAGAAATGTCGAAACATGAAAGCGCGCCTTCGCACCCATGCCGTTGTTGCAAATGCTCGCCATAGCCGCCGCGATGTCTGTGCTTTGCGCGGATCCATCACTGTCACTTTGTTCCTCTACTTCTGTGTCGGAGCACTAGCCGGCAGACTTCTTGGCGCCGCGATGTCCTGCCCGAGGCGGCTGCGAGGCTTCAGCGGTGGCCTGCGACGCGGCTTGTGCGCGCGCCCGCCGGTCGGAAAAATCAACCACCTCGGCCGACACCCGGCGACTGGCAAAGGTGGCGTTCACCTCTGAAATGGCACGGGCCGTCTGCTGCGCAGACTGAGTCAGGGACGCGCCCAACAGTTCCAGAATCTGCTGCTGCGACTGCGCCAGGATGGCAAAGGAGTCCACCGTGGAGTGCACCGTGCGCTCGGCTTGCGACTGGTACCAGGAGGGAATCTGCCAGACCGAGTGGGTCGCGCCACCCGGCATCAGGGCCGGCGCCAAAGCCAGCATGGACTCCGCCAAGGTGGCGGCATAAGACTCCGATTGGATTTTTCTCATCTCTTCGAGCGCGCCAGTGAAGACCTGATTGAGCGCTTCGGCAGATTCCATCATCGGCTGCAGGGAGTTGAAGAATTCAGACGGGGAAAAGCTTGGGGTCGATGTTTCCATGGCGGTATCTCCTGTGGGAAGTGGGGCTGCGAAAGGCTGACTGCGACTTTGCACATCGGCCAAATGCGCCACCCACCCTGACACATTTTCGTGGCCGCAGCTTGCGAAAAATCAAACCGATGGCCTGGTCAAACGCCCCACGCGCAAAGTCCGACAGGCGGCCTGGCCGCCATGCGGCTGCCGCCTGGCAGCGCCGGCCCCCGACCGATCAGGCGTCGCGCGGCACGGGAATGGCGTAGGTGCCAACCACGTGGGCCACGGGCTCGGGCGAGCCTTCTGAATACAGCGACACCTCGCCCACAGCGAGCGTTCTGCCCAGCTTCATGAGCTTGCACACCGCCACGACACGCTGGCTCGCCGCCGGCTTGCGCAGGAAGTTGATCGTCAGACTGGTTGTCACGGTGAGCGGGACGATGCCGATTTCCCCAAGAATGGCCACATACAGCGCGACATCGGCAACGCCCATGAGCACCGGGCCCGAGACCGTTCCACCCGGGCGCAGTTCATCGGGACCGATCTCGTGGGTGACGGTGGCGCCAGCGTTGCCAACCTCCTGGACGATGCACTTGGTCTGCGGAAACTCGGCAGCAATGAAGGCTGCGACTTCTTCTTTGGTGGCCACATGCGCTCCCGGTGAAAAATGAACGAAGAATGGATGAGTTGAGCGAGCGGCTTTGCCGGCGCTCACTGGCGCACGGCCGCGCCCTCGGTCATGACGCCAGAGCGGCGGCGATGTCCTTGGCCATGGCGGCCGGCTTGTCGGTTGGTGCGTAGCGCTTGATCACCTGCCCGTCCTTGCCAATCAGGAATTTGGTGAAGTTCCATTTGATCGCCTTGCTTCCCAGCAGGCCCGGCGCCTCTTGCACCAGCCATTGGTACAGCGGATGGGCCTGCGCTCCGTTGACTTCGATCTTTTCCATCATGGGAAAGCTCACGCCGTAGTTGAGCTGACAAAAGCTGGCGATCTCTTGGTTGCTGCCCGCGTCCTGCGCACCAAACTGGTTGCACGGAAAACCCAGCACCACCAGTCCGTCCTGGCCATAGCGCTGGTGCAGTTCTTCGAGTCCGGCGAACTGGGGCGTGAAACCGCAGGCGCTGGCGGTATTCACGATCAACAAGACCTTGCCCTGAAACTGTTTCAGGGGAACGGACTTGCCGTCCATTTGCTGGGCGCTGAAGCGGTAGATATCGGACATGGTGCGGCCTCCGGTGTAGGGTCAATGTGCCGCCCAACGTTAGCAGGATTTCTACTGCTGCGTGCCCCTGCGGGGCATTCCACGCCGGGGCCTGCAGACAGGCGACCCGGCTCAGGCGGGGGGGACGGGGCGCGCCGGCCAGGCCGACAGGGCTGCGGCCAGCAGGATCAGGGCGCCGCCCAGCAGCGTGCGCGCGTCCGGCTGAGCCGCGCCAAACACCACCGATGAAACGGACGCAAACACCACCTCGGACAGCATGATCAGCGCCGTGCTGTGCGCACTCAGTCGCGCCGCGCCGTACTGCAGCGCAAAATTCGCCGCCAGCAGCGCCAGGCTCATGAGCCCGGCCAAGGCCAGCCACGGCAGCGCCGGCGCGGGCAGCGCGGACACCATGCCCTGATTCATTCCCGCCCAGGCCACGGCCGCGGCCATGCTGGCGCCACCAGCGAACATGCAAAGCATGCGCGAGCTGTCGGGCGTGTGCTCCAACTTGCGCAGCAACACATTGGTCAGCGCAAAGAAGAAGCCGCCCATCAGCGCCAGCCAGTCGGGCAAGGCCCGCGGCACGGGCCAGTCCACGCCCGGGGTCTTGAGCACGATGGCCACGCCAGCCAGCGCCAGCAACAAGCGCAGCAAGGCGCCGGGCGTGGGCTTTTCACCCAGCAACCACCACGCCAGCAGCACCGACCAGGCCGGCATCAGATAGAACAGCAGCACCACGCGCACCACGTCGCCCACGGTGATGGCCCAGTTGAAGCCGACATTCGTCATGCCCGAGGCGAACACCAGCAGCCACAGTTGAGGATAGCGCAGCAGGCCGCGCCAGGCCTGGGGCCGGGCCGCCAGCAGCAAGGCAATGGCAAAGGAATAGGTCAGCGCCGTGGTCCACAGCGGATGCAGACCATAGGCCTCAAGCCGGCGAAATGGCCACCACGAGAGCCCGAAGACAAAGGCGTTGACCAGCAGGGCCGCAGCGGCGGCGGGGTGCGTCAAAGCGCCTGCTCGGCCTTGCGCCGCCGCCACCAATGGATGGCGCCATACACAGCGCCCAGCAGCAACACGCCCAGAATGATGTGCTGGCCGCGCCGCACCATGGAGAACAGCCAGTCAAAGTTCTTCGCGCCGTAGTAGCCCAGATAGACCCAGACCGGAACGCTGATCAGCGCCGCCACGCCGTCCATCAGGAACCAGGTCGGAGCGCCCACGCGTCCGGTCATGCCGGCGGTGAGAAAAACCGGCGTGCGCAGGCCGGGCAGAAAACGCGCAACGAACATCACCCACTTGCCGTAGCGGGCAAACTTGTCCTGGGCTTGGGTGAAACGTTCGGGGGTGAGCACCCGTCTGAGCAGCGGCAGGCGCGTGATGCGGTCGCCAAAGATGCGCCCCAGGAAAAAGATCAGGCCGTCGCCAATCAGCACGCCGGACAGCCCCACGAGCACCATGTTGTGCTCGTTGGCAAAGCCCAGCCCGGCAATGACACCGCCGGTGACCAGGGTCACGTCTTCGGGCACCGGAACGCCAAAGCCACAGATGAGCAGCATCACGAATACGGCGATGTAGCCGTACTCGGTGAACACTGGCAGCAGGGTGTTAAAGACGTGCATTCCGAGCTTCGATTTGGGTTTCCAGTGTGGCAAGCCACGCCGCCGCGTGCGGTTCGCACGCTGGCGAGGGTTATATCACGCTGGCCGGTGTCAAAATCAGCCCAGCGCGCAACCGCGCCTCCGACCGAAAGCCAACCGCCCATGCCCCGTCCGATCCACGCCACCGTTCACACCCAGGCCCTGCGCCACAACTTGCAGCGCGCGCGCCAGGCTGCGCTCGACGCCCGCGTCTGGGCGGTGGTCAAGGCCAACGCCTATGGCCATGGCATTGCCCGCGCCTTTGAAGGCCTGCGCGGCGCCGACGGTTTCGCGCTGCTCGACCTGAACGAAGCGCAAACGCTGCGCGACCTGGGCTGGCGCGGCCCGATCCTGCTGCTCGAGGGCGTGTTCGAGCAACGCGACCTGGAACTGTGCTCGCGCCTGGACCTGTGGCACACGGTGCACTGCGAGCAGCAGATCGACATGCTGAGCCAGCACAAGACGAATGTGCCGCAGCGCGTTTTTCTGAAGATGAACTCGGGCATGAACCGCCTGGGCTTCGCGCCGCACAGCTACCGCTCGGCCTGGACGCGATTGAACGCGCTGCCGCAGGTGGACGAGATTTCGCTCATGGCGCACTTCAGCGATGCCGACGGCGACAAGGGCATCGCGCAGCAGATGCAGCTGTTTCAGCAGTTCACGCAGGACCTGCCGGGCGAACGGTCGTTGAGCAACAGCGCGGCCATGCTGCGCCACTGCGGCGCGGCCGAGGTGCGCGCCGACTGGGTGCGCGCGGGCATCGCGCTGTACGGCAGCGCCCCCGATGCGGCGCAGCACAGCGCCACCGAGTGGGATCTGCAACCGGCGATGACGCTGTCGAGCAAGATCATCGGCACGCAGCAACTGGCGCTGGGCGACAGCGTGGGTTATGGCTCCAGTTTTGTGGCGCAAGCACCCATGCTCGTCGGCGTGGCGGCCTGCGGTTACGCCGATGGCTATCCGCGCCTGTGCCCCACGGGCACGCCGGTGCTGGTGAATGGCGTGCGCACCCGCACCCTGGGCCGCGTCAGCATGGACATGCTGGCTGTGGATCTGACGCCGCTGCAACAAGCCGGCGCCGCGGTGGGCTTTGGCAGCGAGGTCACGCTGTGGGGTCGCTCCCACAGTGGTGCGCTGCTGTCGATCGACGAGGTGGCCAGCGCTGCGGGCACGCTCGGCTACGAGCTGATGTGCGCGCTGGCCGCGCGCGTTCCCACCAGCGCCGATTGAGCAAGGCTCAGGCGCTGGCCTGCAGCGCCGCGATGCGCTCTTCGATCGGCGGATGCGTGGCAAACAACTGGCCGATGCCGCCGGCAATGCCCAGCGCCGCCATGCTCTTGGGCAGCTCTGCAGGGTGCAGGCCGCCCAGGCGCGCGAGCGCGTTGATCATCGGCTGGCGCCGGCCCAGCAGCTGCGCCGAGCCGGCATCGGCGCGGAACTCGCGCTGGCGCGAATACCAGGCCACAACCATGTCGGCGGCAAAGCCCAGCACGATGTCAAGCACGAAGGTCGTGATCACGTAGCCGATGCCCGGGCCCGAGCGGTCGTCGCTCTTGCGCAAAAAGCTGTCCACGGCGTAACCGATGACGCGGCTCAGGAACACGACAAAGGTGTTCATCACGCCCTGGATCAGCGTCATCGTGACCATGTCGCCATTCGCCACGTGCGCGATTTCGTGGCCGATCACGGCCTCGATCTCCTCGCGCGTCATGCCCTGCAGCAGGCCGGTTGACACCGCCACCAGAGCCGAGTTGCGAAAAGCACCGGTGGCAAAGGCATTGGGTTCGGCGTCAAAGATGCCGACCTCGGGCGTGGCGATGCCGGCCTTGAGCGCCAGTTGCTGCACCGTCTGAACGATCCAGGCCTCGTCGGCGTTTTGCGGCTGAGCGATGACGCGCACGCCGGCCGACCACTTGGCCATGGGCTTGCTGATAAGCAGCGAGATGAAGGCGCCGCCAAAACCGATCACCAGCGCATAGCCCAGCAGCAGCCCCAGGTTCAGGCCCGAACCCGTGAGGTAGCGGTTCACGCCCAGCAGGCTGCACGCCAGGCCCAGCACCGCGACGACGGCGACGTTGGTGAGGATCAACAGGAGAATGCGTTTCATGATTTCCTTGGGGTTTGATGTGAAACAAGCGACGGCCGAATGGTGGGGGCAGGAGGCTGAAAAATCAAGCAAAAAAGTCCGCCACCTTCACAGGTAGCGGGCCTTGCGCCATCATGGTAGGACGTGAAGGACTTGAACCTTCGACCAAAGGATTCGGATTTGTGTAGCTTTCGCTACTCTCTGGACTTTGCCTTCATCATAGCTTTCGCCTTAGACGGGTGCCGTCAAGTCTCTACACCTTCAAGGTGATTTCTCACCAGGCTTGGCTCGGCGTTGTCATATGCATTGCTGCACTTAGGGTTCGCCGAATTTGACACCATTCACACTCGGAGTTTCCTGCCAAGGTGCACAATTTTCATGAGTCCTCTGCTCTAACCAACTGAGCTAACGTCCCACGAAGGCGATTTTAACTGCTGCAAATCCTGGCCCGACCGGGCCGCTATTTGGGCCGGCTCAGCGCGTTGCTCACGAGACGGGAGGTGATGTCCACAATCTGGATCATGCGGTCGTAGGGCATGCGCGTGGGCCCGATCACCCCGAGCGTGCCGACGATCTGGCCATCGACTTCGTAAGGCGCACTCACGACCGACAACTCCTCAAAAGGAACGGTCTGGCTTTCGCCGCCGATGTAGATGCGGATCCCCTCGGCCCGACTGGAGATGTCGAGCAAGCGCATCAACTGGGTCTTTTGCTCGAACAGGTCGAAGGCGTGGCGCAGATGGCCCATGTCGCCCGCGAAATCGCTGACCGAGAGCAGGTTGCGCTCGCCCGAGATCACCACATCGTCCTGCGCTTCGGTCAGGACGTCGCTACCGACCTGGACCGCGGCCTGCATCAGCGCGGCGATTTCAGCGCGCAAGGTCTCGACCTCGTTCTTGAGTCGTTCGCGCACCTGCTCAATCGCCAGACCGGCGTAGTTCGCGTTCAAAAAATTCGCCGCCTCCACCAGCTGCGACTGGGTGTAATCGGCCTCGGTGAAGATGACGCGGTTTTGCACGTCGCCCTCGGGCGAGACGATGATCACCAGGATGCGCTGCTGCGACAGGCGCAGGAACTCGATGTGGCGAAACACCGAGGTGCGCCGCGGCGCCATCACCACGCCGACAAATTGCGACAGGTTGGAGAGCAGTTGCGCCGCGCTGGCGATGACCTTTTGCGGCTGCTCGCGCGCCAGGCTGGGCGCCGAGAGTTGCTCGCGATTCGCGGTCAGCATGGTGTCCACAAACAAGCGGTAACCGCGCGCCGTGGGGATGCGTCCGGCCGACGTGTGGGGGCTGGCGATGAGGCCCAGATCCTCCAGATCGGCCATCACATTGCGAATCGTCGCAGCCGATAAATCCAGACCCGAAGCGCGCGAAAGCGTGCGCGAACCCACCGGCTGTCCGTCGGCAATGTAGCGCTCCACAAGCGCTTTGAGCAACAACTTGGCACGGTCATCGAGCATGGGCCCATTTTAATGATGTAATTTGCCGATGAAATCGAAATTCCGTCACGTCGCGCTGATCGGCAAATACCATACGTCGTTCAACGCCGGCACGTCCGCCCCGACCGACGTCATGCGTGACACGCTGATGAAGATTTCCAGCTTTTTGCTGACCCAGGGTTGCGAGGTGGCGATGGAGAGCGAGACCGCGCTGCACAGCGGCATCAGCGACTTGCCGGTGCTCGACGTGGCCGCCATCGGCGCGCATTGCGATCTGGGGCTGGTGGTCGGAGGCGACGGAACGATGCTGGGGATCGGCCGTCAGCTGGCGCGCTATGGCGTGCCGCTGATCGGCATCAACCACGGGCGTCTGGGCTTCATGACCGACATCCCGCTGGAGAACTACGAGGCCACGCTCAGGCCCATGCTGCAAGGCGCCTACGAGGAGGACCACCGCAGCCTGATGCACGCCAAGGTGATGCGCGACGGCGAATGCGTGTTCGACGCCCTGGCGCTGAACGATGTGGTCGTGAACCGCGGCGGCACCGCCGGCATGCTCGAACTCCGGGTGGAGGTGGACGGCCACTTTGTGGCAAATCAGCGCGTGGACGGACTCATCATCGCCACACCCACGGGCTGCACCGCCTACGCCCTGTCGGCGGGCGGGCCGCTCTTACACCCTTCCATTCCGGGCTGGGTGCTGGTGCCGATCGCACCGCACACGCTGTCGAACCGCTCCATCGTTTTGGCAGACCAGTCCGAAGTCGCGATTGAAATCGTCGCCGGGCGCGACGCCAGTGCCAACTTCGACATGCAGTCGCTGGCCTCGCTGATGCGCGGCGACCGCATCATGGTGCGCCGCTCGCAATACCGCGTTCGCTTCCTTCACCCCAGGGGCTGGAGCTA
Organism: uncultured beta proteobacterium; assembly: GCA_903844215.1. Taxonomy (GTDB): domain Bacteria; phylum Pseudomonadota; class Gammaproteobacteria; order Burkholderiales; family Burkholderiaceae_C; genus CAIKVZ01. The sequence goes on along the minus strand of CAIMSP010000120.1, from coordinate 27,742 downwards.
CTTCGATACGCTGCGCAACAAGCTGCACTGGAATGAGGGAGTGGTCTGATCGTGAGCCTCAAACGCATCACGCTGCGTGACTTCGTCATCGTCAGCCAACTCGACATCGAGCTCGACTGCGGCTTCACCGTGCTCACCGGGGAAACCGGCGCGGGCAAATCGATCCTGATCGACGCGCTGCAGTTGGCGCTGGGCGCGCGCTCCGACACCGGACTGATACGCGAAGGCGCCGCGCGCACCGAGGTCAGCGTCGAGTTCGACGCCCCTGCGGCGCTTGGGCCCTGGCTGGAAGACGCCGGTTTTGAAGCCACGGACTCGCTGCTGCTGCGGCGCACGCTGGACACGCAGGGCAAGAGCCGCGGCTGGATCAATGGCAGCGCCGCCACCGCTGCGCAGATGCGCGCGCTGGGTGAGCTCCTGGTTGACATCCACGGCCAGCACGCCTGGCAAAGCCTGACCCGGCCCGACGCGGTGCGCGGCCTGCTCGACGCCTATGCCGGCGCCAGCAGCGCGCCGCTCAAGCTGCTGTGGGATCGCTGGCGCCTGGACTTGCAGGCCCTGGCGCAGGCGCGTGCGGCGCAGGACTCGCTGCAGCTCGAACGCGATCGCCTGCTGTGGCAGATCTCCGAACTGGACAAGCTCGCCCCCGCCGAGCAGGAGTGGGAGGAGCTGAGCGCCGCCCACACCCGGCTGTCGCACGCGCAGACGCTGCTGGACGCTGCGCGCAGCGCGCTGGCGGCGCTGGACGAGGAAGACAGCGGCGCCGTGTCGCGGCTGGCACGAGCGCAGGAATCGCTGCGCGCCGCCGAGCATCTTGAGCCCGAGTTCAAGCCGCTGGGCGAATTGATCGCGTCCTTGCTGGTGCAGTCGCAAGACGCCGTGCATTCGCTGCGCGCCTATCAACGCCGCGACGACCTGGACCCCGAGGGCCTGGCGCAGCTCGATGCGCGCATGGGCCAGTGGATCTCGCTGGCGCGGCGCTACAAAAGAGCGCCCGCCGAACTGGCCCAGCTGTTGCTGCAGTGGCAGGCCGAGCTGGCTCGGCTCAACGCCAGTGCCGACCTGGCGGCGCTGGAACGCGCGCAAGCCGCGTCCGAGCAGGCCTACCGCATGGAGGCGGACAAATTGTCAAGCGCGCGCCGCGCCGCCGCGCCCCAATTGGCGGGCGCGATCACGCGCGCGATGCAGGGCTTGGGAATGCAGGGCGGGCGCTTTGAAGTGCAGCTCGACACCCTGAGCCAGGCCACGAGCAGCGGCATGGAGGAGATCAGCTTCCTGGTGGCGGGACACGCGGGAACGACACCGCGCCCGGTGGGCAAGGTGGCCTCGGGCGGCGAGCTGTCACGCATCGCGCTGGCAATTGCCGTCACCACCAGCGAGCTCGGCTCGGCCCAGACGCTGATCTTCGACGAGGTGGACGCCGGCGTCGGCGGCGCCGTGGCGCAGACCGTGGGCCGCTTGATGCGCCAATTGGGACGCGCCCGCCAGGTGCTGGCCGTGACCCATCTGGCGCAAGTCGCCGCCTGCGGCGATCAGCATCTGGTGGTGGCAAAGCAGCGTCTGGGGGAAGCCACCGTCAGCAGCGTCAGCGCGGTCGCAGACGCTGTGCGGATCAACGAAATTGCGCGCATGCTGGGTGGCGATCCGCGGTCGCAGGCAACCATGGCGCACGCCCAGGAAATGCTGGAGTACACGACGTGAACATGGACATCATTCTCATCACCGGCATGTCGGGCTCGGGCAAGTCGGTGGCGCTGCACGCCCTTGAAGATGCGGGCTACTACTGCGTGGACAATTTGCCGCCCGAGTTGCTGCTGTCCTTTGTGGCCCTGGAACAGAAGCACGGAGCGCTTCGCGTGGCCATCGCCATGGACGTGCGCAGCGCCACGTCCCTGCCCCTGGTGCCGGCGCAACTCATCGAGCTGCGCGCCCAGGGTCTGAGAGTCAAGCCGCTGTTTCTGGACGCCGGCACCGACACCTTGGTGCGGCGTTACTCCGAATCACGGCGCCTGCATCCCCTGTCCCGAGCGGACATGCCAGACCAGCGCCGCGCGCTGATCGAAGCGATCGAATTGGAGCGTGAGTTGCTGGCGGACATACGCGAGCAGGCCCACGTCATCGACACCAGCATCCTTCGCGCGTCGCAACTTCAGGGCTACGTCAAGAAGCTGATCAGCGCACCCAGAAGTCAGCTGACACTGGTGTTTGAATCCTTTGCCTTCAAGCGCGGGATTCCCACCGACGCGGACTTTGTGTTCGACGTGCGCATGTTGCCCAATCCGCATTACGAGCCGGAACTGCGCTCTCTGACGGGGCGCGACGACGCAGTGGCGCGGTTCCTGCAGCAACAGGACGAGGTGGCGCAAATGCGCCAGCACATCGAGCAGTTTCTGGATCATTGGCTTGACGCCCTGGCGCGCGATCACCGCAGTTATGTCACCGTTGGCATCGGCTGCACCGGCGGGCAACACCGTTCCGTCTATCTGGTGGAACAGCTGGCGCTGAGCTTTGCCGCGCGCTGGACCACACTCACGCGGCACCGCGAACTCGAAGCGCGTTAATTCGCAGCGCCAAGCAGGGTTCGAATGGGCGCTGGCAAACCCAGCGTCGGCCAATGCGCGGCGTCAAACCACGAGCCCTCCAAGCCCAAGGCTTCGCGCTTGGACAAGGCCATGCGCACCGGATGCAGGAACAAGTCCTTGTGCGTGAGCACGTGGCGCAGCGCCGGCAGCGCCGACACACTGGCGCGCAGACGCTGCGGCAAGGCCGCCACCAAAGAGGCTTCGCTGTCAAACACCGGCAGGCAGTGCAGGCTGGCCCAGACGCCACGCGGCGGGCGCCGCAGCAGCCAGGCAGCGCCTTCGTCGTCGTGCGCCCAGAGCAGCCACAGGGACTGCGACGTGCGCTTGAGTTTGCGCGTTCGCACCGGATACCTTTGCGTCTCGCCCGCGCCATGCGCCACACACAGTTCGTGCACCGGACAGTCGGAGCAAGAGGGGCGGCTGAGTGAGCACAGCCTAGAGCCCAGATCCATCAAGCCCTGCGTATAGCGCGGCATGCTGTCGGCCAGATCAGCGTTGGGCAACAGCGCTTGGGCCTGCTCCCAAAGCGCGCGCTCGTTCGCCGCCAGCGCCAGGTCGGCGCCAAAACCCAGCGCCCGCGAGAGCACCCTTCGGACATTGCCGTCCATGATCGCCACGCGCTCGCCGTGGCAAAAGGCGGCAATCGCGGCTGCGGTGGAGCGGCCAATGCCCGGCAACTCCTGCAGCTCACGTGCGCTGCGCGGAAAAACACCCGCGTGCTGCAGCAGCACCTGCTGCGCGCAGCGGTGCAGGTTGCGCGCACGGCTGTAATAGCCCAGTCCGCTCCACATCGAAAGCACAGCGTCCAGATCGGCCTGAGCCAGTTGGGTGACGTCGGGAAAGCGAAGCAAAAACGCCTCGTAATAGGCCATCACAGTGCTGACCTGCGTCTGCTGCAACATGATCTCGGAGAGCCAGACGCGGTAGGGATCGCGCGTCGCCTGCCACGGCAAGTGGTTGCGCCCCGAGGTCTTCTGCCAGCGCACGATCCGCTCAGAAAAATTCGACTCGCCCGAACTCATTCGACGTCGCTGAGCAGCGGCTGAGCCGACGTTTCTGAACTGGGCGGGTTCATCACATAGAGCGTGAGTTCGCCCAGTTTGGCCTCGATGCGCAGCAGGTCCGCCTCGCTCGCTTCGATCTCGGCGATGCGCTCGTCAAGCCCACCGGCGGCCTGTTGAATCCGCTCGATCGCCGCAATGCGCCGACCAAAAGTGCGGCGCCGTTCGCGCAACTGGGCGTCGAGCTGAGCCGTCGCCGACTTGCTCCAGAGCTCCACATCGCTCAGCGTCGATTCGTACAGCACCCGCACGCGCGAGGCCAGGGCGCGCACCAGCCGCTCGGTAAAGTCCGCCTGCGCCAGACGCAGCACGTTGCCCACGCCCAGGTACTGCTGGTGGTTGCGCTGCACCTGCTCCAGGTCGCGTTCGCAACTCGTCAGGTCGGGCACGGTCGGCACCTGCAAGGAGAAGCCGTAATCCGCGTTGAGCTGGCGAAAAGTCGCGTTCAACATGGACTGAATTTCACCCATGATGGCCCCAACCTGACCCAGACCCGAGGTCAGCCGCGCAAAGGTGAGCGCATAGGTTTTCTTCAGACCCAATTTGATGCCCGGCTGGCGCAATGCCGTGTTCAGGGTCTGCATCTCGGACTTGAGCGCAGCCACGCCCAGGATGTCGAAAGCATCGCGCAGCAGCTTCATGTGCACCGATCGAACCGCATGAATCCGCACGTTGCTTTGACCAAACTCCTTGAGTTCCTGATCGATGCGCAGCCGCATGCGCTGGATCACGCCGGCATTCTTGCCACGCAAGCTCTTGAGCTCCAGCATCTGCTCCGCGAGGTCGCGTCGGCGCATATGCACCACGCGTGCGGCCTCGGTACGCAGCTCGCTGATACCCACGGCCACGGCCGAGCGCAGGATCTTCTGCCGCTGCCCCAGGACACCTTGGGCCAAGGCCTCCTCCAGTGCCGGCAGACAACTCGCTTTGAGCAAAGCCTTGTCATTCGTCACCTTGGCAACCAGGCCGCGTTGCGCCGAAATCGGTATCACCTGCTCCAGCGGCAAGCCCAGGATTTCGGCCGAGGTGGCGCGCTGCCGATCGATCTGGGACTGCACCTGCTCGGGCGTGCTCAACGCGTCCCACAGCGTATCGATCTTGTTGAGCACCACCAGGCGCGAGGAAATGCCGTCGGCTTCGGTGATCAGATGCTCGCGCCAGATCGCCAGATCCGACTTGGTCACGCCGGTGTCGGCACCCAAGATGAAGACCACGGCGTGCGCCTGTGGAATCAGGTTCACCGTCAATTCCGGCTCAGCACCAATCGCGTTCAAGCCCGGCGTATCCAGGATCACCAGGCCCTGCTTGAGCAAGGGGTGGGCGAAATTGATCAGCGCGTGGCGCCACTTGGGGACTTCGACCAGGCCTTTGGCGTCCAGCGGCGGGTTGTCCTCGGGGACTTCATCGTGCCAAAAACCCAGGGCGCGCGCCTCGTCCTGGCTCACGCGCAGAACCTCGGCCACCTTCTCCAGGGCCTTGGCCAACTGCGCCGGATTGTTCACATCCAGATCGACGCGCGTCCACTTGTCGGGCGCCAGGCGCCACTCCACCAGGGACTGCGGTTGCAAACGGGTTTCGATCGGCAGCAGCCGCAAACAGGGATCGAGCTCAGCGTCATAGCCCAACTCGGTCGGGCACATCGTGGTGCGCCCGGCGCTGGCGGGCATGATGCGCCGCCCATACTGGGCAAAGAAGATCGCGTTGATGAGCTCCGATTTCCCCCTGGAAAATTCGGCCACGAACGCCACCATCACCTTGTCGGAGCGCACCTGCTCCTCCAGGTGCCCAAGCCGTTCCTGTACCGCCGCATCCATCAACTCGTGCGAGTCCATCCAGCTCGACAACAGTTTCAGGCGCAGCGCAAACTCGCGCCGCCACGCGCCGTGTTGTCCGAATTGCTGATTGAAGGAAGTTCCCACTGAGTCCTTGATGAAGGTGACCGAACTGACCGAACTGACTGAACGTCTCGGGGCGGTTCGCCGCCGAAGCATGGACGTCAGGATTTCAATATAACATTGGAACGTCAAGCCTTTTGACAGTGGGCGCACCAGTAGGTTGAGCGCTGCCCCTGGCGCATGAGCCGCACGGGTTTGGCGCAAACCTTGCACGGCAGGCCCTCGCGGCCATAGACCATGGCCTCCAGTTGGAAGTAGCCGTTTTCCCCTTTGGCGTTGGAGAAGTCGCGCAAGCTGCTGCCGCCCTTTGCCACGGCGCGAGTCAGCACATCAAAGATGGCTGCATGCAGGCGGATCGACCCCGGCTTGGTGATGCGACTCGCCTTCAACGTGGGCCGGATGCCGGCCAGAAAAAGCGTTTCGCAGGCATAGATGTTGCCCACGCCCACCACCACCTGCCCGCCCAGCAACACCTGCTTGATGGCGGACCCCCGGCGCTTGAGGCCGGCGCGGAAAGCGTCGAGCGCAAAGTCGGCGCTCAGCGGTTCGAGCCCCAATTTTCCCAGCAGCTTTTGCGCTTCAGGCGAGTCCTCGCTCGGGGCATAGACGACGGCGCCAAAGCGGCGCGGATCGTGCAGGCGCAGCAGGCCGCGCGAAGTCTGCAGGTCGAAGTGGTCATGCGCTCCGGGCGCGGGCTGCTGCTTGGAGAAACTCAGACTCCCGGACATGCCCAGATGCATCAGCAAGATCCCCTGATCCAGGTCGAGCAGCAGGTATTTGCCGCGGCGCCGCACCGCGCGCACATGCTGGCCCACCAGCTGCGCTGGGGTTGCGCCCAAAGGCCAACGCAAGGGCTTTCCCAGGCGCACCGACTCGACCCCGGCGCCGGCAATGGCGCTGGCAAAGCTCAGGCGCGTGACTTCAACTTCGGGTAATTCAGGCATGGATACAAAGGGGTTACGAGTGTGGATTATTATGGCCTGATGTTGCGCTTACACCGTCTGGCCTGTTTGGCCCTCGTTGCTCTTTCGCTGGCGGTATCCGCCCAGCAAATCCCCCCTGTGGCCGGGGAAGATCCCGAGGCGACGTCGATGCTGGACGATGCCTTGCTGTATCAACTGTTACTGGCAGAAATCAATTCGAACGAGGGTGAGCCCGCTGCGGCCTATGCGCTGTTTCTCGATGCCGCGCGCAAAGCCAACGACGCCCAGCTGTACCACCGGGCGGTTGAAGTCGCCCTGCAGTCGCGCGCCGGAGATGCCGCGCTGCAGGCCGCGCGTTCCTGGAAAGAGGCCCAACCGCAGTCGCAGCAGGCGAACCGCTACGTGCTGCAGATCCTGATCGGACTGAATCGAATCAGCGAAACGCTGGAACCTCTGAAGGCCGAATTGGCAAGCGTGGAGCCTGCGCAACGCTCGTTTGCGCTGAACACCATCGCCCGGCAGTTCTTGCGTGCTGCCGACAAGAAGAGCGCCGCGCAGGTCGTGGAAACGGCCTTGCAAGCCGAATTGAAGGCGCCACAAACGGCGGCTGCGGCCTGGACCGTGGTGGCCCGTTTGCGCCTGAACGCGGCCGACCTGCCAGCGGCCGACGCGGCGGCGAAGCGGGTGCTGGAGTTGAATCAGGCCACCGAGGGGGCCGCCTTGCTGGCATTGGAGTTGATGGCACAGGGGCGCGCCGGCGGCGAGCCGCTGATGCTGGCGCAGTTGCAGGGCAAGACCGAGCCCGGCATCCGCATGGGCTACGCCCGGCTGCTGCTGCAGGCACAGCGCTACGCCGACGCCAGCATCCAGATTCAGACCGTGATCGAGCAGCAGCCCGAGGATGAAGCCGCCTGGCTGATGCAAGGCGCCTTGCAGTTGGAAAAGCAGCAGTTCGCCGAAGCCGAGGTCTCGCTGCAGCGCTATCTGGCGCTGGTTCAGGCACGCTCGGCGTCGCTGGCGGGCGAGGAACGCGGGCCAGGAACAACCCAGGCCTACCTCTATCTGGCAGACATCGCGACCCGGCGCAAGGACTACGCAGCGGCCCAGGCCTGGCTGGAGCATGTGGAGGACGCGCAGGAAGTGGTGGGGGTGCAAACCCGCCGCGCCAATATTTTGGCGCTTCAAGGCAAGCTGGACGAGGCACGGCGGGTGGTCCAGGGGCTTCCCGGACGCAACCCGGAGGAGCTGCGCAGCAGACTGCTGATGGAGGCGCAACTGCTGCGCGAAGCCAAGCAATATCAAATCGCCTATGAACTGCTGCGCCAGGCCACGACCGATGCCGCAGGCGACGCGGAGGTGCTGTACGAACAAGCCATGCTCGCGGAAAAACTGGACCAGCCGGTTGAAATGGAACGTCTGCTGCGCGCCGTCATTGCGGCCAAACCCGACTACCAGGCGGCCTACAACGCACTGGGCTATTCCTTGGCGGATCGCAATCAGCGCCTGGCCGAAGCCAAGCTGCTGATTCAAAAGGCGCTGGAACTCGCCCCCGGCGACCCCTTCATTTCGGACAGCCTGGGCTGGGTCGAGTTTCGCCTGGGAAACAAGGCCGAAGCAGCGCGCATTCTGGAGGCCGCGTACCGAGCCCGCCCCGACGCCGAAATTGGCGCCCACTTGGGTGAGGTGCTTTGGAGCTTGGGGAAAAAGGAGCTCGCCATCGGTTTCTGGAAAGAGGCGACCAAGCTGAACGCCGGGAACGAAACCCTGGGCGAGACCCTCAAGCGATTGCAAGTGAAATGGTGACGCCCCAACCGGGCGCGCCCATGCGATGGCGTTGTGGCGCGTTCGCGGCCATCCTCGGGACGACGGCCTTGCTGCTGACTGGCTGCGTGCAGCCACTGCGCGCGCCGGACACGGCGCCGGGCGAGCGCCAATGGAGCGGCCGCCTGGCGCTGACGATCCAGTCCGAACCGGTGCAGTCCTGGGCCTCGGGCTTTGAGCTCAGAGGCGGCTCCAGCCACGGTGAATTGCAGTTGTTGAGCCCACTGGGAACGACGCTGGCGGTGCTGGCCTGGACGCCCACTGCGGCCAGCCTGCGCCAGCCGACGCAGCAGCAGAGCTCGGGTTCGCTCGACGAGCTGATGCTGCAAGTCACGGGCACGGTGATACCGGTGCGCACGCTGTTCGACTGGCTCGACGGCAGGCCCACGGAACTGGCCGGCTGGCAAGCCGATCTGTCGCAACTGGCACAGGGTCGCTTACAGCTCAGGCGGGGGGAGCCAGCGCCTGCGGTGGAACTGCGCCTGAAGCTGGAGCGCGAAGCGCCGCGATAATCCAGGCATGCGCGCCCTTTTCGACGTCCCCGCTCCGGCCAAACTGAATCTCTTTCTGCACGTGACGGGACGCCGCCCAGACGGCTACCACCTGCTTGAGTCGGCGTTCATGCTGATCGACTGGCACGACACGCTGCACTTCGAGGTCCGCAGCGATGGCCAGATCAGCCGTGAAGACATCGGCGCAGTGCTGCCGGCGGATGATTTGATCGTGCGTGCGGCGCGTGCCCTGCAGGCCTTTGCCGATGCGGCGCAGGGCGCGCACATCGTGGTGGAAAAACGCATCCCGTCACAGGCCGGCATGGGCGGCGGATCGTCCGACGCAGCCTCCTGCCTGCTCGCCTTGAATCGTCTTTGGCGCCTGCGCTTACCGCTTGCGACGCTCGCAGCGATCGGCCTGAAACTCGGTGCCGACGTGCCGTTCTTCCTGCGCGGGCATAACGCCTGGGTGCAGGGCGTGGGTGAAAATCTGCAGCCACTGGAGATCCCGCGCGCACGCTTTCTGGTGGTCAAACCAGCACAGGGACTCGATACCGGATCGGTATTTTCGCACCCATCCCTCACCAGGGACTCAGAAACTGCTACAATTTCTGGCTTTGCTGCTGACCCGTTTGGCTTTGGCCGAAACGACCTTCAGGCGGCAGCCCAGAGTCTTTGTCCCGGCGTCGATGACGCCCTGCAATGGCTGCATGGCAAGGGCTTGAAGGGGCGAATGACGGGGTCGGGAAGCGCGGTTTTCGCGCCAATGCGCCAATGTGCAGATCCGGTCAGTTCAAACGTTGATTGGAGCGATGCGCCGGGTGACTGGCAGTTGCGTGAATGTATGAATTTGGGTGTGCATCCTTTGATGGGATGGGCTCCCAGCGATGAGTTGTCGGTTGGCAGCGTTTAGCTGTCAACCCGTGTAGGGGAGTCGCCAAGTTGGTTAAGGCACTGGATTTTGATTCCAGCATGCGAAGGTTCGAATCCTTCCTCCCCTGCCAAACCTGTAGTTCGTGAGCCTGTGTTCACGTGCACGCAAACTTTTTGGATCGCTGGAACGCCCATGCAAGCATCTCCCAACAATGATTTCATGGTCTTCACCGGCAACGCCAATCCTGGCATGGCCGACGAAATCGCCCAGCATCTGGGCATCCAGCTTGGCGCGGCCAAGGTAGGTCGCTTCTCCGACGGCGAAGTCACCGTCGAGATCAATCAAAACGTTCGCGCCCGTGACGTCTTCGTGGTTCAGTCGACCTGCGCCCCGACCAACGAAAACCTGATGGAACTGCTGATCATGGTGGACGCGCTCAAGCGCGCCTCCGCCGAACGCATCAGCGCCGTCATCCCCTATTTCGGTTACGCACGCCAGGATCGCCGGCCCCGTTCCACCCGCGTTCCCATCAGCGCCAAGGTGGTGGCGAATATGCTGCAGGCCGTGGGTGTGGCGCGCGTGTTGACCATGGACTTGCACGCGGATCAGATCCAGGGCTTCTTTGACATCCCGGTGGACAACATCTACGCCTCGCCGGTGTTGCTCGGCGACCTGAACCAGAAGAAGTACAAAGACCTGATTGTGGTTTCGCCTGACGTCGGTGGCGTGGTGCGCGCGCGCGCCCTCGCCAAGCAGCTCAATTGCGACTTGGCCATCATCGACAAACGCCGGCCAAGAGCCAATGTGAGCGAGGTGATGCACGTCATTGGCGAGATCGACGGGCGCAACTGCGTCATCATGGACGACATGATCGACACCGCCGGCACCCTGGTGAAGGCGGCCGAAGTGCTCAAGCAGCGCGGCGCCAAGAAGGTTTACGCTTACTGCACCCACCCCATTTTTTCCGGCCCGGCGATCGAGCGCATTGCGCAGGGATCGGCGCTGGACGAAGTCGTGGTGACCAACACCATTCCGCTGAGCCAGGCCGCAGCGCAATGCCAGAAGATTCGCCAACTCTCCGTGGCACCGCTGATCGCAGAAACGATACAGCGCATTGCCAACGGCGAGTCGGTCATGAGTTTGTTCTCGGATCAGGAAAATCTCTTCTAAATTTTTAGCAGAGATATCTATAAAACCTGATCGAGACAAAAAGCAGGTCCGCCGCCGGTGGGCCTTTATCAACCGGAGTCGCACTGGTCGCGGTCGGCTCCTCCAGGAGTAGTCTATGAAATTCGTCGCTTTTGAGCGCGCTAAAAAGGGGACGGGTGCGAGCCGCCGTCTTCGCATCACCGGTCGCACGCCCGGCATCGTTTACGGCGGTGTAGGCCAGCCACAACAAATCGAAATTGATCACAATGCCCTGTGGCATGCGATCAAGAAGGAAGCCTTCCACGCCACCGTGCTCGACATGGAGTTGGACGGCACGATCAGCCAGGTATTGCTGCGCGACTTGCAAATGCATCCGTTCAAGCAACTGATTCTGCACATCGACTTCCAGCGCGTGGATGCCAACACCAAGCTGCACATGAAGGTGCCTTTGCACTTCAGCGGCGACGAGAATTCGCCTGCCGTGAAGACCGAAAACTGCATCGCCAACCACGTGATCACGGAAATTGAAGTCGCCTGTCTGCCCGCAGACCTGCCTGAATTCATCGCCGTCGATCTGAGCGGCCTGCGCAAGGGTGCTTCGCTGCATTTGAACGACATCGTTTTGCCCAAGGGCGTGACGGTTGTGTCGCACGGCAAGAACAATCCGGTGCTGGTGTCGGTCGTTGCCATCGGCGGCGGCGAACCCACATCCGAGGCGAATGCGGCTCCTGCGGCTGGTGCCGCAGCGGCGCCCGCAGCCAAAGCGCCAGCGGCTGCGAAAGCACCTGCGGCCAAGGCTCCGGCCGCCAAGCCTGCTGCCAAGCCAGCGGCAAAGAAGTAAGCGCTGCGTTCAGCGCTGCGCCAAGGGCCCACTTCGGTGGGCCTTTTTTTTGAAGCCACTTTCTGCGCGGATAATTTCAGCATGATCAAACTGTTCGTTGGCCTGGGCAACCCGGGCCCGGAGTACGAGGCGACGCGCCACAATGCCGGCGCCTGGTGGGTGGACGCGCTGGCGCGGGAACTCAAAGTCAGCCTGCTTCCCGAGCGCAATTACTACGGGCTGGCGGCGCGCACCACGGTCAACGGCCAGACGGTCTGGTTGCTGCAGCCGCAGACCTTCATGAATCTCTCCGGCAAATCGGTGGCGGCGCTGGCGCGCTTCTTCAAAATTGCGCCAGAAGAAATTTTGGTGGCGCACGACGAACTCGATGTGCTGCCTGGCCTGGCGAAGATGAAACTCGGCGGCAGCCACGCCGGGCACAACGGCTTGCGCGACATCCACGCCCAACTCGGCAGCGCCAATTACTGGCGCCTGCGCTTAGGCATTGGGCACCCTGGAGACAAGGCCGATGTGGCGCACTGGGTGCTGAAGAAGCCCGCCCCCGAACAACGCGTGCTGATCGACGAAGCCATCGAGCGCAGCCTCAAGGCCGTGCCCGCGCTGCTGGCCGGCGACATGGACAAGGCCACGATGATCGCCCACACCAGCAAACCGCCGCGCCCCAAGCCGCCACGGCCCGAAGCGCCGCCCCCGAATTGACCTGTCACGCGGAGTCGTTTTCACTTTTTGATGGCGGCGACGGCGCGGCTCACAGGGGCAAACCCTGCAAGAAAAGGCAAGGGCCTGGGCAGGCCAGCGCCGCTTGGCGCGCCGCTCAGGTCCTGGCGCTCTTGAGCAGCTCAAAGGCCTCGTTCACCGAGCGATGAACGCGCCCGGAAAGCTTCTTCCAAAGGGCCGTGTGCAGCAGTCGATCCTGCATCGGGCCCTTGACTTCCGCCAGGTGCAGCTCGATGCCACGCGCGCGCAGGTCCTGCTGAGTTTCGGTCAAGGCTTCAAGCGCCGTCAGATCCAGGCGATTGACGGCACTCATGATGAGCACCAGGTCGTGGACTTCGGGCATGGCGGCCAATTCGGCCATCAGGCGCGACTCGACGGCGCGCAGATTGCCAAAGAAGATGCTCTCGTCGATGCGCACGAACAGCACGCCGGGAAGGGTCTCGACGCCGTGTCGCTGCACGTTGCGAAAGTGTTCTGTGCCGACGATCCGACCCACCACGGCAATGTGTGGCGTGCTGGCGCGGTACAACAGGGTGACCAGCGACAGGCCGATGCCCAGCACAATGCCCATCTCCAGTCCCAGGCCCAGCACACCCAGCGCCGTGCCCAGAAAGGCCAGGGCATCGGCCCGGTCATAGACCCAGGCACGCCGCAGTTCGGCGACATCGATCATGTTGACGGCGGCCACCACGATGCTCGCAGCGAGTATGGCCAGCGGGATACGGGTGAACCACGCGGTTCCCAGCGACACGATGCACAACATGCAGAGGGCGGACACGATGCTGGCCAGCGGGGTTTGCGCGCCGCTGCTCAGGTTCACGGCCGAGCGCGACAATCCCCCGCCCACCGGCATGCCGCCAAAGACCGAGGCCGCGATATTCGACAAGCCCAGCCCGACCAGCTCCAGATTGGCATCGACGCGTTCGCGCCGCTTCATGGCCAGCGCCTGGGCCATGGTGATGTTCTGCACGGTTCCGATAAATGCCAGGGTGAGTGCCGGCACCAGCAGCGAGCCCATACCGGGCCAGCTGAACCAGTTCAGTCCCAGGTCCGGCCAGCCGCTGTTCACATGGCCGACCACCGCCACGCCAGCACGCCGGTCCAGGTCAAAGAGCACCACGGCCAGCGTCGAGAGCACCACGAGGAGCACGGGCACCAGGCGCGACAGGAATTGCGCCATGGTGGGCGAGGCGCCCCTGCGCAGCAGCAGTCTCGGTAAGCCAGCGCGCGCGGCAAACAGCACCAGCAGGCCCGAGCAGCCCAGACCGGCGCTGCTCAGATTGCTCTGCGGGACTTGCTCCAGGGTCGAGGCCAGCTGCGCCCAACTGCTCGCACCCTGGACCTGCAAGCCCAGCAGCAGTTTGAGCTGACTCATCAGGATCAGCAGCGCCGACCCGGAGATGAATCCGCTCACCACCGGGCGGCTCAGCAAGTTGGACAGGAATCCCAATCTGAGCACGCCAAACGCGAGCACGAAAAGGCCCGACAGCAAGGCCAGCATGGCGGCCAGCGCCAGGTACTGCGGGCTGGCAGGCTGGGCCAACGGGCTGAGCACCGAATAGGTCATGATGGCGGTGATTGCCACCGGGCCCACCGCCTGGGTCATGCTGCTGCCGACCAGCGCATAGGCTATGACCGGCAGGATGCTCACGTACAAGCCCACCTGTGGCGGCAATCCGGCCAGCATGGCGTAGGCCATGCTTTGCGGCAGTACCAGCACCGTCACGACCAAGCCCGCCAGCAGGTCGGCGCCCAGGTGCTGGCTTGGGTAGTGGTTCCACCACAGGCGTTTCATCGGGTTCAAGTCAACTCCTGAAAGCGCTGCCTGCGTGGTCAAAAAACACGGCGCTCGTCACTCGTGAACGGTGCACACCCAAGTCAGGATGGGGCCTGCAGCCGGCGGTACTTTTGCCACAGGCTTTCTTTGTCCTCGACCAGCTGCGGGTTCACCGGAATGCAGTTCACGGGACACACTTGCACGCACTGTGGCTCGTCGAAATGGCCCACGCACTCGGTGCATTTGTCGGGGTCGATCTCGTAGATTTCTTCGCCCAGATAGATCGCCTGGTTTGGGCATTCGGGTTCGCACACATCGCAGTTAATGCATTCGTCGGTGATCATCAGTGCCATAGAATGCTTTCGAACTTCATGGGTCCGATTATCCACGCTGCCCTGTGCAGCCACGACAAGTCCCTGCTTGAATGCGCGTCTTTCTCCTCAAACGATTCCTCACCCTGCTCGCCACCCTCGCAGGGGCGTCGGCGCTGATTTTTTGGGTGCTCGAAGTGTTGCCTGGCAACGCGGCGCAGTTGCAGATGGGGCCGGATGCGTCGCCGCAGGCGGTGCAGGCGTTGACCGTGCAACTCGGGCTGGACCGACCGCAGCTGGAGCGTTATCTGCACTGGGTCAGCGGTCTGTTTCAGGGGGACCTGGGCCTGAGTTATGCCTACAGCAGCCCCGTGGCCGACCTGGTCTGGGAACGCCTGCAGGTCACCGTGCCGCTGGCCCTGATGGCCATGGCGCTGACCACCGTCATCGCCTTGAGCGTGGGTGTTTACGCGGCGGCGCGCCACAACCGTCTGGGCGATGTGAGCGCCATGACGCTGGCGCAGATCGGCATGGCGATCCCCAATTTTTGGTTTGCGATCCTGCTGATCCTGCTGTTCTCGGTGCAACTGCAGTGGTTCCATGCCGGCGGATTTTCGGGCTGGAGCGAGGAACCCTGGGAGGCCGCGAAGTCGCTGCTGCTGCCTGCCGTTTCACTGGCCGTGGTGCAGGCCGCGATCCTGGCGCGCATCACGCGCTCGGCCGTGCTCGAAGTGCTGCACGAGGATTTTGTGCGCACCGCCCGCGCCAAGGGCCTGTCGCGCCGCGCCACGCTGTGGCGCCATGTGCTGCGCAATGCGCTGATCCCGGTGGTCACGGTCATGGGCTTGCAATTTGCGAATCTGCTGGCGGGCACGATCGTCGTGGAAAACGTCTTCTCCCTGCCCGGCCTGGGACGGCTGATCTTTCAGTCGGTCGCGAACCGCGATCTGATCGTGGTGCGCAACTGCGTGATGCTGCTGGCCGCGATGGTGGTGCTGGTGAATTTTGTCGTTGACTTGCTGTACGCGGTGATCGATCCGCGCATCAAGACGGGGCAGCGCTGAACCATGGCCGGCAGTTCCACAGCCCTGCGTCACCCCAGCCTGGTGCTGGGCGCCGTACTCAGCTCGCTGCTGCTGGCTGCGGCGCTGCTGTCCCTGGTCTGGACGCCCTGGCCGGTGTTTGAGGTGGATCTGGCGCTTAAGCTGCAGTCGCCCTCGTTGGGTCACTGGCTGGGCACCGATCCGCTGGGGCGCGACGTGGTTTCACTGCTCTTGGTCGGCGCCCGAAATTCCATCCTAGTGGGCGTGATCGCCGTGGGCATCGGCCTGGGCGTCGGTACCGCCTTGGGGCTGCTGGCCGCCACGCGCGGCGGCTGGGTGGAAGAGCTCATCATGCGCCTGGCGGACTTCACCTTCGCCTTTCCTGCCATCCTGTCAGCGATCATGATGGCCGCCGTGTTTGGCGCCGGCATCGTCACCTCCATCGTCGCCATCGGCATCTTCAACATCCCCACCTTTGCCCGCATCACACGCGCCAGCGCGAATGCGGTGCTGGCGCGCGAGTTCGTGCTCGCGGCGCGCGCCTGCGGCAAGAGCCCGTGGCGCATCACGCTGGAACATGTGCTGCCCAACATCGCGTCGGTGCTGATCGTGCAGGCCACGACGCAGTTCGCCATTGCCATCCTGGCCGAAGCCGCGCTCTCGTATCTGGGGCTGGGCACGCAGCCGCCGCAGCCGTCCTGGGGCCGCATGCTGAGCGAGGCCCAGACGTTGCTGTTTGAAGCGCCCCGGCTGGCGGTGTTTCCCGGACTGGCGATCGCCCTGGCGGTGATGGGCTTGAACCTGTTGGGCGACGGCCTGCGCGATGTGCTGGACCCGCGCTTGACGCGGCGCCGCTGAAAGACCGCATGGCCCTGCTCGAAGTCAAGGACCTCAACATCGAGCTGCGCACGCGCCGCGGCCTGGTGCGCGCCGTGCGCGACCTGAGCTTCTCGCTGGAGCGCGGTCAGACCCTGGGGCTGGTGGGCGAGTCCGGTTGCGGCAAGTCCATCACGGCGCTGGCGCTGCTGGGCCTGCTGCCGGAGCAAGCGCGCGTCAGCGGCAGCCTGCGCCTGAACGGGCAGGAGCTGCTGGGCCTGCCCGAAGCCCAGCTGTGCCGGATTCGCGGCAACCGCGTGGCCATGGTGTTTCAAGAGCCAATGACCGCATTGAACCCGGTGCACAGCATCGGTGAGCAGGTGGCTGAACCGCTGCGCTGGCACCGGGGCTTGTCGCGCACGGCGGCGCGGGCGCTGGCGACAAGCCTGCTCGAGCGCGTCGGCATCAGCGATGCGGCGCGGCGCTTTGACGCCTATGCGCACCAGTTCTCGGGCGGCCAGCGCCAGCGCATCACCATCGCCATGGCGCTGGCTTGCGAACCCGATCTGTTGATCGCGGACGAGCCCACCACGGCGCTGGACGTGACGCTGCAAAAACAGATTCTGGAGTTGATCCGCGATCTGGTGCGCGAGCGCGGCATGGCGCTGCTGTTGATCTCGCACGACCTGGGCGTCGTGGCGCAGAACGTCGCCGCCATGATGGTCATGTACGGCGGCTCGGTCGTCGAAAGCGGGCCCACGACCAGCGTCTTTGCGCACATGGCCCACCCCTATACGCGCGGACTGCTGGCGGCGCGGCCGCGTCTGGGCGCAGCGCCGGGCACGCGGCTGAGCACCATTCCCGGCGCCGTGCCGGAACTGGCAGACCTGCCTGCGGGCTGTCCTTTTGCCGGACGCTGTAGCTTCGCAGTGAGCGCCTGCTCTCTTGATTACCCTTCAATGGCGTCACTTGGCGATCAGCATCAGGCCCGTTGCGGTCGGCTCGATGCGCTGCAAGCCCAGGCGGTGGAGGTATGACCACGCCCCTGCTGGAAGTGCGCGATCTGGTGCGGCACTACGCACTGCCCCGAGAAAAGCTTTGGGGCCCCGCGCCCATGGCACAGGCGCTCAACGGCGTGAGTTTCACACTCAAGCGCGGCTGCAACCTGGGTCTCGTTGGCGAGTCGGGCTCGGGCAAATCGACGCTGGCGCGCCTCGTGATGGCGCTGGACCGCCCCACCTCGGGCAGCGTGCAGCTGCTCGGGCGCGACCTGCACCAGCTGAATCCGGCGCAACTGCAGGCCGCGCGGCGCGATTTTCAGATGGTGTTCCAGGACCCCTTCGGCTCACTCGACCCGCGACAAAAGGTGGCGCGCATCGTGGCCGAACCGCTGGCCGCGCAGGCCCAGACCAGCCTGGCCGAACAGCGCGAACGCGCCGCCGAGATGCTCGGTTTTGTCGGCTTGAGCCGCAGCGATCTGGACAAGTACCCGCACGAATTCTCCGGCGGCCAGCGCCAGCGCGTGGCGATGGCGCGGGCGCTGATCTGCCGCCCCCAGTTGATCGTCGCCGACGAGCCCTTGAGCGCGCTGGATGTGTCGGTGCAGGCCCAGGTCATCAACCTGATGCAAGACCTGGCGCAGGAATTCGGCATCACCTACTTGCTCATCAGCCACGACCTGGCGGTGGTGAGCCACCTGTGTCAGGACGTGATCGTGATGCACCAGGGCCGCATCGTCGAGCAGGGAGCGCCGCAGCACTTGTTCAGCGCGCCGCAGCATGAATACACGCGCACCCTGGTGGCCGCCGTGCCCAGGGCCGAGCCGCCTGCTTGAGCGCGGCATTCAGGACCGACGCGACGAGCCGTGCGGCGCAGCACGGCGTGTCGAGCCGGGCCACGGGGCAAGTCAATACTTCAAGGCCGTCGATTTGCCCCAAAACACCCGATAGGCAAACGCCGTGTAGCCAATGATCACCGGCAACACCACCACCACGCCGTAGAAGATCACCAGCAGTGCCTCGGGCGCGCTGGCGGCTTGCCAGAGGGTGATGCGGTCCACCACCAGCCAGGGGAACAGGCTGTAGGCCAGGCCGTAAAACGCCAGCAAGAACACGCCCACGGTGCAGGCAAAGGGCACAGCCGCGCCGTAGGGATTGTTTTGCGCCAGGCGGGTCGGCAGGCGTTGGAGACTGCGCCACATCACGACAAACAGCGCCAGCGTCATCGCCGGGATGGGCGCCAGCAGCACGATGTTGGGGAAGCTGAACCACTTGTCGAAAATGCGCTCGCTCACCATCGGCGTCATGAGCGAAATCGCCAGCACGCCCGCAGCCGTGAAGCCCAGGCTGGCACGCGCCCAAGCCACGGCCTTGAGTTGCAACGCCCCTTCGGTTTTCATGATGAGCCAGCCCGCCCCCAGCAGGCAGTAGGCGGCCACCAGACACAGGCCAATCACGGCGCTGAACAGTTCGCTGTGCAGATCGCCTTTGAAGCCGGTGATCAGCGCCCCCAGCATGAAGCCCTGCGACCAGCCCGCCAACAGCGACCCGAGGTAGAAAGCATGGTCCCATAACGGCCGGTGCTCAGCGCGCGCCTTGACCCGAAAGTCAAAGGCCACGCCGCGCAGCGTGAGCCCCAGCAGCATCAGCGCCACCGGCAGATACAGCGCGCCCAAAATCACGCCGTGGGCCATGGGAAAGGCCACCAGCAGTACGCCCACGCCCAGCACCAGCCAGGTCTCGTTGGCATCCCAGAACGGACCGATGCTGGCGATCATGCTGTCTTTCTGGGAGGCGTCGTCCGCACGGCGCAGCAGCACACCGACCCCCAGGTCATAGCCGTCTAGGATCACGTAGGCCAGCATGGCCAGCGCCATCACGAACGCAAACGCCAGCGGCAGCCAGCCCGCAGCCTGGCTCAGGTCGGGGACCAGCTCAGACATGGCCCAGCTCCAAAGCCGCAGGGTTCGCAACGCCGGCCCCGGTGAACGCGGCGACGCCCTCTTTCAGCGTCGCCTTTTTCGCCAAATGAAACACCACCGAAACGTAGGCGTAGAGCAGCGCCAGGTACAGCGTGAGGTACAGCGCCAGTGTGAGCGCAATGTGCGTGGCCGGTACCGTGGAGGCGGCCTGCGCCGCCGTCAGCGCGCCATAGACCAGCCAGGGCTGGCGGCCGATTTCGGTGACATACCAACCCGCAAGCAAGGCCAGCCAGCCGGCAAAGGTCATGGCGACAAAGACGCGCGCCAACCAGGGCCGCATGCCGTCCATGCCGCGACGGCGCAGGGTCCAGACACCGAACCAGCTCACGGCCAGCATCAACAAGCCCGTGCCCACCATGACCCTAAAGCCCCAGAACACGGGCGCCACGGGCGGGTGTTGATCGCCAAAGGACTTGACGCCCTTGACCTCGCCGTTCCAATCGTGCGTCAGGTAGAGCGAGGCCAGTTTGGGGATGGCGACTTCATATTGGTTGGACTGGGTTGCCGCATCCGGCCAGGCAAACAGCACCGCGCTGGCGCCACGTTGCGACTCCCAGATGCCCTCCATGGCGGCGATCTTGGCGGGCTGATGGTGCAGCGTGTTCACGCCATGCAGGTCCCCCACCACGATTTGCATCGGGATCAGGATCGCCGCCACCACGATGCCGGTTTTGAAGGTCGCCAACACCTCGGCACTGCGGTCATTTTTCAGCCAGCGGTAGGCGCTGATGCCGGCCAGAAAAAACGCCACGGTCAAACCCGAAGCCATCAGCATATGGGCCAACCGATAGGGGAAGGACGGGTTGAAGATCACCTCCAGCCAACTCGTCACGTGCGCCTGCCCATGGACCATCTCAAAGCCCGCGGGCGTGTGCATCCAAGAGTTGAGCGCCAGGATCCAAAAGGCCGATGCCGTCGTGCCCGCTGCCACCAGAAAGGTGGCCAGGGTGTGCACCCGCTCGCTCACCTTGCCCCGGCCAAACAACATGATCCCCAGCATGGTGGCTTCGAGAAAAAAGGCGGTAAGCACTTCGTACGCCAACAAGGGGCCGGCCACATTGCCGACCGTGTTCATGAAGCCGGGCCAGTTGGTGCCAAACTGAAAGCTCATGGTGATGCCACTGACCACGCCCAGGGCAAAGGTCAGCGCAAAGATCTTGATCCAGAACTGGTAGGCGTCCATCCAGTGCGTCTGCCCCGTGGCGACAAATCGGGTCTTGAAAAACAGCAGGACCCAGCCCATGGCGATGCTGATACTGGGGAACAGGATGTGAAACGTCATATTTGCCGCAAACTGGATTCGGGCCAGCGCCACCGGGTCAATGTGTTCCATCTTGACCCGCCTGTGCTTGCTGCGCTTCGCTTGCAGGGCTGTCGGTCGCCAAGCTGAACACTTGTCGGACCTTGTCTTTCATCGCGATGAGCTTTTGCACCTTGGCGCCCATCTTCATCAAACTGGCCAAGCTGGCCGAATCCATCTTGTGCATCTCGTCGAGCCAGCCGGTCATGAGCTCGATGAAGTCGTGCATCTGCGTCATGCGCGCCTGGGCATGGATGTCAGCCGCCACACTTGGCTGCTCCATCAGGGCCTCGCGCAGCATCGACAGGGTGGGGTCAATTTCGCGCTTGCGGCGCTCGCTGGCCAGCGTGCGAAAGATCGCCCACACGTCCTGCGGGGCCTGAAAGTACTCGCGCCGGTCATGAGGCTGGTGAATCAGCCGCACCAAGTTCCAGGCCTGCAGCTCCTTGAGTCCGATGCTCACGTTGGAGCGCGAGAAGCTGAGCGCTGCGCCCACTTCATCCGCGTTCAAGGGCTTTTGCGAGACGTAAAGCAGGGCATAGATCTGCCCCACCGTGCGATTGATACCCCAGCGGCTGCCCATCTCACCGAAGTGCAGGACAAAGCGTTGGGTCAGGGGTGGAAGGTTCATGCGCCACTTTCTTGGTTGTTTTTGAATTTCCTGTATTTTCTGGAATTACCGGAATGCACACAGCCATGAGCGCGTTACGTTGACATGCGTCAAGGGTTATTGAGGTGCTCTGTCAGCCCGAAGTGGCTCGCCGAGCAGGGTCCGGCAATTCGGTTGTAGACCGCCCTGACAGAGGCCGCAGGGCGGCTGATCCCACAGGCCAGACTGAGTCTGTTGTAGTTAAAATGCCCATCGTTCACAAAGAGGAAGCAGCATGCGAAGAGGATTGGCAGGCTTGGTCTTCGTTGGCTTGTGCCTCCTTGGTGGGGGAGTCCGCGGCGCAACGATCGATGCGGCAAGTTGTTCGCAGGCCCATGTCCAAGCGGCGATCGATTCGGCGGCCATTGGCGACACGGTCCGTGTACCGAGTGGGGAATGCACCTGGACCAGCATGGTCGGGATCGAGCGAGCCATTAGCCTGATTGGCGCCGTCGTGGGACAGACGGTCATCATTAGCCAAGTCCCGGCGAACGCCTACAACTTCACGCTCGGCTATCGGCCAGCAGATCCGAACGCCAACGCTCTCATGCGAATCTCCGGCTTCACCTTCGACCTCGGGGGCGGCGCCCGCAGCGGGATCATTCTCAGTACCGGCCGAACCCTTGTTCTACAGACCAAAGTAAGAATCGACCACAATCGTTTCCAGAACATCGCCCAGGGAACAACCCAATACATGTTTCTGAATCCTGGAAACGTCAGAGGTGTCGTCGATCACAACGACTTCGGCCCCGCCACGTATTTCGCGCGCACAAACGGCGATGGTCTTCCAGATTGGGGCAAAGGCCTTTGGGAGAATCACGAGGGCGTGGTCTTCGGCAAGACGGACAACAATATGTGGTTTGAGGACAATGTCATCCGTGTGCAAAGCGGCGGCGGCGCGATCGATTGTTCGCAGGGCATGCGCTGGGCATTTAGATACAACACGATAAACACCAACAGTGGGCAGATGTTTGACCAACATGGAAACTATGGCTCAAGCTACTCGTGCTTCGGCGGCGAACTCTATGGAAACAATGTTCTGGGAACGCTGAGCGGACAGTTCCTGGATCAGAGAGGCGGGAGGTTCTTTGTTTTCAACAATAACTTCCCTCGTCCGGGTTGGAACATCAATGTGAGGGAAGAAGCGGATGATGCTACAACCCCGGTGAACAACCCCTCGGCATACCCGCAACACGTCAACGGGACGTATGTATGGGGAAATCGAGACAATCTTTCTGGCGGCCTGGTCAATACCGTCAAAGGCGTCAACTGTGTGGGCAGCGTTTGCTTTAATACGCCCATGCCCGTGCCTGGCCAGAACTTCTTCACGGAGTCCACGTCGCCCGGCATCACGTGCGGAACCCGCGCCAATCGGCCGTCTACGTGCATTGCAAATCAAGGGTACTGGGCCACCGATCAGTCCTGCACGAACCTGAGCGGGCTCGTCGGAGACATCGCGACGAACCCGTCGCGGGGCGTCATCTCAGGGACGCTGTATCGATGCACCGCCGTCGGCTCCTGGGACGCAGGCGCATCACCGCTCGCCTATCCTCATGCACTGATCTCGGGATCGAGTGGCCAAACAAGTGCGCCGTCAGCGCCGACAAGCCTGCGGATCATGCCCTGAGCAGGGGAGCCTCACGTAACCACAGGGTCGAGCATGGCGGCCCCACCCCTGAAGGTGTGCATGTCGAACCGGGGGTGCTGATCGCTCAGTCGGCAGGCTCGTCCCGGCTCTACGCGACATTTCTCTGGTCTTCGCACAGGCGCCGCGTTGTGCGCCCCCGATCATCGTCAGCCTGCGTCAGGCAGCGGGCTGGGCTCGATTCCGCGGCTGCCGACATGGCTGAAGACGCTTGGCGCTAGCAACGCGTTCAGCGGGCTGGCGGGGTCCTCACGGCGGTGACCCTGGCGCTACACGGGCCCGTTTCCCGTGCCGGATAGAATCATGAAAGCGCTATCAAGGGGGCGCTTTCGAATGACAAAAAAGATAAGGTTGTTGGCAGACACCAGCGCCCGCTCGGACAAAGTAGGGAAAGTGCCACAGGCCGTCACGCTCGCGATGGTGGCGCGCGCGGCCGGCGTTTCTGCCAGCACGGTGTCGCGCATCCTCAACGGCACGGCGGTTGTCAGTGACGCCAAGAAGCGGGCCATCAATGACGCCATCGATCAACTCGGCTTCATACCCAATCCCGTGGCCCGTGGGTTGGCGGGTGGGCGAACATTCAGTGTTGGCGTGCTGACGCAGACGCTGGACAGTCCGTTCTACGGCGCCGCCCTGCGCGGCATCGAAGAGAGTCTTCGGGGCACCGGCTACAGCCCGCTTTACGTGAGCGGACACTGGGACGCGGTCGAAGAATCGCGTTGCCTCCATCTGCTTCGCTCGCGGCGGGTGGACGGCATCATCGTGCTGACGGGAGGGTTGAGCGACCAGGCTTTGCAATTGTGCGCACGCACCTTGCCCGTGGTGGTCACGGGGCGGGCGCTGAAGGCTCCTGGCTTGTATTCGCTGCTGTTTGACGACTTCGGCGGTGGCCGCCTGGCGACCCAACATCTGATCGAACTTGGGCACCGTCAAATTGCCTTCATTGCGGGCGACAACGCGCATCCCGATTCGATCAAGCGCCATGCGGGCTACCGCGCGGCGCTTGAAGCCGCAGGAATTTCCTATGACCCCGCATTGGTTGTTTCGGGCGCCTACACCGAGGACAGTGGACTGGAGGCGGTTGAGAATTTGTTGGCCGCAGGCCAGAAATTCACCGCACTCTTTGCGGCCAATGATCAAATGGCCGTCGGCGCATCGTTGGGCCTGTATCGACGATCGATTGGGGTTCCGCAGCATATATCGGTCATCGGTTTTGACGATGCACAGTTCAGTGCCTACACCCACCCACCGCTGAGCACCATTCACCAGCCAATGCTTGAGTTGGGGCGACTGGCGGCGCAGGCACTGCTGCAGTTGCTGGCGGGGCAAAAGCCGACCGCGAAAGTCCCGGCGCCTCGCCTCGTGGCGCGCGAATCCACGCGCCAAATTTGACCATCCATCGCGCCTTCGACTCATCTCATCCGCTCCAGGACCGTGGTTTAGACGCAAAACCAAGGGAAAACCATAGTGGTTCATCGCATTCAAATGCTTTTAAAATTTTGCCTTGAAAGCGCTTTCAGAAAGCGCATTCAATTTGAATGAACGACCTCAACAAAACTATCAGGAGACACCGCCATGCGATTTAACCAAAGTGAACGAGCCGCGCCGGCCTCGGTTCCAGGCGCACGAGCGCGCGCCTCGACCTATCGCACCAACCCTGTTGCCGCTGCATGCCTTTTGATGCTGGCAGCCAGCGCGTCTCATGCACAACAAAGCGACAGCACAGTCCAAGCCGCCAAACTCGACACCGTCGTCGTGACCGGCATTGCGCACTCCATCGAAACCTCGATCGCCACCAAGCGCAACTCCGACTCCATCGTCGAAGCCGTTTCGGCCGAGGACATTGGAAAACTGCCTGACTCCAGCATTGCAGAATCGCTGGCACGACTGCCAGGCGTGACCGGCCAACGGGGCCCGGACGGGCGCGTGACCGAGGTCTCCATTCGTGGCCTGTCGCCGGAATTTGCCGGCACCCTGCTCAACGGCCGAGAAATGGTCAGTTCCAACGACAGCCGTGCCGTCGAGTTTGATCAATTCCCATCCGAGTTGCTCGGCTCGGCCCTGGTCTACAAGACGCCTGACGGCGCCCTTGTTGGCCAAGGCATGTCCGGCACCATCGATCTGCGCACACGCCGCCCGCTGGAAACTCGCGGCCAGGAAGTGGCACTCAACGTGCGTGGCTCCAGCAATTCCAATGGCACCATCGTTCCAGGCGTGGCCAGCCCGATCGGTTCGCGCATCAGCGCGTCCTACATCAACCAATTTGCCGACAATACGATCGGTGTGGCCGTCGGCTTTGCCCGTTTGGATGAAGCGACGCAAGTCAAGAATACCCAACTGGCGGCAGTGGCGGACGCCTCGCCCTGGGGTATTCCGATTTCCGGCAATGTGCCCTCCCTGAAGCCCTACGCGCCAGGCCAAACCGGTCAGGCTTTGTTGCCCATGTACTTTGTGGCCACCAATTCGACCAAGCGCAACACGCGCGACGGCTTAATGGGCGTGCTTGAGTACAAGCCCAACGCCGCGCTGCACAGCACGCTGGACCTTTACTACTCGAAGTTCGACACGCACGAGGTCGGCAACATCTTCCACGAGAGCTTGTACCAATCCTGGAGTGGCCCCGCCGCCGCAGCCACCCTGAGCAACGTGGGAACCACGCAGGTTGGCATGAACACCTACGTCACCAGCGCCACCATCGACCATGCGGCGGCCACCACCGGCAACTTCGACACCAAGCGCACCGACACCATTGGGGCCTTGGGCTGGAACACCGAACTCAAGCTCGATGACAAATGGACCGGCATCGCCGATCTGAGTTTCTCGCGCGACTCGCGCAAGGACACCTACATGGAGGTCTATGGTGCGCCGTTCGACACGGCAAGCCAGTCTTTCACCCATGGCGCGTACAAATGGAATATGCCCATCGGCGATGGCCAGCAATCGTTTGTCCCGCTGCAGGCGAACTTCCTGTCCAATCCAGCCACCTACCGGATCGGCGCCAATACCGACGGCTTCGATTGGGTGCCGGATAACCCGGCCTGGGCCGGGGCGGTGCGCACACCCGTGACGACGGACGCGATCAAGTCGCTGCGGCTCTCCGCCAAACGTCCGCTGGATGGCATCTTCAGCAACTTGGTCGCGGGGCTCAACTTCACACAGCGCGACAAGAACGTGTCGAAGAACGAATCGCGCATCCTGATGCTGAAGGATTCGAACGGCAACTACATCCGCACCGTGCCCGCCTCGGCCATTCTTGCGCCCTCGAGCAACGGCATCATGCGCATCGACGTGCCGGCGCTGCTCGGCTCGGGCGCGGTGAGATTGGAGCCGGGCCAGTTCACCAAATTGCCAGCCAACGATTCCGATGTGCATGAGAAAGTGACCACCGCTTTCATGAAGCTGGACATCGACACGGAAGTGGGCGGAACGCCGATCCGCGGCAATGTGGGCCTGCAGGCGGTGCGCGCCGACCAGAATGCGAACGGTTGGGAATACCGTGGCGACGACGCCCACCCCGATCCCAGCCTGTTGATCAAACATTCTGGCGGGGCCGCGTACACCAACATCCTGCCCAGCCTGAACCTGGTCGCTGACCTGAAGAACAACTGGGTTGCGCGCCTCGGACTGGCCAAGACCCTGGCAAGGCCGAACATCACTGACATGAACTCCGGAACCTCCACGCCGACGGTGAAGTTGGACAATGCCAGTCTGCCCACGGCTGGCCAATGGAACATGGCCTACTCGGGGAATCCGCAAATACGACCGTGGATTGCCGATGCTTTCGACTTGTCGCTGGAGAAATACTTCGGCAAGCGCAGCTATGTTTCCATGGCGGCGTTTGACAAGTATCTGGAAAGTTTTGTGTTCAACGGCGTAACCACGCAGGACAACTCGGTCTTCCCGGCCTACCCTCCGCCCGGCGTGACCCCCCTCAAGTATGGTCCTGTGACCAAACCGCTGAATGGGCACGGCGGCACCGTCAAGGGACTGGAACTCTCAGGCTCGCTCGAAGGCGGTTTGCTCACGCCGATGCTGGACGGTTTTGGCGTGGTCGCCAGTGGCACCAAGTTGTTCAGCAACATTGTCGACCCCACGGGCATGCAGATTAAGATGACTGGCCTGTCCGGCACCTCGGACAGCATCACCGTGTATTACGAAAAATCCGGCTTCTCGGCCCGTGTCAGCGAGCGCTACCGCGCACCGTTCACGGCCACCACGCGTGACATCTACGGCAACAACACCACGCGCCAGCAGGACGCGGACCGCGTGGTGGACATCCAGATGGGGTATGCGTTTGAAAATGGCGCCTACAAAGGCTTGTCACTGATGCTGCAGGTGAACAACGTCAGCAACCATCCTACACAGGACCAGCACTCGGCCGGGGTCGGGAACAACATCCCAGATCCAACGCAATTGGTGCCCAACTATCGCTATTACTACGGCCGCCAACTGCTTGCGGGGGTGAACTACAAGTTCTGAGGGGTGGCGTGAAGTGAAGGACCCGGTTGTCACGACCAACCGGGTCCTTTTTTTTGCCAGCGATCGCAGGATGCGCCGACAGCAAGCATCCACACAAGGATGTCTTCGACGAGCGAAGCAGCCATCGAGAACCTCGTGATGGTAGGCCGCAGCAAAGCGGCTTCGCGCCGTCTGATTGACGGTCTCAACGCCGGCGCCGTGCGCGGCTGGCCTTCATGCCAACTGTTCCTAAGCCCATGACCGATTCGATTTCCAAATCCGACTTCCCGCAAGACTTCACCTGGGGCGTGGCCACCAGCGCGTTCCAGATCGAGGGCGCAGCATCTGCCGACGGCAAGGGCCCTTCTATCTGGGACGATTTCTGCCGCGTCCCCGGCGTCATTGCCGA
>CAIMSP010000119.1 GCA_903844215.1 uncultured beta proteobacterium | reverse complement strand
GACCGGGGGGTGGACATTGAACTCAACGACGCCATCGGGCGCATCCGGTGTGAGCATCCCGAAGTGCGCACCGTGGTCGTGACCAGTGCCAAGGAGAAGGTGTTCTGCTCGGGCGCCAACATCTTCATGCTGGGTGTCTCCAGCCATGCCTGGAAGGTGAACTTCTGCAAGTTCACCAACGAAACGCGCAACGGCCTGGAAGACTCTTCCAGCCACTCCGGACTGAAGTTTCTCGCCGCCGTGAACGGCGCCTGTGCCGGCGGCGGCTACGAACTGGCCCTGGCCTGCGACGAGATCGTCCTGGTGGACGACCGCTCCAGCGCCGTGAGCCTGCCCGAGGTGCCGCTGCTGGGCGTGCTGCCCGGCACCGGCGGCCTGACCCGCATCACCGACAAGCGCCACGTCAGGCACGATCTGGCGGATCTGTTTTGCACCAGCGTCGAAGGCGTGCGCGGCGTCAAGGCCGTGGACTGGCGCCTGGTGGACGCGGTGGCCAAGCCGGCCGTGTTTGCGCAAAAAGTGCAGGAACGGGCGCTGGCGCTGGCGGCGCTGAGCGATCGCCCGGCCGATGGCGTGGGTGTGAGCTTGAAGCCGCTGCAGCGCGTGCTCGAAGCCGACGCCCTGCGCTATGCCCATGTGGACGTGGAGATCGACCGCGCCAAGCGCACTGCCAGCATCACCGTGAAGGGGCCCGCCGGCGTGCAGCCGGCCGACCTGGCCGCGATCCAGATGGCGGGCGCCGACTGGTATCCGCTGGCCATGGCGCGCGAGTTGGAGGACGCGATCCTGCAACTGCGCACCCACGAGACCGAGATCGGCACCTGGCTCATCAAGACCTCAGGCGACGTCGCCGCCGTGCTGGCGCTGGACGCCACGCTGCTGGCACACCGCGAGCATTGGCTGGTGCGCGAAACCATCGGCCTGCTGCGCCGTACCCTGAGCCGCCTGGACCTGAGCTCGCGCAGCCTGTTTGCCTTGATCGAGCCGGGCTCGTGCTTTGCCGGCACGCTGCTGGAGCTGGCGCTGGCCTGCGACCGCAGCTACCAGTTGCTGCTGCCCGACGATGAAGCCCGCTCGCCCAAGATCGCCGTGAGCCAGGCCAACTTCAGCCTGTATCCCATGGTCACCGCCCAGAGCCGACTGGGACGGCGCTTTTACAACGAGACCGCGGCCCTGGACGCGGTGCGCGCGCAATCGGGTCAGGCGCTGGACGCCGACGCCGCCTTCGCGCTCGGCCTGGTGACTTCCAACCCCGACGACATCGACTGGGCCGACGAGCTGCGCATGGCCATCGAAGAGCGCGTCTCGATGTCGCCCGACGCCCTCACGGCGATGGAGGCGAACCTGCGCTTCAACGGCCCCGAGAACATGTTCACGCGCATCTTCGGGCGTCTCACGGCCTGGCAGAACTGGGTCTTCCAGCGCCCCAACGCCGTGGGCGAACGCGGTGCGCTCAAGGTCTATGGCAAGGGCGACAAAGCGGTGTTCGACTGGAACCGCGTTTAACGAATTCATTTCACCCACAAGGAAACAGCATGACAAGCATCAACTACAACGACAAGATCCCGAACAACGTGAACCTGAGCGAAGACCGCACGCTGCAACGTGCGCTGGAGCAATGGCAGCCCAACTACCTCAAGTGGTGGGGCGACATGGGTCCGGACGACTCGCAAAATTTCGACGTCTATCTGCGCACGGCGGTGAGCGTCGATCCGCAGGGCTGGGCCCAGTTCGGCCACGTGAAAATGCCCGACTACCGCTGGGGCATCTTCCTGAACCCGGCCGAGCAGGACCGCAAGATCCATTTCGGCGACCACCTCGGTGAAGACGCCTGGCAGGACATCCCCGGCGAATACCGCGCGAATCTGCGCCGCATCATCGTCACGCAAGGCGACACCGAGCCCGCGTCGGTGGAGCAGCAGCGCCATCTGGGCCTGACCTGTCCCAGCCAGTACGACCTGCGCAACCTGTTCCAGGTGAACGTGGAAGAGGGCCGGCATCTGTGGGCCATGGTCTATCTGCTGCACAAGTACTTCGGCCGCGACGGCCGCGAGGAAGGCGAGGCCTTGCTGCAGCGGCGCAGCGGCCAGGAAGACAACCCGCGCATCCTGCAAGCCTTCAACGAAGAAACGCCGGATTGGCTGAGCTTCTTCATGTTCACCTATTTCACCGACCGCGACGGCAAGTTCCAGCTCTGCGCGCTGGCCGAATCCAGCTTCGATCCGCTGGCGCGCACCACCAAGTTCATGCTGACCGAGGAGGCGCACCACATGTTCGTGGGCGAGAGCGGCATCTCGCGCATCATCACGCGCACTTGCGCCGCGATGAACGAGATGAAGACCGACGACGTGGGCAAGCTGCGCGCGGCCGGCGTGATCGATCTGCCCACACTGCAGCGCTACCTGAACTTCCATTTCAGCGTCACCATCGACCTGTTTGGCTCGGACGAATCGAGCAACGCCGCCACCTTCTACACCACCGGCTTGAAGGGCCGCTACGAGGAAGGCAAGCGCCTGGACGACCACCTGCTCAAGGGCTCGACCTACAAGGTGCTGGCGGTGCAAGGTGGCCAACTGGTGGACAAGGAAGTGCCCATGCTCAACGCGCTCAACGAAGTGCTGCGCGACGACTACATTGCCGATTCGGTCGGCGGCGTCGGCCGCTGGAACCGGGTGCTCGAAAAGGCCGGCATTCCCTTCAAACTCAAGGCGCCACACAAGGCCTTTCACCGCAACATCGGCGCCCTGGCCAAGGTCAAGGTCTCGCCCGAAGGCCGCGTGCTGTCCGAGGCTGAATGGGCGTCGCACGTGGACCAGTGGCTGCCCAGCGAGAGCGACCGCGCCTTCGTCGCCAGCCTGATGGGCCGCGTGGTGGACGCCGGCAAGTTTGCCAACTGGATTGCGCCCCCGGTGATGGGCATTAACCGTCAACCCACCGACTTCGAGTACGTGCGGTTTAATTGAGCCAAGCCCTTTGCCCACGCCCTCGAGCCCGAGGGCGTGACGCAGCGAAGGCACACGCAAGAGCCTCATGGAACAAAGTCATACCCCCGCCTTCAAGCAGCATCTGATCGATCCGGAGATCTGCATCCGCTGCAACACCTGTGAAGCCATCTGCCCGGTGCAGGCGATCACGCACGACTCGCGCAACTACGTGGTGGACGCCGAAAAGTGCGACCTCTGCATGGCCTGCATCTCGCCCTGCCCCACGGGCGCGATCGACAGTTGGCGTGCGTTGCCGCGCGCCTTGGCCTACACGCCGGCCCAGCAGTTGAGCTGGGACGACCTGCCGGCCGAGTTGACGACGCAGCAACTGAGCGCGGCCGGTCTGGTCCCCGACGCAGCGCTGGCCAGCGCGCACAGCACCCCATTGGCCCCCAGCGCCTGCGGCGTCGAGGTGTTGTTGCCAGCCAATGCCTACGGCGCCACGCTGCCGCCCTGGTCGGCAGCACACGCCTATACCCAGCTCTATGGTCCGAAATCGGAACACAAATTCATCCTCGCCACGGTCGCGGGCAATGTGCGCGTGACCGCCGTGGGTCGCGACTACGACACGCACCACATCGTGCTCGACTTTGGCCTCATGCCCTTGCCGGTGCTCGAAGGCCAGTCGATCGGCATCCTGCCCCCCGGCGCCGATGCCCAGGGCCGCGCCCACCATGCACGCCAGTACTCGATTGCGAGCGCGCGCAACGGCGAGCGCGCCGGCTACAACAACCTGTCGCTGACGGTCAAGCGCGTGCTCGAAGACCACCAGGGCCAGGCCGTGCGCGGCGTGGCGTCGAACTACCTGTGCGACCTTCAGGTCGGCGACAAGGTCCAGGTGATCGGGCCGTTTGGGGCCAGCTTCCTGATGCCGAACCACCCGCGCTCGCACATCGTGATGATCTGCACCGGCACCGGTTCGGCGCCCATGCGCGCCATGACCGAGTGGCGCCGCCGCCTGCGCCAATCAGGCAAGTTCGAGGGCGGAAAACTGATGCTGTTCTTTGGCGCCAGAACCAAGGAAGAGCTGCCCTACTTCGGTCCGCTGCAAAACCTGCCCAAGGACTTCATCGACATCAACTTTGCCTTCTCGCGCACGCCCGGCCAGCCCAAACGCTACGTGCAGGACGCGATGCGCGAACGCGCGGCCGATCTGGCCGTGCTGCTGGCCGACCCCAACACCTGCTTCTTTGTGTGCGGACTCAAGAGCATGGAGGAGGGCGTGCTGCTGGCGCTGCGCGACCTGGCGCAGCACGCGGGCCTGTCCTGGGACAGCCTGGGCGCGGCGCTCAAGCGCGAAGGCCGACTGCATCTGGAGACCTACTGATGGGCGCCGACGCGACCGTGATCGTCTCGCGGCGCGCCGCTGCCGTGGCGCAGGTCACGATGGCGCGGGCGAGCGTGTTCAACGCCTTTGACGAGGCCATGATTGCGCAGCTCGATGCCGCCTTCACGCAACTGGCGCAGGACGACAGCGTGCGCGTGATCGTGCTGGCGGGGGCGGGCAAGCACTTCAGCGCCGGCGCGGACCTGCAGTGGATGCAGCGCGCCAGTCTGGCGTCGCCCGAATGGAACCTGCAAGACGCACGCCGCTTTGCCGCCATGCTCTGGAGCATCGACAACTGCGCCAAGCCCACGGTGGCGCGCATCCAGGGCGCGGCCCTGGGCGCAGGGGTCGGCCTGGCCTGCGCCTGCGATATCGCGATCGCGGCCGACAACGCCTCGTTCAGCGTCAGTGAAGCGCGCTTTGGCATCTTGCCGGCGGTGATCGCCCCCTATCTGGTGAACGCCGTGGGCCCACGCCAGGCCAAGCGTTTGGCGCTGAGCGCGACTCGCTTCAACGCGGATCAGGCGCTGGCCCTGGGCCTGGTGCAGCAGCGCACGGCGCTGGACGCGCTCGACGCCGCCGTGGACGCCACGGTCGCCGAGCTGCTGGCGGGCGGGCCGAACGCGCAACGCGAAATCAAGCAACTGTATGCGCAGCTCCAGGTCGCTGCGGTGACCGCGCCGGTGCGCGAACTGTGCGCCCAGACCATCAGCCGCGTGCGCGGCACCGAGGAGGCGCGCGCCGGCTTTGCCGCGTTTTTAGCCAAGCGGCCCGCACCCTGGACAGCCCAAGAATGAAACAAGAATTGACGAACGCGCCGCTGTTGGTGGTGGGCGCCGGCATCATGGGCGCGGGCATCGCGCAAGTCGCAGCGCTTGCGGGTCACGAAGTGCTGCTGTACGACGCCCGCGCCGGTGCGGCTTTGGATGCCAGGGAACAGCTCGGCCAGACCCTGGACCGCTTGGTCGCCAAGGGCAAGATCGCGGCCGACGTCGCCGCGCAGGCGCTGGCGCGCATCAGCGCCATCGAGTCTCTGCCAGCGGCCGCCAAGGTGCGCCTGGTGGTTGAAGCCATCGTGGAGCAGCTCGACGCCAAGCGCGCTCTGTTCCAGCAACTCGAAGCCATCGTGGGCGCCGACTGCATCCTGGCCAGCAACACCTCGTCCATCTCGGTCACGGCCATCGCCCAGGGGCTGCAGCAGCCGGGGCGGCTCGTGGGCATGCACTTCTTCAACCCGGTGCCGCTGATGAAGCTGGTCGAGGTGGTGTCGGGCTTGCAGACCGAGCCGGCCGTGGCCCAGGCCATCTTCGACCTGTCCGGCGCCTGGGGCAAGGTGGCGGTGCACGCGCGCTCCACGCCCGGCTTCATCGTGAACCGCATCGCGCGCCCCTATTACGCCGAGACCCTGGCGCTGCTGCAGGAGCAGGCCGCCCCGGCGGCGCTGCTCGACGCCTGCTTGCGCGCAGCGGGCTTTCGCATGGGGCCGTGCGAGCTGATGGACCTGATCGGGCACGACACCAATTTTTCCGTGACGCAGTCGGTGTTCGTTGCCAACTTCTTCGACAAGCGCTACGTGCCCTCGCTGGTGCAGCGCGAGATGGTCGATGCCGGCTTGCTGGGGCGCAAGTCGGGACGCGGATTTTTCGACTACCGGGACGGTGCCGTCAAGCCGGCGGCCGCCAGCTTGGCGCTGCTGGCCGTGGCGGCGGCGCAGCGGCTTGGTCTGCACGGCGCCGGCGCCGTGGCCGAGCGCTTTGCCGACGCGCTGCAGCAGGCCGGTGTGGCCTTTGAACGCCTGCCGGCGAGCGACTGGGTCGGACTGGAAGTGGACGGCGCGCAACTGCGCCTGAGCGACGGCCGCACCGCGACCCAGCTGGGCGCCGAGGTCGCGCTGTTCGATTGGCCCTTGGGCGGCGCCGGCGCACTCGCCTGGACGCCCTCGCTGCATGCCAGCGCGGCTTGGGCGCAGGCCGCGCCGGCCTGGTTGCAGCGGCTGGGCTTTGCGCCGCAGCGCATGGCCGACAGCCCCGGCCTGGTGGTGGCGCGCACGCTGGCGATGCTGATCAACGAAGCCGCCGACGCCGTGCAGCAGGGCGTGTGCACCGAGCAGGGCGCCGACGCCGCCATGAAACTGGGCGTGAACTATCCGGCCGGCCCCTTTGAATGGCTGGCGCGCTGGGATGTGGGCGCCGTCGTGCGCCTGCTCGACGCGCTGGATGCGCACTACCGCGGCGAGCGCTACCGCGTCAGCCCCTGGCTGCGCCAACGCGCCTGAAGTTCATTCTTTGGAAGGAGTTTTTCATGATCCAAGCCTTCATCTGCGACGCCGTTCGCACCCCCTTTGGCCGCTATGGCGGCGCCCTGTCGGGCGTGCGCACCGACGACCTCGGCGCCATCCCCTTGAAGGCGCTGATGGCGCGCAACCCCAGCGTGGACTGGGGCGCGGTGAGCGACGTGATCTACGGCTGCGCCAATCAGGCGGGCGAAGACAACCGCAACGTGGCGCGCATGTCGCTGCTGCTGGCCGGCCTGCCCCAGGAAGTGCCGGGCGCCACGCTGAACCGCCTGTGCGGCTCGGGCCTGGACGCGGTGGGTAGCGCGGCGCGCGCCATCCGCTGCGGCGAAGCCGAGCTGATGTTTGCCGGCGGCGTGGAGAGCATGAGCCGCGCGCCCTTCGTCATGCCGAAGGCCGAGAGCGCCTTTAGCCGCAGCAACGCGGTGTACGACACCACCATGGGCTGGCGCTTTGTGAATCGCCTGATGAAGGAGCGCTTTGGCGTGGACTCCATGCCCGAGACGGCGGAAAACGTGGCGCGCGAATTCGGCATTGAACGCGAGGCCCAGGACCGCATGGCGCTGCGCTCGCAGCTCAATGCCCTGCGCGCCCAGCAAAGCGGATATTTCGACGCCGAGATCAGCGCCGTGACGATCGCGCAAAAGAAGGGCGATGCCCTTGTGGTGACCCAGGACGAGCATCCCCGCGCCACCTCGCTCGAAGCCCTGGCCCAACTCAAGGGCGTGGTGCGCCCCGAGGGCAGTGTGACGGCGGGCAACGCCTCGGGCATCAACGACGGCGCCTGCGCGCTGCTGCTCGCCAGCGAAGCCGCCGCCGCGCGCCACGGCCTGACGCCACGGGCACGGGTGGTCGGCATGGCCTGCGTCGGCGTGGCGCCGCGCATCATGGGTTTTGGTCCGGCGCCGGCCACGCGCAAAGTGCTGCAGCTCACCGGCCTGAGCCTGGCGCAGATGGACGTGATCGAACTCAATGAAGCCTTTGCCGCACAAGGCCTGGCCGTGCTGCGCGACCTGGGTCTGGCCGACGACGACGCCCGCGTCAACCCCAACGGCGGCGCCATCGCCCTGGGCCACCCGCTGGGCGCCAGCGGCGCGCGCCTGGTGACCACGGCCGTGAACCAGTTGCAGCGCAGCGGCGGCCGCTACGCGCTGGCCACCATGTGCATCGGCGTGGGTCAGGGCATCGCGCTCATCGTCGAGCGCGTCTGAAGGCCAGCGTTCTTTTTTGCTTCAGCGCGGCACGCAAGCCGCCGTCGTCGGGGTGGCGTGAACCGCGTCGGCGCTCGCCGTGACGCGATTTTTCAGCTGCACCATTTCAGCGATGATCGAGACCGCAATTTCCGCTGGCGTTTTGCCGCCCAGGGCCAAGCCCACCGGACCGTGCAGACGCGCCAACTGGTCTGGCGACAGATCAAAGTGCTCAGCCAAGCGCTGCTTGCGGGTTTGCTGATTGCGCCGCGAGCCCAGGGCGCCGACGTAAAAAGCGTTGGACTGCAGGGCTTCAATCAAGGCCATGTCGTCCAGCTTGGGGTCGTGCGTGAGGGCCACGATGGCGGTGTGCGCATCGGGCACCAGCGCCCGCACCACATCGTCGGGCATGCCCGGCAGCCGCGTCACGCCTTCCAGGCGCAGCGTCGCGGCATATTCGTCCCGGGGGTCGCACACCAGCACCTCGAAATCCAGCATCAAGGCCAGCTGCGCCACGGCCTGCGACAACTGTCCCGCACCGATCAACAGCAGCCGCCAGGTGGGGCCGAACACGCAGCACAGCACGCTGGCGTCAAAGTGCATGGCCTGTCCGCGCACGGCCGGCAGCAAACGCACCTCGCCGCTGGCCAGGGTCAGGTGTCGCGCGACCAGTTCATGCCGCGCCGTGCGCTCCAGCAGAGATTCGATCCAGCTCGTGTCCAGCAGCGGTTCGCGCACCAGACGCAGGGTGCCGCCACAGGGCAAACCAAAGCGCGCTGCCTCCTCCTTGCTGACGCCATAGGCCAGCATGGAGGGCCGATCCATGGCGCGGGACGGGGCGCCGCCAGGGCCTTGTCTGGCGGCCTGGGTCTGCGCAATCAGGTCGTCCTCGACACAGCCCCCGGACACCGAACCGCTCACCACGCCATCGTCGCGCACGGCCAGCAGCGCGCCGGGAGGGCGCGGCGCGCTGCCCCAGGTCTCGACCACGGTCACCAGCGTGACGCCATGGCCGGCCCGGCGCCATTGCAAGGCGTCCGCCAATACGCGCAGGTCCAGGCTTTCCATGGTTCAAGCCAGCTTGAAGGGCAAGCCACGCGGCGTCTTGCCGGTGAGTTGGGCGATGGCATTGGCGAAGGCCGGTGCCAGCGGCGGCAGACCCGGCTCGCCCATGCCGGTGGGCGCATCGGCGCTGGGCACGATATGCACGGCCATGCGTGGCATATCGGGCATGCGCGCCACGACGTAGTCGGAAAAATTGCTCTGCTCGACCAGGCCATCCTTGAAGGTGATGGCCGCACCCGGCAGGCAGGTGCCCAGGGCCATCAGCGCCGCGCCCTGAACCTGGGCCTCGATGGTCTTGGGGTTGACCGCCAGATTGCAATGCACGCCGGCCGTGACGGCGTGCAGCTTGGGCACGCCGTTGCGCACGGAGGCTTCGGCCACGTAGGCCACGACGGTGTCAAACGATTCATGCACCGCCACGCCCCAGGCCTGGCCGGCGGGCAGTTGGCGTTTGCCATAACCCGACTGTTGCACCGCGAGCATCAAGGCCGCCTTGTGGCGCGGGTGTTTGTCGCCCAGCAATTGCAGTCGATAGGCCACCGGGTCCTGCTCGGTCGCGCGGGCAATTTCGTCGATCAGCGTCTCCATGACGTAGGCGGTATGGGTGGAGCCCACACTGCGCCACCAGAGCACCGGCACGTTGACCTTGGGATGGTGCACCGAGAGGCGCATGGGCACGTCGTAAGGGTCGCGCAGGCCCTCGAGCGCCGTGTTGTCGATGCCGTCCTTGATCATGAAACCTTCAAACGGCGTGCCCTGGGCAATGGACTGCCCCACCACCACATGATCCCAGGCCAGCACCCGGCCCTTGGCATCGAAGCCGATCTCGGCGCGGTGCACATGCATGGGACGGTAGTGGCCGCCCTTGATGTCGTCCTCACGGCTCCACATCACCCGCACCGGCGCCTCTAGGCCGGCCGCGCGCGCGACTTTGGCCACGGTACAGGCTTCCACCACGTAGTCTGCCGTGGGCACGCCGCGCCGACCAAAACCACCGCCGGCCATCTGCACGTTGACCTTGACCTGGTTTGCTGGCACGTCCAGTACCTTGGCTGCGGCCATGGCATCGAAACCCGGCATCTGCGTGCCCAGCCACAAATTGACTTTGGCGTTCGCCCCCTGGCCGCTGAGCTGCACCGTGCAATTGAGCGGCTCCATGGGCGCGTGGGCCAGGTAGGGGAAAGTGAACTCGGCGCTGATCTTCTTCGGCGCCGTGGCCAAGGGGCTCATGTCCGCATTGAATTTCACCCGGCCGGTGGTTTTTGCCAGCGCCTGATAGCTCGCCAGCTGCGCCACGCTGTCCACCCGCTCCACCGCCGTGCTGTCCCATTCCAGCTTTAACGCATCGCGCCCCTGCTTGGCGGCCCAATAGCCTTGCGCCAGCACCGCGACCCCTTCGCCGCCACGGTCGGTGGGCATGCGCAACACGGCTTGCACGCCGGGGACGGCCTTGGCCGCCGTGTCATCCACGGATTTGAGTTTGGCGCCAAACACCGGCGGGTGCATGACCACAGCGGTGAGCATGCCGGGCAACCGCAGGTCCACGCCATAGCCTTGTGCACCCGTCGATTTGGCGCGCCCATCGAGTCGCGGTGTGGCCTTGCCGATGATGCGGAAGTCTTTGGCATCCTTGAGCGCCACCTTTTGCGGCACCGGCATTTTCATGGCGGCCTCGGCCAGATCCCCATAGGCCAGGGACTGGCCACCCGGACCCAGCACCTTGCCGCTTTCGGTGCGCAGGGCGGCGGGCTCGACGCCCCAATGCGCCGCTGCGGCCGCGAGCAACATGGCGCGGGTGCGTGCGCCCAACTCGCGGTACTGGGTGTAGGAATGCTTGATCGAGCCCGAGCCACCGGTCAGGTGCATGCCAAAGAGTGGATCGACATAGGCGCCATCGGCGTCGCCATGCACGCCGCGCACCAGGGCCCAGTCGGCATCGAGCTCCTCGGCCAGAATCATCGGCAGCGCCGTCAGCACACCCTGGCCGAATTCCAGCCGATTGACCGCCACCGTGACCGTGCCGTCCTTGTCGATGCGCACAAAGGCAGCGGGTTGCTCAAAGGCTTTGAGTGCGGCCGCAGGGGTTGCGGCGCTTTGAGCGCCGGCCACGTGCGCATAGGCACCCAGCGCAAAGCCCGAGGCCACGCTCATTTTGAGAAACTGGCGCCGGGGCAGGGCGGCTGATGCGCTCTTTTGAGCAGCGCTTTGCTCAAGGCCCATGCGGGCCAGCAGCCCTTTGGGTAATTGATGGGCAAGTTCACCGAAGGCAGAGTCGAAATGCATGCTGATGTCCTCGTGTGGGGTTAAGCCAGGCTCGCCGCAGCGGCGTGGATGGCGCTGCGCACGCGAGCGTAAGTGCCGCAGCGACAGATGTTGCCCGCCATGGCCTCGTCGATATCGGCATCGCTGGGCTTTGCGTTGCCCTTGATCAAGGCCGTGGCGCTCATGACCTGGCCACTCTGGCAATAACCGCATTGCGCCACATCGTGCGCAATCCAGGCGTTTTGCACGGCCAGGCCGACCTTGTCGCTGGCGATGGCTTCAATCGTGGTGATCTTTTTGCCGACCACAGCGGAGAGCGGCGTGACGCAGGAACGCGTTGCCACCCCATCCACATGCACGGTACAGGCGCCGCACAAGGCCGCGCCGCAGCCGAACTTGGTGCCGCTCAGGCCCAGCGTGTCACGCAGCGCCCACAGCATGGGCGTATTCGCATCGGCATCGACCAGCGTGTCTTTTCCGTTGATATGGAGTGTTGGCATAGGTGTCGTGGTTCATGGCCACAGCGGCCGATACTGCATACGATAAGCTATCCTTGCTGGCACGGTGTTGCTTGGTGCACGGCGCCTGAAGCCAAACGTCAAGGGGACAGTCACTTGTTGCGGCGGCAACTGCGCAGTTCAAATCCAGCCGCCAGCCGCCGGTGATTCTGCAGGGTTCCCAGTGCCGACATCGACCCTTGCCGCGACGTTTCCCCCAAACCGGTTGCACACGGGCCGACGAGTTCCCCTTGTTCCACGGCGCACGCTCGGGTTTTTTTCGAAGTAGCTTGCTGGAGGTGTTTACCCTTAGCGGGTTTCTCCGGTGCTGTCGCGCTAGACCGATGCAGGTTATTGCAATAGCATCCCGCGTCGTGTACGAACCTTGAAAAAAATGTTTCGATTCAAACCCCCGGAAAACCTGAGATCTCAGCGAAATCGCCCTGAGATTCAAAAGCAAGAATTCGATGCCTTATGCGCGTGGATCGATGCCCATATCTGGGAAGCCCTCGGTTGGCAGCAACTGATGGCGCAAAGCGGCCTTGAGTACCAAGCGATACAAGCTTTATTTTTTCAGTTCGAAAACACCACGGCGATGACCTGGATTCGGCGGCGGCGAGGCGCATTGTCGAAGGACTCGCTGCGTGGACAGAAGGCCCGCCTGGCAGTTCCAACGGAAGTTCCAACGGAAGTTCCAATGGAAGTTTGACCGAGCGGTTCCCGTTGCCTTGGCCGGTGCTGTCAAAGGTGGAGCAGTACTTGAAGCAGAGAAGTGGCTCGGTTGGTCTGTACAGCATTTCCCGAAAGATAAGTGGACACACAGCCGGTTGAGTACGCACGGGAATGCGCACGAATCGTAGTCGATTTTGGTTTTGGAACTCCAGGGAATTTTTCAATCAAGAAGGGG
>CAIMSP010000118.1 GCA_903844215.1 uncultured beta proteobacterium | reverse complement strand
GCACAGAATATACCCTTACGCGCGCCGGCGCCGATGCGCGCAAACCCCATGACCTTGTCATCCTGGCAACTTGCGCGTCAGCAGTGCGTCCTGACGGCGCTACATCAACGCCGCGCGTCACCCTCGCGCGCTTCACCGTGGCCACGTTCGTGTTCGCGCCGGTCGCGTTGCGCATCGCGCTGATGCTGCTGATAGCGCTCCCGCACCCATCTTTCCTGCACGAAATAGACCGGCTGGCCGCAGGCGTTGTAGCGCGCGCAGTGCTTGGCCCAGTGCTTCTGGTGACCTGGGGGCACATAGAGGTAGATCGGCTGCTGCTGCACGGCCATGGGCGTTTGCGTGATGATCACCGGCTGGGGATAGACCACCATCGGCGGGGCCACGTTGCCGATGTGGATGCGGCCGTAGGCGCCGGGCTGGTTGATGTCGATGGACACGCCCACATTGGTGGCGGCGCCGGCGGAGCTGACCGCGGCGGCGGCGAAAAGCAAGACGAGAAGCTTGTTCATGAGGCTCTTTCGATGGTGGGAACCTCTCTACAACGGCCCCCAGCGCGTTTGCGCCGACGCGGCGGGCCAACGGATACACATCTTTACCCTTGGCGGCGCGGCGGCGTTCATTCCCCGAGCTGCTGCATCGCGTACAGGCGCTGGTAGATCCCGCCCTCCATGGCCATCAGTTCGGCGTGCGCTCCTTGCTCCTGAATGCGCCCGTGGTTCAGCACGATGATGCGGTCGGCGTCGCGGATCGTGGACAAGCGGTGCGCGATGGCGATCAGGGTCACACGTCCGCGCAACTCGTTGAGCGCGACCTGCACGATCTGCTCGGTCTCGGAATCGATGTGCGCCGTGGCCTCGTCCAGGAACAGGATGCGCGGTTGTGCGGCCAGCGCGCGCGCAATCGCGATGAGCTGCTTTTGCCCGACCGAGAGCCGCGCTCCGCCCTCGCCCAGCGGCGTGTCATAGCCGTGCTCGAGTTGCAGCACAAAGTCGTGGCAGTGCGCGGCGCGCGCTGCGGTCTCGATCTGCGCGTCACTCAGGCGGCGCCCCATGGCGATGTTCTCGCGCACGCTGGCCGCCAGCAGGAACGGGTCCTGCGGCACCAGCCCCACGTCGGCGCGGAAGTCCGCATCGCTGAAGGCCGCCAGCGGCGTGCCATCGATGGTGATGCGCCCGGACTGCGCCGCGTAAAAGCGCAGCAGCAGGCTCAACAGCGTGGACTTGCCGCTGCCGGTGTGGCCCACCACGCCGTAAAAGGCACCTGCAGGAATGTCCAGATTCAAGTCGCGCAGCACCGGGTGTTGCGCCGCGTAGCCAAAGCTCAGGTCGCGCAGACTGAGCTGACCCTGCGCGATGCGCTGCGCCCCGCCCACGGTGGGCGGCAGCGCCTCCTGCAGCAGCGTGTTCACGCGCGAAGCCGCCACCACCGCCTGCTGCAGTTGGCTGAACTGCAGCGTGATCTGGATCAGCGGATCGACCACGCGCCCGATGTAGCTGACAAAGGCGTACAGGATGCCGACCTCGATGCCCGAGAGCTGGCGCTGGCCAAAGCCGTAGATCACCAGCACCAGCAGCAGCACGTTGATCAGGTCGAGCATCGGGCGCAGCAGCCAGGCGTTGGCGCGCAGCTCGTCCAGTCGGGCCCGGTAGTGCTGCTCATTGGTGCCGAGGAAGCGCGCGCGAAAGCGCTCCTCGGCATTGCAGGCCTGCAACACCGCCATGCCGGAAATTGACTCGGCCATCTGGGCGTTGATGTCGCTGCGCTTTTCCCGCGCCCGGGCCACGGCCGGTGCGCTGGCGCGCTGGTAGAACCAGACGATCACGCCCGCGGCCGGAATCAGCAGCAGCACGATCAGCATCAGGCGCCAGTCCAGCCAGGCCATGGCCGCCATCGCGCCGATCACCACGATGGAGCTGTCGAGCATGACGAACAGCACCTGCACGTACAGGTTCTTCACCTGCTCGGTGTCGTTCGTCACGCGGCTCACCAGCTGACCGGTGATGGCCTTGTCGAAGAAGGCCATCGGCAGGCGCAGCACATGGCTGTAAACCTGCTCGCGCAAACGCCGCACCGAGCGCATGGCCACGCCGGCAAAGCGTGTGAGCTGGTAGTAGCGCAACAGGCTGGCGCTCACGCCCACGGCCAGGATGCCGCCCAGCAGCAGCGCCATGCGCGCCAGATCCATGTGACGCGGCAGCAGGTGCTGGTCGATGAGCTGCTTGCCCAGCAGCGGGCCCAGCGACTCCAGTGCGGCGGCCAGCACCAGCCAGAGCGTGCCGTGCCAGAGATGGCGCTTTTCCGGTGCGGCGGCGCGCAGCAGCAGCGCCACGGCCTGGCGCGTGTTGCGCGGCGCGGACGGGGGCGAACTAGGCTTCGGTTGCAAGGCTGGCCTCCAGTTGCTGGTAGCGCCATTGGCTGGCGTACCAACCAACGCCGCCGGGCCGCCCCAAGGCGTTGACGGCCCCTGCGGGGGGCAGCGAAGCGTGGGGGCCAACGCCGCCGGGCCGCCCCAAGGCGTTGACGGCCCCCGCGGGGGGCAGCGAAGCGTGGGGGCCATTTCCTCGTTCGACCAGCTCGGCGTGGCTGCCGGCCTCGGTCACGCGGCCGTGCTGCAGCACCAGAATCTGCTGGGCGTCGAGCACCGAGCTCAGGCGGTGGCTCACGATGATGACGCTGCGACCGCGCCGCGCATCGCGCAGGTGGCTCAGGATCTGGGTTTCGGTCTGCGTGTCCACGGCCGACAAGGCGTCGTCGAGCAGCAGCAGCGGCGCATCCGTGAGCAGCGCGCGTGCAATCGCCACGCGCTGGCGCTGGCCACCCGAAAGCGTCACGCCCTTCTCGCCCACGGGGGTCTCGTAGCCCAGCGGGAAACGCAAAATTTCGTCGTGGATGCAGGCTGCGCGCGCGGCGTTTTCAATTTCAGCGCGCGTGGCGCCGGGCTTGCTCAAGCCGATGTTGGCGGCGACGGTGGAGGAGAACAGGAACGGCTCCTGTGGCACCCAGCTGATGGCGCCGTGCAGCGCTTCGAGCGCATAGTCGTCCAGCGCGACAGCGTTCCACGACAGGGCGCCCGCGCTCGGCGCGTACTGGCGCAGGATCAGCCGCACGACGCTGGACTTGCCCGCGCCGGTGGGGCCGACGATGCCCAGGGTGTCGCCCGCGGGCAGCTGGAACGAGACCTCGCTCAAGGCGTCGTGCTGCTGCCCTGCGTAGCGCAGTTGCACGCCGTCAAAGCGCAGCACGCCGGGTGTCACGAGTGCCACACGGCCGTGGTCATCGATCGACAAGGGGGCGTGCAGCACCGGCTGCAGGCGGCCCCAGGCGGCGCGCCCGCGCTCCAGCAGCGACAGCACCCAGCCCGCAGCAAACATCGGCCAGATCAATTGGCCCAGGTACATGGAGAAGGCCGTGAGCGTGCCGATGCTGAGCTCACCCTGCCAGACGAAATAGCCGCCCAGCGACAAGGTGAGCACCGAGGCGCTCACCAGCGCGATGCCCACGGCGGGCTCGTAGCCTGCCTCCCAGCGCTGCGCGCGCAGGCTGGCAGCGGCGGCGCTTTCGGCGAGCTCGGCAAAGGTCTGCGCGCTGCGCGCCTCCAGACCGAGCGCGCGCAGCGTGCGCACCCCGGTCAGCGTCTCCTGCACGTGGTCGTTGAGGCGGCTGAAGGCCTGCAGCGAATCCTTGGAGGCGCGGTGGATTTGCTCCGAGATATGCCAGAACGCCAGCGCCATGAAGGGAAAAGGCAAGAGCGCGGCCAGCGCCAGGCGCCAGTCCACGCCCAGCGTCATCATCGCCACCACCATCACCAGCGTGAGCGATCCGTCAAAGCCGGCCAGCATGGCTTCGCCCGAGGCCATCTCGACCGCGTCCACGTCGTTCGTGGCCAAGGCCATCAGGTCACCGGTGCGCTGCGTCTGGAAGAAGCTGGGGCCCTGCTGGCACAGGCGCTGGTAGAGCTGGGTGCGCAATTGCAGGCCGAGCTGGTAGCTCGCCGCAAACAGCTGCAAGCGCCAGCCCACGCGCAAGAAATAGATCGCCGCACCCACCAGAATCAGCACGCCCAGGCGTTGCGCCAGGGCGCCTTCAGCGAGGTGACCCGCAGCGAGTTGGTCCACCAACGCGCCGACCTGGCGCGGAATCGACGCGGTCAGGGCGGCCACGGTGGCGAGCATCAGCGCCGACACCCCGTAGGCGCGCCAATGGCCTCGGACAAACTGGGCGATGAGGCGCGACAAGGTCATGAAAAGGGCGTCTGGTTCGTGGTGGCGCGACGCTTTCGAGGTGATCGATCGCTGGACGCGCCGCCAGAGGGGAAAAAATGCGGCAACAAGGCAGATCAGCGGGTCTGCTCGGCCTCGGCACAGCATGACTCTACCAGCAAGCGCGTCACTGCGACGCAGCCCAGGGCCGCGCTTGGACTGCGCCGGCGCGCTGTCGGCGCAAGCAGCGCGTCGGCAACGCGGGTCAAGCCGAGTGGGACGGCCCGCGCGCTATTGCTGAACCGCCAGCGCCAGTGCCGCCCAGGCCTTGAGCGTCATCGGG
This sequence comes from uncultured beta proteobacterium, assembly GCA_903844215.1. Taxonomy (GTDB): domain Bacteria; phylum Pseudomonadota; class Gammaproteobacteria; order Burkholderiales; family Burkholderiaceae_C; genus CAIKVZ01. Next base: position 20,041 of record CAIMSP010000118.1, on the reverse strand, counting down.
TGCGTGAAGCCAGCGCCCGCCACCGGGTGCGATGCCAGCTTGACCACGACCATCTCGGCCGCCGGGTTGATGTGGATCATCTGGCCGTGAATGCCCGAGGCCTCATAGGCGCCGTCGGCGTTGTGCAGCATCCACCATTGGTTGCGGTAGCTGTAGCCGGGCCGAAACGGCATGCCGCCGGCCTTGAACTTCTCGCGGTCACCACCCTGGACAAAGGTCTCGTCGAGCACGGCTTTGTCAAAGATGCGCTGACCATTGAATTCGCCACCGCGGCGCAGCATTTCGCCAAAGCGTGCCAGGTCGCGTGCGCTCGCGTTGAGCCCGGCGCCCTGCAGCGGCGTGCCCACGGAGTCCACCATGACATAGGCATCCTCTTCCATGCCCAGCTTTTGCCAGATGTTCTCGCTCATCAAGTCGGCCCAGTGGCGCTGGGTTGCCCGGGACACGATCCAGCCCAGCACCTCCGAATGAACCGTGCGGTAGGTGAAGCCGGCGCCGTGCTCGCCCTCCTTTTGCAGCGTCTTCAAAAAGTCATAGATGTTGGTCTTGCCCTGGTAGCCGCCGGGGCGCGGCAGCAAGCCGCTGGCCCAGCTGTAGCCAAAGATCTCGGTGCTCGGGTCGGTATAGACCTCGCGAAAACGCACGCCACCGGTCATGTCCATGACCTCGCGCACCTGCATGTCGCCCCAGGCGCTGCCGGCCAGTTCGGGCACGTAGCGCGTGACCAGCGCGGCGGGGTCGATCTTGCCGTCGTGCGCCAGCTGCGCCGCCATCAGGCCGGTGAAGGACTTGGTCATGGAGAACATCAGGTGCGCCGTTGACGGCTGCATCTGGTTGTCATAGCGCTCGTACACGATGCGACCCTTGTGCAGCACCACGATGGCGTCACCGTAGCTGGACTTGAACCACGCATCGATGCTGGTCTTGTTGCCCTTGTCGTCGTCAAAGGCAAAGCTGCCAATCGGTTTGAGGTTCAGCGGCAGGGCCGACACCGCAGCGCCACCGCGGCGGATGTTGTGCGTGGGCACCAGTTCGCGCAGGTGCTGCATGGTCCAGCGCAGTTGCGGGTACTTGTAGGAATTGCTCAGATCGACGCGCTGGCCGTCCGTGGGCGGAAACGTGCTCATCAGCCCCAGCTTGCCAATCTCCACCGATTCGGGCGCGGGCAAGGTCTGCCCGACCGCGCCTTGGGCAAGACACAGGGCCAGGGTGGCGGCTATGGCGAGCATTTGCAACAACGGCATGGGTGCGAAGGCGCGCTTTCATGTTTCGATACTTCTGGGTTGGAGTACTACACTCCTGGCTTTGATGCTGAATCTCAGGAGCAGGGCGATGAAGATCCGCTTGGCACGCGCCACAGGCCATGCGCAGTGGCTGCCCTTATGGCAGGCTTATCAGGCTTTCGACAAGGTGGACATCAAGCAACGCGCCAGCGATGCTGCGGTACGACCGCATTGCCGACAAGACGGGCTTCATCCCATACCGCAAAGTCATTTGAAGCCCAGACTCATCGCGCATGCATCCTGAACTTTCCTCTTCCATCGACGCCCTGGCCTGGCTGCAAGCGCATGACATGCGTCGGGTTGAACTGGTGTTTGCCGATCTGACCAGTGTGGCCCGGGGCAAGCTCATGAGCCGGGCCAGTTTCGCCCAGACCCTGGGCGCAAAGATGCCCTCGCTGCTCCTCGGTCTGACCGTCACCGGCGGCGAGCCGCCCGACGTGTTCAAGCGCATCTTCCCGCCCACCTTTCCCGACATGGAACTGCGCCCGGACTGGTCCACGCTGGTGCGCGAGCCCTTGGCCGGCGTGCCCACGGCCACGGTGGTCTGCGACATCGACGCGCGATTTCTGGCCGCCGACGGACATGCGCACTACCAAGTGGCCGATCTGTCCGTAAGACAGTTGTTGAAGAGGGTGCTGGCACGCCTGAAGGACGCCGGTTACCAAGCCCTGGTGGCGCCGGAACTGGAATTCTTTCTGGTCCATCCGCAGCGGCTGGCCAACGGTGGCTTGCAGGTGGCGCATGGCATGTCCGCGCGCGTGCCCCATGTGGAAAGCTCGCACGATCTGGCGTCGGCCGAAACGGCGCAGACCTTCGCGCCCTTCTTCGACGACTTGTGGAGCGCTTGCGAAATGCAGGGCATCCCGATCACCGGCTATGGCCATGAGTCGGCCCTGGGCCAATACGAGGTCAATCTGGCGCCCGGCGAACCCCTGGCCCAGGCCGATGCCGTGTTCCGGTTCAAGCGCCTGGCCCGGGAATTGGCGCGCCGTCATGGCTGCCAGGCGACCTTCATGGCCAAACCCTACCTCACTGAACCAGGCACGGGCATGCACTGGCATGTCAGCCTGGCGGATGAGCAGGGCGCCAATCCCTTCAGCGCCGACGACGGCACGCCGTCCGCGCAGCTGCAGCATTTCATCGGCGGCTGGCAGGCCTGCGCGCGCGCTTCCATGGCGATCCTGGCGCCGTACGCGCACTCCTATGTTCGGCTGCGGCGCGCCGACGCCTCTCCGGCCAGCGCCGAATGGGGCTTCGACAATCGAACCGTGGCCTTTCGCGTGCCGCACTCCAGTCCGGCCCAGCGCCGGGTCGAGCAGCGCTTGCCCGGTGGCGACGCCAATCCCTATCTGAGTTTGGCGCTGATGCTGGGCGCCGGCCTGATCGGCATGCAGCAGCAAATCGAGCCCGGTCCCGAGCGCAGCGCTGGCGTGGCCGATGCCGCGCAGGCCCGCCTGCCGCTGGAGTTGGGGGCGGCGCTGGACGAATTTCAGCGCTGTCCGATCATGGCGCAGGTGTTTGGCGCCGACTTCATCGAACTGTATGACATGATCAAACGCCACGAGCTCGTCGAACAGGCCGCCGATGAGGATTTCGCCCTCAAGCATCTGTTGAGCCGGAGCTAAGCACCTCGGCCCGTGGCCGCGTCCACCCTATACTGGCAACCGGCCCGCAACCTGGTCACAACATCATGAAAATCCTGGTACTCAACGGCATCAATCTCAACATGTTCGGCCAGCGTGACGCCAAGCAATATGGCAGCAGCACGCTGGAGCAGATCAACGCCAGCCTGCACGCCCTGGGCCTGGAGTTGGGAGCCGAGGTGGAATGTTTTCAGACCAACAACGAGGGGGAGATGTGCGAGCGCATCCACCGGGCCCATGCCGACGGCGTGGACGCCGTGCTGATCAACGCCGGCGCCTGGACCCACTACAGCTACGGCATTCGCGACGCGCTGGCGATCCTGGCCTGCCCGATCATCGAGGTGCACATGTCCAACATCCACGCGCGCGAAGCGTTTCGCCATGTGTCGGTGTTGGCCGACATCGTGCGGGGTCAGATCTGCGGCTTTGGCGCCGACAGTTATCTGCTCGCGCTGCGTGCTGCCGTCGCGGCGCTGCAAGCGGCCAAAAAGTGAGCCGCAAGCGCGCCGGCCCGATCTTCGACGCCGGCCGGTGAAGCCAGGAGCCGCTCAAGCCCAATGATGGAGGGCGTTTGCGGGAAACAAAAACGCCACCGCGAAGGGTGGCGAAGTGAGGCTTGGTGCGGCTGGCGGGGATCGAACCCACGACCCTTGGCTTCGGAGGCCAATACTCTATCCACTGAGCTACAGCCGCACTTTGCTTGAAATCTGCAAGAGGGGTATTTTCGCACACCGACAAATGATCGCGGGGCATCGATCGAAAGTCTTTCAGAGTTTCCACCGCTACGCCGACGCGTCGTCTTTTTGGCTAGCCTTGCCGCATTCAGCCGCCGCGAAGCAGGTTGCTGGCGACGGTGTAGCAATGCAGTGCCACCGGCATGAATTCAATTTCAATGCCGCCGACGGTGGTCTTCCCCGTGTAGGTGCGGGTGGTGACCAGCGGCATGCGAGCCAAAGGGTTCTTGGCGGCAAGTTCGTGCAAGCCGCGCAACTCGCTCAGCGCGCCAGGGATGCGGTCAGACCATTTGATTTCAACGGCGAAGCGGGGTTTTTGGGTGCGAAGGTCCAGAGAGACAATGTCCACCTCCAGATCTTGCCGGCCAACTTTCCAACGCGCGTAATGCAGCGAGCGACTGATTTCTGCACGGTCGGCTCAGGTTGAACTTTTCAGGTCAACTTGATGGGGCTTGTCTGCTAGCGACGCTTCGAAAAGTGCCTCCAGCAGGGCTTTTTCTGATGCAATGGAATTCCACCGACATCAGGACACCGCGGCAAAGCACAAGGCTCTGCACTGGCGTCGCCGCTTTCGCGGCCGACTGCTTTACCGCAGTCTCACGACAAGTATCAGGCAGAACCGGGTGCTGGTTATGCCTGCAATAGGGCGCTAATGGCTGCTTTTCAGGGCATTTGGCGTGTCGCCGCTCTTGCCTCGGATGTTTGCTGGCTACAAACTACCGATCACGAAGCTTGCAAAATTAACGACTAAAGTTAAAATTACTCGAATGATTTCACGCCAAACTGAAACAATCGTTCGCCAGAAGTTGCTGCAAACACCGGCAGTCGTTCTGCTTGGCCCGCGTCAAGTGGGGAAGACCACTCTGGCAAAACAGATTGCCGCCAACTGGCCGGGCGGGGCGGTTTACCTGGACCTTGAGCGGCCGGCAGACCGACTCAGGCTGCAAGACGCCGACGCCTACCTGCGCGCTCAGCGGGGCAAGTTGGTCATCATGGATGAGATTCACCGTGCGCCGGATGTGTTTGAAGTCCTACGCGGCATCATCGACGACAACCGCCAAGAGGGTCTGCGCAGTGGCCAGTTCCTGCTGCTGGGCTCGGCCGCATTGGATCTGATGCGCCAATCCAGTGAAACCTTGGCCGGGCGCGTGGCCTATTTGGACATTGCCCCGCTCAACATTCTGGAGGCCGCGCCTGCCGGCATCAAGGACGCGGATCTGTGGGTGCGCGGCGGGTTTCCTGACAGCTTACTGGCTACCGATGACACCCAGAGCCTGGACTGGAGACGCGACTTCATTCGAAGTTACCTGGAGCGGGACGTTGCGATGTTCGCTCCGCGCTTGCCGGCCGAGACGATCGGTCGGCTGTGGACGATGATCGCCCATCAGCAGGGGAGCGTGCTCAACCAGGCCCGCATTGCGAGCGCGCTGGGGGTCGCCAATCCAACCATCGACCGCTACATCGACTTGCTCGTTGACCTCCAATTGGTACGGCGCCTGCGTCCCTGGGGTGGCAATATCGGCAAGCGTCTGGTCAAGTCGCCCAAAGTCTATGTGCGGGACAGCGGGATCCTGCATGGACTTCTGGAACTGGAAACCTTGAACGACTTGCTGGGACACCCGGTGTGTGGCCTGAGCTTTGAGGGCCACTGCATCGAAAACCTGATTCAGGCGGCAGGAAGCCGACGTATCCCCTACTTCTACCGAACGCAAGCCGGCGCCGAAATCGACCTTCTATTGGAAAAGGGCGGAAGCCCGGAAATCGCCATTGAGATCAAACGCTCGACCGCACCGAGTCCGGAGCGAGGATTTGCCCTGGCGTGTGACGATCTGAAGATCGAGCAGCGTTACGTCGTCTATCCGGGAACTGAGCGGATTCCTCTGCGTCATGGAGCACAGGCCATCGGCATGCAAGAGTTGGCGACATGGCTGCAGCAATAGTTGATTTCACCGCGAGCTAATTCTTTCCAGGTCGCACAAGGGAGTCTGGGAACTGGGTCGCTGCGGGTTGGTTAGACAGGCTTGCACCGCCGTGACAGACACGCAGCGTGGTAACACCCGGACAGGCGAAAAAAAGCCCCCGGTCTCATGACCGGGGGCTTTGTGAGGACGAGGACTCAGGCCGCTTGTTTTGGAGCCCGATAAGCCTTGTAGCCGATCCTGGCGATCATCACGATGCCGAAGAAAGGCATCAGCATGGCGTAGACCAGTCCGATGAACGGGGCCAAGGCGAACAGGGCGATCTTGCGGGCGGCGATCAGGGCCTGGTAGGCGGCCGGGTTTTTCACCAGCGCCTTGCCGCCAATGACGGCCATCATGCCAAGGCCGACGAAGGGCAACAGCATCGCGTACACCAGACCGATGAAAGGCGCAGCGAGGAAGAGGGCGATGTTTTTCGCGCGCCGTGCGAAGGTGTGCAAGGCGGCTCCAGTGGGGATAAGGCGACCAAGTTCCAGTTCAGGGTAAGCGATTTGGCCGGCGGTGCGAAGGGTGGCAGTCATGAAGTTTCTCCTAGTAGCTTCAATGGTTTAGATGAAGAACATTACGCATAGTCTGTGCCAATCTTTTGAAAATAAAAAACTTCAATTAAATCAATGGCTTAGTCGCTTCACGCCGCCGTTGGTGGGGCGTCTGTCGCGGTTTCACCGACCTGCATGTATATAAATTTCAGGCGGCATCGCCGCTGACGTGAGAAAAAACGCAATGAAATCAAAACGTTGCAGAGATTTCGCCACGAATACTTTTTTCAGGCAGCATATAAGTCGGCGGGGACAGCGCTTGGCAAGCCTGCGGCCGGGACCCTGCCGGCGCCGGTCGGTCGTGTCGAAACGCGGGCCCTGGAGATCGTGCTGCATGGACCGCAGCCACCTTGGCCATGGCAGCCCCGGGACCGCCATGTCGGACCACGTTCTGGGCTGATGATCCGCGCACCGTTGATCGGGCGCAAGACGCGCTAAAACGCCCTGTGCTAAGCAACGTTGGTGGGGTGGAAATGCCCAGCCTTCAGCACCTTGCGTGTCTCTGATTTGGCGATGGTCATCGGCGTTGCGGTGCGATAATTGGCCAGCGTCATGCGGACTGACGCGCCCCCATGCTCCCCAAACACATCCGGCTCAAAGTCAGTCTGTACCTGATCATCGCGCTCTCGCTGGCGCTGATGCTGTTCACCTTCCTCATCGTGCGGCACCAGCAGCAAGACATGTTGGAGCAAGCGGCCCGGCATGTGGTGCAAACCTCCGAAGTGATCGTCAAAAGCACGCGCTACGCGATGCTGTTGAACAAGCGCGACATCGCGGAAAAGATCATCGAAGACATCGGCAAGCAACAAGGCATCGTGCGCGTTCGCGTCATCAACAAGGACGGCACGATCATCCACTCCAACCGGCCGCAGGAAGTGGCTTACTCGGTGGACCAGCAGGAAGCGCCCTGCGTGCACTGCCACAAGACCAGCAAGCCCTTGGAACAGGTGCCGGACGAGAAGCGCTGGCAGGTGTTCACGGCGCCCGACGGCCACCGGTTGCTGGGCACCATGGAAGCGATACGCAATGAACCTTCGTGCGCGTCGGCGTCCTGCCACGAGCATCCCGTGAGCCAGAAGGTGCTGGGCATTGTCGATATCGCTTTTTCCCTGGACGAGATCGACGCGTCCATGCGCACGCACACCCTCTACATTTTGGGTACCTCCATTGGTTTCATACTGTTGGTGGCGCTCAGCAGCGGGCTGCTGTTGCAGCGCCTGATCTACCTGCCGCTGAAGGACCTGGAATCGGGTGCAGAGAAGTTGAGTCGGGGCGATCTGGGGCACAGCATCCCGGTGCGCAATGACGACGAGTTCGGCCGCGTCGCAGGCGCCTTCAACCAGATGACGCTGGCGCTGAAGAAGAGCATGGCCGAGCTGCACGAACTGGTGCAGACCCTGGAGTTGACGGTGGAGAAACGCACGCAGGAACTGCTCAAATCCGAGGCCGAAGTGGCGCAGGGCGAAAAACTGGCGGCGGTCGGCCTGCTGGCCTCGGGCATCGCGCACGAATTGAACAATCCGCTTACCGGCGTGCTGACCTTTACGTCCCTGCTGCGCAAGAAGATGGTCGCCGGGAGTCCGGACGCGGAGGACCTGGACCTGGTGATCCGCGAGACCAAGCGCTGCGCCAGCATCATCCGCCGACTGCTCGACTTTGCCCGCGAGAAGGTCCCGGTCAAGGGCTATTTCAACCTGAACACGCTGATCGAGGACACGGTGCGCTTCATCGACCGGCCTGCGGCCCTGCAGCAGGTCGAGATCCTGGCCGAACTCGACTCCGAGCTGCCGCAGGTCTGGGGCGACGCGGATCTGATCAAGCAGGTCATCCTGAATATCCTGGTCAACGCAGAGCAAGCCATCGAGGGTCCCGGCAAGGTGCTGGTGCAAAGTCGCCTGTACCTCGCGCCGGGCCATGCAGGCGCGGGCGAGGCGCCCACGCCGATGGTGGAGATCGCCATCCGGGACACGGGTTGCGGCATTCCCGAAGCCAACCTGCAACGCATTTTTGACCCGTTCTTCACTTCTAAAGAAGTGGGCAAGGGAACCGGGCTGGGCCTGTCGGTCAGCTATGGCATTATCAAAGCCCACGGTGGGGTGATCAAGGTGGAAAGCGTGGTCGGCGTGGGCACGACCTTTCGCATCTTTCTTCCGGTCACTTCGCCATTCGATGAATCCGTTGCAGCAGCCGAAAGCCATCCATGAGTGTCAGGATACTGATCGTTGACGACGAAGAAATTGTCATTCGCAGTTGCCGGCGCATACTCGATGACGTCAGCTATACGCTCGATTCCGTGCAGGACGGGATGTCCGCGCTGCGAAAAGTTGAAGAGAACGAATACGACATCATCATCCTTGACATCATGATGCCGAAGATGGATGGCCTGGAGGTGTTGCAGCAGGTGAAGGAGCGGCATCCGGACATTGACGTCATCATGATGACCGGCCTGTCGCAGATTCAGACCGCAGTCAAGGCCATGAAGCTGGGCGCTTTCGACTACCTGTCCAAGCCCTTCGACCCGGATGAACTTCAACTGGTGGTGAACCGTGCGCTGGAGCGTCGCCGCCTGTTGCAGGAGAACCGCAACCTCAAGACCGAGGTCAGCTCCAAGTACCGGTTCGAGAACATCGTGGGCTCGAGCCCGCGCATGCAGGGGGTGTACGGCCTGATCGCCAAATGCGCTCCGACCAACAGCACGGTGCTGATCACGGGCGAGAGCGGCACCGGCAAGGAAATGATTGCCCGCGCCATCCACTACAACAGCCTGCGCAAGGATCAGCCCTTCGTCACGGTCGACTGCAATACGCTCAGCGAGAGCCTGCTGGAAAGTGAACTGTTTGGTCACGTCAAGGGCTCCTTCACTGGCGCCATGGCGAACAAGCGCGGCATGTTCGATGTCGCCAACAATGGCACGCTGTTCCTGGACGAGTTCGGCAACATCCCCCTGTCCATCCAGGCCAAATTGCTGCGCGTGATCCAGGAGCACGAGTTCCGCCCGGTGGGTGCCACGGCGCTGCAAAAGACCAACGTACGCCTCATCACTGCGACCAACAAGGACCTCAAGGCCATGGTTGCGGCAGGATCGTTTCGGGAAGACCTTTACTACCGCGTGAATGTCTTCCCGATCCACGCACCCGCCTTGCGCGAGCGCCGCGACGACATCCCGGCACTGGCCTACCATTTTCTGAAAAAGTTCTGCAACGAACTGGAAAAGCCGCTGTGCGACATCTCACAGGCGGCGATGAGCACGCTGGTCAATTACGAGTGGCCGGGCAATGTGCGCGAACTGGAAAACACGGTGCACCGCGCCATCATCCTGTGCTCCGACAAGGCGATTCACCAGGCCCATCTGGTGAATATCATGGAAGCTTCGCCCCAGCTTGATCTCGAGGTGCCGCGAAACAGCGATGACCTGAAGCGGATCAAGAAGATCGCGCGCGAGAAATCGGTGGAAGACGTGGAGAAGCTGTTTGTCCAGGAGACGCTCAAGCGCAACGCCTCCAACGTCACGCGCAGCGCCGAAGAGACCGGTATGCAGCGCTCCAACTTTCAGGCCATGATGAAGAAGTACAACATTCGGGTGCGTGACACCGAAGGTGATCCCGACGAGTCCGTACTCGGCTGATCATCGAACCCAAGGCAGCGGGGCCGGCCCCACTGTGATTCCTCAGGCCACGGCGTCCTTGGCTGCCGCTTCCTTTGCCGGCTCCTCCTCGATCTCCTCGTAGCCCGTGATCATGGCCTTGAAGTGGGCCGTGGGGGTGTGGCCCAGACTGGCCAGATAGACGTGGACGATGATGAAGCCGCTGAACACGATGAACAGCAGCACATGCACCGTGTCCACCACGCGCAGCCCGCCCAGGCTTTCCACAATCGTCGAAAAACGCGCCACGTCCCACAGCAGCACACCGGTGAAGAACTGCAGCGGCACCAGCAGCATCATGATGATCTGGTACATCATGCTCTGCAGGGCATTGAACTTCCGATAGGCATTGGGATGGTGCGGGTTCGGATCGCCCTTGAAGATGCCGTAGCCATAGAACTGCATCTGGCGAAAGCTGGCCTTGAAATACTTCGTCGGGCTCAGTTCCGGGTGGTAGACCTTGATCTTGTCGGAAAACAGATAGAAGCCCAGCCAGATGAAGAAGTTGGCGATCAGCACAAAGCCGATCCAGTTGTGCGCCACCACTGCAGTGCGGAAGTTCACCCATTGAAACAGGTCCAGGTAGCGGATTTGCACGCCGCTGGCGATCAGCAGCACGAAACCAAAGGCATTGGTCCAGTGCCAGATCCTGACCGGAAGCGGATTGATGTAGAGCTTATGCATGGCTGATTCCTGTTATTTCGTGGCGTCGTCGCTGGGTGACTTGGCGTCTGGGGCAGAAGGGTTGGCAGCTTCGGAGCGCGCTGCGGCTCTTTCGGCCTCGAGTTTCTCCCGCACGCTCTTGAACATGCGCTTCACGGTCATGTGTCCCAGGGGCACGCAGATGGCGCCCAGCACGACCATGATGAGCAGGGTGTCGAGCAGCTTGATGCGCGTGCTGCCGATGGCGTAGAAGCCGCGCACCGACTCCATGGAGGTCAGCGAACTCAGGACTTCCTTCTGGACGCCATGGCGCAGCGGCCTGCCGTCGGGTCCGGCGATGGTCAGGGTCACGCTCTGGAAGGGGGCGGCACCTTCCTTATGGCAGGTATTGCAATCCTTGATGGCCTTGGATTTTTCACTGAGTTGATGCGCCTCCACGCCCGAGCGCACTTCCAAGCGGCCGCGCAGCACGGTCTTGCTGTCGGCGCCGTCCCGGTTGAAGTCCTTGAGCAGGCTCCACAGCGCGCGTTCGTCCAGGCCCATGTCCTTGCTGTCGGCCGCGTCGGTGAGCCGGGCAAACTGCGGCACGCCGGTCTTCTCCGAGACCTGCTTGTTCGCGACGCCGTCATAGAGCCGCAGATTGACCCGGCGCTGTGCATCCGGTGCATGGCAGGCCGGGCAGGAGATGGCCTCGAAATGCCGGGCCGTGTTGGGCAGCCAGTCCTGGTGTTTCTCCACGGCGTTCTTGTGGCAGGCAAGGCAGGCATCCTTCACGCCGCTGCCAAGAGAGGCTGCCTTCACGGCGTGCGCCTGATGGCAGCCGGCGCACAGCGGGGCGCTGATGCCCTTGGCAATGCGCTCCTGGCCGTGCACATCCTTGGCATAGGCCTTGAAGATTTCCTCGTGACACTTGGCGCAAGGCACCTGGTCGATCGGCTGCAGGATCTTTGCCGAACGCACGGTATGCGGATTGTGGCAATCGGAGCACATGGGCGCCTTCTTGCTGCCTTCCTTGATCAGCGCGGCATGCACGCTGTCGTCGTATTCGATGGATTTTTTCTTGTGGCAAGTGCGGCAGGATTCGCGCATGGACGCGGAAAAATCACGCTTGCTCTTGATGGACTTCTTCGCCTTGCCATGGGTCTTGGCGTCCAGGTCGGAGTGGCAGTCTTCGCAACTCGTTCCCAGGTGCATGGAAGCCTCGTAGGCCTTGGTTGAAATCTGCAGCGACAGCAATTCGCCGCTTTCCAAAGTCTTGCTCAAGCCCTCCTTGTCGTGACAACTCAGGCAGGCCTTGTCCTCCTTGCCGAGTTCCGCATCGGCCGCTTGTGCCGCAAGTCCCGTCAAGCCGCACAGCAGTGCGACGATTGCGGGCAGGAAGATGCTTGTTCGACGCATCCGATCAACCAGGTTGTCCATCGTGCAGAAACTTCTCACAGGGGTTCCCCTCTTATTGAATTCATTTCCAGCGCAGAACCCGTGGAGAAGACGTCTTCTCCGCAGGTGTCCAAATCACTTTTGCTTTGATTTGTCTCTTATGGCCTGTACTGCGATACCGACCAACATGGCGATCCCGACAAAGGGGAGCATAACGGCATAGACCAATCCTATAAAGGGTGCAGCGAAGAACAATGCAATGTTTCTCAGTCTGCGGCCGAGGCCCGGGGTCGCATGAGCGACAAGCTTGGCGACCTCAGCCGGCTCAGCGAGCACTGCAGCGGACGTTCCGAGCAAGGCCTCGGCGCTTTGCTCGATCATTTCGGGCGACAGGGGCTTGCTCAGAAAAGCCGAGACACCGACTGCCTTGGCCCGTTGCTCGTTCGCTTGCGTGCCGTAGCCCGTGACAATGACCACCGGTGTCCAGGGGCGTCGGGCCTTCATCTGCTCGGCCAGTTCAATGCCGTCCATGCCCGGCATGCGGATATCCGTATAGACCAGATCCACTTCCTCCTCGCGCAGTCGGTCCAGCGCCTGTGCCGCATTCTCGGCCGTGATGACCACGTAACCCTTTTCCGACAACACCCGGTTGAAGCTCTTGGCGACCACAGGGTCATCATCCACCACCAATACCTTGCGCAATGCACTCATCTTTCTACTCCTTGAATTAATCGATTTGCGCCGACGAAGAATCATTCAACGCCGACGGCCTTTGAATTGCGGCCACCGTCATCAAGCGGCCATAGACGCCAGCGCCGGACTGCTGCGCAGCGCCCAGCGCTTGTGCAGCATGGCCGCATTGGCCGCGTTGATGACGTCATCGGGTCCGGCCGGCTTGGCCAGGTAGTCATAGGCGCCCAGCGTCACCGCCTGCTTGGCCGACTCGACGCCGGGGTAGCCGGTGATGACGATGACCTCGCTCTCAGGCCATTTTTGTCTGATGTTGCGCAACACGGTCATGCCGTTCATGCCCGGCATGTTCATGTCCAGCAGCACCACATCAAACGGCCGCTGTTCCATGACCTGCAATGCGTCCAGGCCATTGGTCACAACTTCCACGCTGCAATGCTCACCGGCCAAGGCGCGCACATAACTGAGGCGCACGATCTCCTCGTCGTCAATCACCAGAATCTTTGTCTTTTCCATTTTGGGTACCTCTTTGCAGTTCCACTGGACCCAGTATTCGCAAGCTCCATGCCATATTCACCATTTGGCAATTAACTCCATTGATATCAATGACTTGGCTGCGTATTGTCCGAGTACACAGGTCCGTCTCCGCAGACTTGAAGTACAGTTTTTTCATGCACTGCGGATGCGTCTGAAATGAAAATAGATCGAGTTATCAGCAACTTGCATCGTTTTCGCCAGGCATGAGATTCATATGCAGTCACTGGAAAAAAATGATTCGCTGTTTCGCATCTGCGCAAGGCCCCGAATGGCGCTGCCGCTTGTGCGAGGAAGTCGTCAGAAATTGCGCGAGATCATGAAGCGTGCAGGTTCTGCTGGCGCTTTAGGCGAATCCGCGCAGAATGGGGCATCAGTGCTTCAACCCAGAAATATCGAAACATGAAAGCGCGCCTTCGCACCCATGCCGTTGTTGCCAATGCTCGCCATAGCCTTCGCTATGGCTGCGCTTTGCGCCTAGGCCTGAGCGCGAATCCATCACTTCCATTTTGTTCCGCTATTTCTGGGTCGCAGTACCAGGCCGGCTATGCAACTTCACCCATGGCGGCAGACCTGTAGCGGTACCAGAATGAATTTCGTTCGCGTGCTGACCTAGGTGAAGCTTTTCAGGAGTAAGTATTCATGAAGTTCTCGATTCCCTTGCGTGTCCTCTCTCTCGCCCTCATCGGTGCGGCAGTCACGTTTTCCGGTGCGTCCAGTGCAGCAGTGAACGCCGAGGCTGCCTCGGCATTGGCGAAGAAAAGCGATTGCCTCAAATGCCACGCGATTGACAAGGACAAGAAGGCAAGCTCGTTCAAGAAGATCGCCGCAAAATGGAAAGGCAAGCCGGATGCCGAAGCCAAGTTGATCGACAGCCTCACCAAGGCGCCCAAGGTCAAGCTGGCTGACGGAACGGAAGAAGAGCACAAGGTCATTGCCACCAAGGACACGGCCGAAATCAAGAATGTGATCGGTTGGATACTTTCTCAATAGGCCGCAAAGCCACGGATGTTCGGACCTTGCCGGGTCCGAACGCCGGGGATAGAAAACCAAGCCTCGGATCACCCAGATTTTCCGAAGCTTGAACGGGGCGTTTTGCCCTCGGGGTTGATTGCGTCGAGCACGCCGGTCGCGGTGACGCGCCATGCGCAGACCATTGGGTATTTCATAACGACCCACGGCCAAGCCAAAGCCGATATTGCCTCATTGAAGAAAGCGGGCAAGAACTTGGATCGCTTGCTTGCCGCGAATCGCATTGATGTGGACGCCGTGGTCGCTGAATTCAAAACCACCCGCAAACGGGCAAGCGCGGACTGACCCGGCAGCGTCTCAACAAGCGCTTGCGTAAGGTACAGCCGAGTACCTGAGCAGCGACGAGACGTAGCGGCCGGGCATGTCCCCATTGCTGACTTTAGCCGGGGCGTAGGCTCACCGCAATGGTGGCTGGCGCTGGCGCAGGCCCGCGCAGACAGGGATACTGGCCGACGCCGCCATGCGCAATGCCTGAATGTGGCAAAGTCGCTGCTCACCCCGAGCCACGGGGTTCTCCGAAGACCGCGGGCCCTGCCTGTAAGCAATGCGCAGTGGCCGGCGACCAAGGCCAGGCGCTGGCACCGGCTTGCGGCCCCACGACCCGATGAATTCAATGAAAGAAGACCCGCCATGCCTGCCTGCCACGCTCCCATTTTTTTCCTGTTCGGTGGTTCGGGTGGCTGATTCGCTGTTGCTACCCTCGCTGGAAATTGTTCAAGGTCTGTTGCAGACCCCGGCGCACATCGCTCCCAAGTATTTCTACGACAGCGTCGGCTCGGCCTTGTTCGAGCAGATCACCCGCTTGCCCGAGTACTACCCGACGCGCACCGAGCGCCAGATCATGGCGGAGCACGGCGGCGCCATCGCGCAGCAGGTGGGAGCCGGGGCCACCGTGATCGAGCTGGGCGCGGGCAGTTGCGAGAAGGCCAAAGACCTGTGCCAACTGCTGGCCCCGACACACTTTGTCGCGGTCGATATTTCCACCGAGTTCCTGCACGACGCCGTGGCGCAGTTGCGCGTGGCACTGCCCGGTGTGGACGTGCGCGCGCTGGCGGCCGACCTCACCGCCGATTTCGCCTTGCCGCACGACCTGCCGCAGCAGCGCCGGCTGCTGTTCTATCCCGGATCGTCCATCGGCAACTTCGACCCGGCGCAGGCGCTGGAGCTGCTGCAGCGCCTGCGTGGCCTGATCGACACCGATGGTGCGCTGTTGATCGGTGTCGATCTGCTCAAAGACCAGGGCATTCTCGACGCGGCCTATAACGACGCGGCAGGCGTCACGGCGGCGTTCAATCTGAACGTCCTGAGTCACGTGAATCGTTTGATCGGCGCCGATTTCGAGCTGAGCCAATGGCGCCATCGCGCCTTTTTCAATGCCCTGGAATCGCGCATCGAGATGCACTTACAGGCCAGGGTTGACAGCGTCGTGCACTGGCCGGGCGGCGAGCGGCGCTTTGCCAGAGACGAGTCCATCCATACCGAAAACAGCTACAAGTACCGTGCCGATGACTTTGTGCAGCTGCTGGCGCGCGCCGGATTTGCGCGAACCCAGGTCTGGAGCGACGATCACGCCTGGTTCGCGCTGTTTCTGGCCCGACCCTGACCCCCTGGAGCACAAGTCATGACCCGATACCCACTGCGCGACGGCTACCGCTGCGTGCGCGAGCGCACGCTGGCGCTGGCGCTGCCCTTGTCGGCGGAGGATTGCTGCGTGCAGTCGATGCCCGATGCGAGTCCGACGAAATGGCACCTGGGACACACGACCTGGTTTTTCGAGACCTTCATTCTTGAAGCCTGGGAAGCGCACTTCAAGCCCTTCGACCCGGCGTTTCGCGTGCTCTTCAACTCCTACTACAACGCCGTCGGCGACAAGCACCCGCGTGCGCAACGAGGACTGTTGACGCGCCCGGGGCTGGAGCATGTGCGCGCCTATCGCGCCGCTGTCGATGCCCGCATGCTGCGCCTGCTGGCGCAAGCCGCGAGCCCGGAGCTGTCGGCGCTGGTGGAGCTGGGTCTGCAGCACGAGCAGCAGCACCAGGAGCTGCTGCTCACGGACGCCCTGCATCTGTTTTCGTGCAATCCCCTGCTGCCCGCATACCAGGCCCAGCCCGTGGCTGTCGCCCCTGTGGCGCCGCTGCGCTGGCGGTCGTTTGCCGGCGGTTTGACCGAGATCGGCTACGGCGGCGAAGGCTTTTGCTTCGACAATGAAACGCCGCGCCACAGCGTGTTCCTTCAGCCCTACGAGATCGCTTCGCGCCTGGTCAGCAACGGCGAATATGCCGCCTTCATCGCCGCCGGTGGCTACGCCGATGCGGCGCTGTGGCTGGCCGAAGGCTGGGACTGGCGCGGCGCGCAGCGGCGCGAGCATCCCTTGTATTGGCGCGGCGCGGGCGCTGCCTGGCAGGAGTTCACGCTCGGCGGCCTGGCGCCACTGAATCCGGATGCGCCGGTGCTCCATGTCTGCTACTACGAAGCCGACGCCTACGCGCGCTGGGCCCAAGCCCGCCTGCCCACCGAAGCGCAGTGGGAGCACGCCAGCACCGATGCGGGCCTGGACCCGTTGTTCGGCGAAGCCTGGCAGTGGACGCAGTCAAGCTACGCGGCCTATCCCGGATTTCGCGCGCGCGCCGGCGCGGTGGGCGAGTACAACGGCAAATTCATGGTGAACCAGTATGTGCTGCGCGGCGGCTCCAGCGCCACGCCGCCCGGGCACACACGCACGACCTATCGCAACTTCTTCCCCGCCAGCGCCTGCTGGCAGTTCTCCGGCATCCGCCTGGCACGCGACGCCCCATA
Source organism: uncultured beta proteobacterium (assembly GCA_903844215.1). Taxonomy (GTDB): domain Bacteria; phylum Pseudomonadota; class Gammaproteobacteria; order Burkholderiales; family Burkholderiaceae_C; genus CAIKVZ01. The sequence continues at coordinate 3,128 of CAIMSP010000118.1, read as the reverse complement.
GCCTGTGCCGGCGGGCCGACGGCATCGATCTCAAATCAGCCCATCTGTCGGTTGCGTGACCTGGGTCACTGACGCTGCTGCCGCTGCGGGTGTCCAATAGGTGGTGATACCCTCATTGTTTGCGGGTTCAGCATGAACTCGAACCATACAACCATGCCGCTTTGCGCTGCCGACCTCAGGCCCCCGATCTATCCAAGGAAATTTTCATGACCGCCTCGAAAGAGCCTGATACGAGCCCGGCAGCGCCGACGCCGCGCGCCGCAGCGCCAGCGTCACCCGACGAAGTGTTGGTGCCCTTGTATGCGGCCCAAAGAAAGATCTATCCGCGCAGCGTTTCAGGACTGTTTTCCCAGTGGCGCTGGGGCGTGGTGTTTCTCACGCAACTGGTCTTTTATGGCCTGCCGTGGCTGGACTGGGGCCAGCGTCAGGCGGTGCTGTTTGATCTGACGGCGCGGCGCTTCTACATCTTCGGCCTGGTGCTGTACCCGCAGGACTTCATCTACCTGACGGGGCTGCTGGTGATCTCGGCCCTGTCCTTGTTCCTGTTCACGGCCGTGGCCGGGCGCCTGTGGTGTGGCTACGCCTGTCCACAAACCGTGTACACCGAGATCTTCATGTGGATCGAGCGCAAGTTCGAAGGCGACCGCTCCGCGCGTCTGCGCCGCGATGGCCAGCCCTGGTCGGTGGAGAAGGCGGCGCGCAAGACCGGCAAGCAGTTGCTGTGGATCGCGGTCGCGCTGTGGACGGGATTCAGCTTCGTCGGCTATTTCACGCCGATCCGCGGACTCGGCGGCCAGGTGCTGCTGTGGCAGATCTCTGCCTGGGAAATCTTCTGGGTGTTCTTCTACAGCTTTGCCACCTACGGCAACGCCGGCTTCATGCGTGAACAGGTGTGCAAATACATGTGCCCCTACGCCCGCTTCCAAAGTGCCATGTTCGACAAGGACACCCTGATCGTGACCTACGACAGCGCCCGCGGCGAACCCCGTGGCGCGCGTTCGCGCAAGGCCGACCCGGGGCCGCTCGGCCTGGGCTCCTGTGTGGACTGCGATCTGTGCGTGCAGGTCTGTCCCACCGGCATCGACATCCGCAAGGGGCTGCAATACGAATGCATTGGCTGCGGCGCCTGTGCCGACGTGTGCGACACCGTCATGGACAAGATGGGCTATGCGCGCGGCCTGGTGAAATACTCCACGGAACATGCCGTCAAGCTGGGCTGGAGTCAGGCGCAGATCGTGCGCCACATCTTGCGACCGCGTGTGCTGATCTACACCAGCATTCTGGTGGGCGTGACCCTGGCCATGTTCATCAGCCTGGGAACGCGCATCCCCTTCAAGGTCGATGTGGTGCGCGACCGCGCCGTGATGTCGCGCGTGGCCGACGATGGCCGGATCGAAAACCTGTTCCGGCTGCAGATCATGAACGCCACCGAGTCAGCGCAGCCGTTTCGCATCTCCGTCAGTGGCCGCCCCGGCATCGCGCTGGCGTCCAGCGGCAGCGGCAGCGTCAGCGTGGACTCGGCGCAGTCGCGCTGGGTGGTGCTGAGCGTGCTCGCGCCCAATGACGCTGAGCACTCCGAGCACTCGAAGCACGCGGGATCCCAGCCGATCCAGTTTGAGATCGAGTCGCTCAACGGACTTGGCACGCTGCATGAAAAATCGGTGTTCCTGATGCCGCGCTGAGCGTCTGGGCAAAGCGCCGTGCCAAGGGCACGGTGGCCCTATGTCAATTCTTCGCTGCTGAAAACGCTGGACCGACATGCTCGCGCAGGCGAGCTCTCGCGGGGCTCAGCGGCCTGCGGCTTTCGCGTCTTCGGCCATCTTGCGTTTGAAGTACAGGACGAACCAGACCGCTATGCCAATCGTGAAAGTGATCCCTAACGCGCTCATCATGCCGTAGTCGGTAGTGAATAGATCGACAAGTATCTTCATGGCATTTCTCCGGAAAAAAAATGAGGCAAGCCTGAAAACCCGAAAGCCGCCGTTCGGCGGATATTACGCCTGGCGCCACAGGTTGCCATGACCTGCATCAACCTCATCCAAGCCAACGCAGCATGACGTTCGCCGTCAGCCCCGGCCATCGCTTAAACGGCAGCCGCACCAAAGGTATCGGGCATCTGTACGGCCAGCACCTCGCCGCGCGCGGTGACGACCCCGTCCACCTGCACCGTGGTCTCAACCGTCACTTTGCGGCCCCTGATCTCTGTCACCCGGCCGCGAATCTCGATGGCGCCCGCGATGGGTGTGGGTTTTTGGAGCCGCAGCCATAGCAATGGGCCACGTTTTCCGGGTAGTAGTCTTGAAAGGCCTTCATGCGATCTCCAGTAGGGGCGTTAGCATCAAACCGCACCGCGGTCAGGTCCACAGGGTTCGGCGGCTGGCTTATTCAAAGCTTGGCAGGCTGGGTTGGACCACTTGTTTGCCCGCACCGACCCAGGCATCAAAGCCACCGGCAATGGACTTGACCTGCAGGTAGCCCATGTCGTGCAGGGCACAAGCCGCGAGCGCGGCACGTCCGCTGGTCTTGCAGTAAAGCACGATCTTCAGATCGCGCGAACTCAGGGTCGGGCTGCTGCTGAGCTTGAACTCGAGCATGCCGCGCGAGGCGTGGATGGCGCCGGGAATATGACCAGCAGCGTACTCATCCGCCTCGCGCACATCGAGCAACACATCGGCGTCCTGAATGGCCTGATCTACCGCGTCAAGGGCGACTTCCTGAATGCGTGTTTTGGCAAGGGTAACAAGATCGTGTGCAGTTTTCATGGGTTCCTTCCGGGGTCAAAAAAGCTTGTGGGGGACGACGGGCAGGCCGCTGCTGCCCGCGCCCAGGAGGAGGCTGTGCGCCATGGGTTTGTCGCATCGATGGTTTGGTGCATGAGCGGTTGCGTGGGGAGTCTGCTGGATGGTCGGCGCGCGCAAATCTCTACTTGGGCGCCATGTCGTCCCAGGCCTTGAGCACCTCGGCCGCGTGCATGAGGGCCGGGCCGCCGCCCATGTAGATGCAAACACTCAACATCTCTTCAAGTTCGGGCCGGGTGCACTCAAGCCTGTGCAAGGCCTTGACGTGAAAACCGATGCAGCCGGAGCAGCCCTGCGTGACGCCGATCGCCAGCGCGATCAGTTCCTTGT
>CAIMSP010000117.1 GCA_903844215.1 uncultured beta proteobacterium | reverse complement strand
GCAATAGCTGCCACGACACCGGCATGGTCTGGATGAGCATGAGCGCCTACCCGATCGCGCCCTCGGTGCTGACCCCAGGCGCCCAGTACACCGGCTTTCATAGCCGGCCCGTGACCGCCGCCAGCACCTACAGCGTGGCCGATTCGGCGCACCCCGGCACCGGCGACTGCTCGCAGTGCCACAGCGGAACCAACTATTTCACGGCACAGGACAAGCCGTCCAATCACATCCCTTATGCCGCCACGGCGCAGTGCAGCTCCTGCCACTTGTCAACCGACTTTTCGGTGATGCCCACGCTGACCAACATCCACGCCAACGCCCCCAGCAGCAGCGCCAATTGCGCGCAGTGCCACGGTGCAGCGGCGCCCAGCTTTGCTATCCCTGCGGCCAACTTCGTGATCGTGGGCCTGCCCGGGAATCACGTTCCGACCACGGCCGCTTGCGAGCTGTGCCATGTGGGCACGGGTTCGAGCATCGCCGCCACGCCGGTGCTCAACGGCGCCAAGTTCAGCGGTTCGATGATGAGCCACGATGGCATCAGCACCGGCTGCAACACCTGCCACGCCGCGTCGATTACCAGCGCCTCGTTTTACGGCATCACCCGCATCACCGTGTTGCCTCCGACCACGCCTGCGGGCGCGAGTTCGCACATCCCGACCAGCGCCGACTGCTCGGTCTGCCACGCGCATGGCACGGTGCTGGTGCCAGGGAACGCGGTCGTGCTGACCCCGCCGGGGACGAAATGGGCCAGCCCGGTGCCGACCACGACGCAGATCCACACCGGCGTCACCTCGGGCTGCAATAGCTGCCACGACACCGGCATGGTCTGGATGGGCATGAGCGCCTACCCGATCGCGCCCTCGGTGCTGACCTCGGGCGCCCAGTACACGGGCTTTCACAGTCGGCCGGTGACGGCCGCCAGCACCTACAGCGTGGCCGATGCGGCGCATCCCAGCACCGGCGACTGCTCGACCTGCCACACCGGCACGGCTTACTTCTCTGGCGTCGTGACACCGGCGAATCACATTCCCTATGCCACGACGGCCCAGTGCACGGCCTGCCACACTTCGACGGACTATTCGGTCATGCCCACGCTGACCAACATCCACGCCAACGCCCCCAGCACCAGCGCCAATTGCGCGCAGTGCCATGGCACGGCCGCACCTACCTTTGCCATCCCCGCAGCCAACTTCGTGATCGTGGGCCTGCCAAGCAAACACGTTCCGACCACGGCGGCTTGCGAGTTGTGCCACGTCGGCACGGGCTCGAGCATTGCTGCCACGCCGGTGCTCAATGGCGCCAAGTTCAGTGGCTCGCTGATGAGCCACTCGGGCATCACCAGCAACTGCGTGGCCTGCCACGGCCCCAGCATCACCGGTGCGAGCTTTATCGGTGTCAGCAAGATCGTGGTGATGCCGGCGACAACCCCCGTGGGCGCGAGCTCGCACATTCCGTCGAGCACGACCTGTGAGACCTGCCACCTGGGCACAACGCCGGCGGGCATGGTGGCGGCCTCGGCCACCAAGACCGCACCCGGAAGCCTGTTCCTGAACCCGGCGCCCACGACGGCGCAGATCCACACCGGTATCACCTCGGGCTGCAATAGCTGCCACGACACTGGCTACGTGTGGATGAGCATGAGCGTGTACCCGATCTCACCCTCTGTGATGACGACCGGCGCCCAATACACCGGCTTTCATAGCCGGCCCGTGACGGCCGCCAGCACCTACAGCGTGGCCGATTCGGCGCACCCCAGCACCGGCGACTGCTCCACCTGCCACACCGGCACGGCCTACTTCACGGGCGTCGGGAAACCGACGGGCCACATGCCGACCACGCTGAGCTGTGCGACCTGCCACATCGTGGCCGGTGATTACTCGGTAGCCGGACTGGCGAGCTTGCCCATCCTGCATACCGGTATCTCGACCGGATGCATTACCTGCCACACGGCAGGCGCCAACAAGGGGCCGTTCGCGGGCTGCGCCACGCAGGCCGCGTGCGCTGCGCCGCCGCCTGTGACCTATCAGCCCAAGCTGATGCCGCTGCTGGCCGGTGGTTCGGCAACGGCGCCGTCGGCATCAACCCACGTTCCCGCAGTCGCAATCGCCTGCGAGCTGTGCCATTCGCCCACGGTGTTCACCTCGTTCTCGGGCATGAACATGAAATCGAATACGCCGGCGCACAACGCCGTGGGTGCCGCCACGTGCATGAGCTGCCACGAGTACCCGTATGTCTGGTATGGCGTCACGATCAAGACCACAGGATCGGCCAGCCACCACAACCGCAAGGCGGGAGCAGACTGCATCACCTGCCACAGCAAGGTGTATAGCAAGTGGAGCGGCGCCGCCGCCCGGGTTCGTCCGCTGTTGCGCGGCGCGGCCAACACCCTGAACCAGAACTTCTTGCCGGGCGCCGGTCTGGCGTCAAGCCTGCTGGGTGGTGACGCTTCGGTCTTCAGTCACGCCGGCGTGGCTCCCGGCCAGTGCCAGACCTGCCACAACGGGCAATTGGCAACCGGACTGCCTGCGGTGCATTCGCAGACGCGCATGTCGTGTGACAGTTGTCACCGCACGACGGCCTGGAAGCCGGCGCAGTTTGGCCATCAGGGCGTGCTGCCGGGTCAGTGCCAGACCTGCCACAACAGCGCTGCCGCGACGGGCCGACCGGGCGGACATTTCGTGACGCCCCGATCGTGTGATGCCTGCCACCGTACCGTCGCCTGGGTGCCGATTTCCTACTCCCACGTTTCGCCACTGTATCGGGTGCAGCCCGGCAACCCCGGCTGCCTGAGCTGCCACGTCACGAATGGCGAACTCATTCCGCGGCAGATGCGAGGCAACAATCGGCCCAAGCCGGTTCCCGGTCACAGCGGTCCCTGAGCCAAGGTAACCCGATGCTGAAGTCAATCCCCATGTTGTGTCCGGTCGCAGGCCGTGACTCTGAAGGAAGCAGGTAATCATGCAAACTACAGACGCGATGTCACGCTGGCTGCTGGCCACCGTATGCGCCGTGCTGACCTCAGCGGTGAGTGCGCAATCCTTGAGCGACGTGAGCGTGGCCTTAGAGGGGAACGACGTCGTCGCGCACGTGCTCTTTTCCGGGACCGTGCGGGTGCTGCAGCAAAGCACCGAGGCGCCAGCAAAATTCGTTCAAATCCAGATCGAGCTGTTGCAGCCCGACGCGGGCGATCGGCGCGAATCCATCCCTGCCTTTCGCCGGGTTCCCGCGACCGGGACGGCGTCAGAATTCACGCTGGAGACGAACTTTGTCGCGGCCAAGACGCTGGCCAACAAGGGTGCGTTGCCGAACGAGGTCGTGACCACGCTGAACCTGCGCCTGGGAGAGGACACCGAGGTGCGGGCGCGCCAGGGCGCCAACCCCAAGACCATCGACATCGTGTTGATCGGAAAAGGCAAGTCGAACGCCGCAGCAGCCCCACCCGCAGTTGCGGTTCTGCCTGACGCCCAGGGTACGCCTGCGCCGGCTGATGCGACGGGCGATGCGGCCATCGTCGCCAGCCCGGAGGTGGAAACCCGCGCGGCCCAACTGATGCAAGTGGCGCGCGAAGCCGTGACGGCGGGCAACACCGAGTCCGCCATCGGACAACTGAATCAACTGCTGCTGTTGCCGCCCAATTCCACGACGCAGGACGCGCAGGAAATGATCGGCGTGGCGTGGGAGCGTTCCGGCGACCTGGCGCGTGCCCGCATGGAATACGAGCTCTACCTGAAGCTTTTCGCCAAGGGCGAGGGCGCGCAGCGGGTGGCGCAGCGGCTCGCCTCCATGGGGGTGGCACCGGTTGCGGCCGTGGCGACGGCCCCGACGGCGGCACCCGTGGCGGCCAAGGCAGCCGAGGTCAAATACAGCGGCAACATCGCGCAGTACTATTTCGGCGGCAAGTCGCGCAGCCAGTCGCTGGTGACCCTGGTGTCGGGCATCAATCAATCGACCCTGACCAAAACAACTGAATCGGCTTTGGTGACGAATGTCGATCTGGGTGCGCGCTACGCCACGGATGAGTCGGAGCTACGCGCTGCGCTGCGCGGCACGGGCTCCGCCAATCTGTCGGCCACGTCGAAAAACACCAGCATCTTGAATGCGGCCTTTGTCGACTATCGCAACAAAAGCAGCGGAATCGATGTGCGGGTGGGGCGCCAGTCGCCCATCAATGGCGGGCTGTTGGGCATGTTCGATGGCCTGTCGCTGACCTATCCGGTGCGCCAGGGCGTTCGCTTGAATCTGATGGGTGGCGTGCCTTCCAGCCCGCTGGTATCGACCCCGGATGAGCGCATGTTCGCCGGCATGGTCGAGGTTGACTCCATTCTTGAGAACTTGAGCGGCGACATGTACGTCCTGGAACAAACCACGCAGGGCATCGCGAATCGGCGCAGCATCGGAACCGAGGCGCGCTATTCGGACGAACGGGGCTCGCTGTACGCGCTGCTCGACTATGACCAACTGTTCAGTGCCGTGAATGCGTTCTCGGTGCAGGGCTCGATTCAAGGGCCAGGTCAGACCAACTACACGCTGTTGTTGGACAACCGCAAGGCCCCGTCCTTGCAGTTGACGAATGCCCTCATCAGTTCGGGCGCCACCTCGTTGAAGACCCTGCTGCAAATGCAATCCTTGAACGATACGATTGCCGCCGCCAAGGCGACGACCGCGCAGGCGCGCCAGATGATGTTCAGCGTTTCCCGGCCGCTCAGCGACAAGTGGCAGGCCACGGGAGATTTTCAGTTCAGTGATATCGGTGCCTTGCCTGCGGTGGGAACCTTCGACGCCACGCCGGCGACCGGTGCGCAGTACGGGCTTTCAATGCAGGTCACGGGAACGAATCTTTACTCCAAGCGCGACATCAACAACTTCAACCTCAGCGTCATGTCAACGCCGCTGTTTCACGGCGTCCAATTGGCCTACAACAACCTCACCGGTTTTGACGACAACAAGTACACGGTCGAGCCGTCGCTGCGCCTGTATTCACAGCGCGACACGCAAGGTGTCAGCATGCTGCGCGTGAGTCCAGGGCTGCGCGGCTCGTACAACCTCAACCGCAAGATCAGTGTCATGGGCGAAGGCTTGCTCGAGCATTCGACGAATCAGGGTCCGACCAACAACGCGTCCACCAATTCCGTATTTTTCTACCTAGGTATGCGCTATGAATTGTTCTAATTGGCTTGCCGCCCAGCGCGGCGGGATCAGGCTCTGGTTGGCCTTCGTGCTGCTGTTGGCCGTGCTGGCGGTCATGGGCTATCAAATGGTGCAGGGTGGCTTTGGCAAGCTCAACCCTGGCGCACCCCAGGGGGCTGCGTCGGCGTCAAGCGGCGCGCTCAAGCCGCTGTCCGACGAACAGTTGGAGCGCATGGTTTCGCAGGCTGAACTACAGGCCAAACAGGACCCGAAAAACGCTTCGGCCTGGGCCCTGCTGGCGCACTCGTATGAAATGATGGGGAAATTCTCGGAGTCGGCTCGGGCCTACGCGACGCTGGTGCAATTGCTGCCCAAGGACGCGCAGGTGCTGGCCGATTACGCCGACGTTCTGGCAGTGTCCAACGGCCGCAGCTTCAAGGGCGAGCCCTTCGCCTTGCTGCAAAAGGCCTTGGCGCTGGACGCGAAGAACGTCAAGGCGCTGCTGCTCGCTGGCAATGCCTACGTTGAGGCGCAAGACGGCACCCAGGCTCTGAGGCATCTGGAGCGCGCCCGAGCCGCCGCGACCGATCCTGCCTTGCTGCGCGAAATTGACGCCAGCATGGCGCAGGCGCAGGCCTTGGTCGGCGGCGCGGTCGCTGCGCCCGCGTCGGCGCCGGCGGCGCCGGTCAAAGCCGCTACCGAGGGGCTGGCGGGCGCTTCGGCTCAGGTCGCGGGCAAGGTCTGGCTGGCCGATGGTCTGCGCGCCAAAGCGCCGCCCCAGGCCACGCTGTTCCTTTATGCGCGACCGGTGGAGGGATCGCGCATGCCGGTGGCCCTGATGCGCAAGAAGGTCAGCGATCTGCCCTTTGACTTCAGCCTGGACGATTCCATGGCCATGACGCCCACGGCGAGCCTGTCCAAACAGTCCCGGGTGGTGGTGGTGGCGCGCATTTCGCTGCGCGGCAACGTGACCCCGGCGGCCGGCGACCTCGAGGGCGTTTCTGCGCCGGTGGCGCTGGGCACGAAGAACCTCAAGCTCGAGATCAGCGAGGTCGTGAAGTGATTTTTGCGTCGCGCTGGCTGCCCGGCCTGAGCGCGCTGCTGTGCGGCATGATGCTCTACGCGCCGCCAGCGCAGGCGGTCCTCGGCGCCGGGCAAGAGACGATCCAGGCCGACCAGATTCGGCTGCGGGGCGCGCATCGGCAGCACACCGACTGGCCCATGACGACGCATGAAATCAGCCTGGGCGACGGCTCCAGCATCAAGCAGTATGTGAATGCCTCGGGCCAGGTGTTTGCCGTGTCCTGGCACACGCGCCTCAAGCCGCGACTCGATGCCTTGCTCGGGCCGTCCTACCAGGTGCCAGCGGCGGACTCGGCCGGCCTTGCGGGCGTGGCCAGCATGAAGCGCGCGCAGTCCACGCGCCAGTCCCATCTGGTGCTGCATCAGAGTGGACGCATGAACGCTTTTGCCGGACTGGCCTACATTCCGGCGCTGGTTCCAACGGGGGTGAATGCCGATGCGCTGCGTTAAGCGAACCCCGCCTAGCATCCATCCCCGTTTGGCTTCAACGCGTCCCACGCCCAAAGTCCGACAGGCTGCTAGATGCATGACTCGGGGCGGTGCGCCGGCCAAGCATGAACGTTAGCCGCTGGCTTGGGGCGGTTTGCGTCGCGGCGGTCTGCGCGGGCTGCGGCGGCGGCAGTTCGTCGGTGACGACCTACAGCGGGGTTGATAACAGCGTGGTCGTCCTGGCCACGCCAACCGGCAGCAACACCACCGAACTGATCGTGGACTCGGGTCCGGTGACCTTCTCCAGCGGCGCGGCGAATGTGCCCTACGTCACCGTGACCGTGTGCCTGCCCAATTCGGGCGTGGTCGCGCCTGGCAATTGCGCCACCATCGACCACGTGTTTCTCGACACCGGCTCCTATGGTCTGCGCCTGCTCAAGAGCAGCGTTGCCGCCCTGTCGCTACCGCCCCTGGCGCTGGCGGCCGATGCGCTGCACAACACGCCGGCGGGAACCGCAGTGGAGTGCTACCCCTTTGTTCTGGGCGGCGTCTGGGGCCCCATGGCGCGGGCCGACGTGCATGTGGCAGGGGAGACGGCTGCGGCCATTCCGATTCAGATCATCGACGACCCGGCAACGGCCTCGCTGGCCCAGCAAAGCGACTGCGTCGCCGCAGCCGGCGGGCAAGCGCAGGTGGATGACTGTGTCGCGAAGGGGGGCGGCCTGGCTTCATGCACCGCCAGCGCCGCCGGCAAGGTGCTGTTCAACACGGTCTCTTCGCTGCAGGCCAACGGCATCCTGGGCGTGGGCATGATCCCCTACGACTGCGGCCTGGCCTGCACCTCGCCGGCCAACTACGCCGGCTTTCACATCCAGTACTACGTCTGTCCGGACTCGGTTGCGGGCCACTGTCAGGCGGCCGCCGTCCCCATTGAGCAGCAGGCGCAGAACCCGGTGGCGCATTTTGTTCCCGACGACGGCAACCCGTCGCCGGACAACAACGGCACCATCATCCATCTGCCGGCTTTGTCGGCGACCGGTGCCACGCTGGCCAAGGGGCGGCTGGTGTTTGGCATCGGCACGCGCAGCAACAACCAGATTGCCCCGGGCGCGAAAACGATCTTTGCCGACGTCAATCCGTCCAGCCCGAGCTATCTTTATTTCACCACGACCATTGGGTCAACAAGCTATCCCGAGAGCTACATCGACAGCGGCTCCAACGCCTATTTTTTCAATGACGCCACCATCCCTCAAAGCTGCGCCAGCAATGCCGGATCTGGCAGTGCGAGTGGCTGGTACTGCCCGCCTGGCAGCGTGCCACTGGCGCTGATTGCGAACCTCACAGACTGGCTTGGAAATACGGCGCCGGTGAATTTTTCCATCGACAACGCGGACGCGCTGTTCGGCACGGCAAGCAGCGGATTCAACAATCTTGGGGGCTCCATCAGCGCGGCGCCAAAGACCTTTGTCTGGGGACTTTCGTTCTTTTTTGGCCGCAGCGTGACGACCTCGATCTGGGGCCAGACACTCTCTACCACCAGCGGCCCCTGGAATGCCTTTGAAACGCTGACTCCGTGAGCCTGGCGAATCGCAAATATCGGCGCAGCGGCCATGAAAGCTGAATCGGGCTTCAAAGGCTGGATCCGTCCTGCCCGAAAGGCTTGGCGGCGCTGGCGTTTGCGCCTGGAGTTCAAGCACGCCTTGCTGATTTCCTTTGTGCTTCACGCCATCCTGCTGGCGGTGAAATTTGACGTGCCGGGCTTGGGGTCGGCGGGCAGCCTGTTCAGCAAAACCGAGCGCCGCGTGGAAGAACTCGCATTGAGCGTGAGCATCGCCGCCAATCCGGTGCCTGATCCGGCGCCCCCTGACTTGGCGCCGCCGGTCAGCGTCCCATCGAAGCTCAATCCAAATCCAAGTCCGAGGAAGTTGCCGCTCCCGGTGCTCACGGCAGATGCGAATTCGGTGACCTCCGCACTGGCGAACCCCAGCGTTCCCGCACCCCCTCCGGCGCTGCCACCACGACCGGCCAAGGCTGCTGTGCCAGCGCGCAGACCCCCGGCCGCCAAGGTGGTTCCGGCGCCACCACTACCGCCACCACCACCACCGCCAGTGCCAGTGCCAGTGCCAGTGCCAGTGCCGCCACCACCGATCGAACCGGTTCGATCGCCCGCGAAGCCACCGATTGAAACCATTCAGGTGGCGGCCGATGAACCGCCATGGGCGCTGCCGCCGAAGACGGCGGCGAGCGCACCGGACCTGGAGGCCGCAAGGCGCGGCGAAGCACTGCGCCAGCAAGCCGCTGCCAAAGAAGCCGCAGTGAAAGAGGCCCTGCGACTGGAGGCGCTTGAGCGCGAGGCCCAGCGCCTGGAGCTGCTGCGTCAGGAAGCGCAGCGCCAGCAGGAGGCGGCACAAGCATTGGCGAAGCAGGAAGCGGCGCAGCGTGAAGTACAAAGGCAAGAGGCCTTGCGCCAGGAAGCCCAACGCCAGGAAGCGCTGGCGCAGGCGGCTGCGAAGCAGGAGGCCGCGCAGCGCGAGGCCCAGCGCCAGCAGGCCGCAGCGCAAGCGCTGGTCAAGCAGGAAGCGGCGCAGCGCGAAGTGCAAAGGCAGGATGCCTTGCGCCAGGAAGCTCAACGCCAGGAAGCGGCCGCGCAGGCGGCTGCGAAGCAGGAGGCCGCGCAGCGCGAGGCCCAGCGCCAGCAGGCCGCAGCCCAAGCGCTGGTCAAGCAGGAAGCGG
>CAIMSP010000116.1 GCA_903844215.1 uncultured beta proteobacterium | reverse complement strand
TTGATTATTCTAGACCTGTGCCCGTGCACTTGAAATGCGCGGGATGGGCCTTAGCTGCAAAGCAGATTGGAGAACCGCGATGCGTATGGAAAAACTCACCACCAAGTTTCAGGAAGCCCTGAGCGAGGCACAGACCTTGGCGTTGGGGGCGGATCACGCCTACATCGAACCGGCCCATGTGCTGGTGGCGATGTTGCACCAGGAGGGCGGCCCCAAGGCGCTGCTGCAGCGCGCCGGGGTGAACGTTGCCGGCCTGCTGCAGGCGGCCGAGGGCGCGGTGAAGAAGCTGCCCCAGGTCCAGGGGCAGGAACAGGTGCAATTGAGCCGCGACATGGGTGTGCTGCTGCAGGCCGCCGAGAAGGAATCGATGAAACGCGGCGATCAGTTTGTCGCCAGCGAGTTGTTCCTGTTGGCGCTGACCGACAGCAAGGCCGACATTGGCAAGCTGGCGCGCGACCAAGGCCTCACGCGCAAGCCCTTGGAGGCCGCGATCGAGGCCGTGCGCGGCGGCGACAAGGTGGACAGCGCCGATGCCGAAGACCAGCGCGAATCGCTGAAGAAATATTGCATGGACCTGACCGAACGGGCGCGCATGGGCAAGCTCGATCCGGTGATTGGCCGCGACGACGAGATTCGCCGCGCGATCCAGGTGCTGCAGCGCCGCACCAAAAACAACCCGGTGCTGATCGGCGAGCCCGGTGTCGGCAAGACCGCCATTGTCGAAGGCCTGGCACAGCGCATCGTCGCGGGCGAGGTGCCCGAGTCGCTCAAGGGCAAGCGCGTGTTGTCGCTGGACATGGCGGCCTTGCTGGCCGGCGCCAAGTTCCGCGGCGAGTTCGAGGAGCGGCTCAAGACCGTGCTCAAAGACCTGGCCAAGGATGAAGGCCAGACCATCGTCTTCATCGACGAGTTGCACACCATGGTGGGTGCCGGCAAGGCCGAGGGCGCGATGGACGCAGGCAATATGCTCAAGCCCGCGCTGGCGCGTGGCGAGTTGCACTGCGTGGGCGCGACCACGCTGGACGAATACCGCAAGTACATCGAGAAGGACGCGGCGCTGGAACGCCGCTTCCAGAAGATCGTGGTGGGCGAGCCCACGGTGGAGGCGACGATTGCGATTCTGCGCGGACTGCAGGCGCGCTACGAGACGCACCACGGCGTGCAGATCACCGACCCGGCCATCGTCGCGGCCGCCGAGTTGAGCCACCGCTACATCACCGACCGCTTTTTGCCGGACAAGGCGATCGACCTGATCGACGAGGCCGCCGCCAAGATCAAGATCGAAATGGATTCCAAGCCCGAGGTCATGGACAAGCTCGATCGCCGTCTCATTCAATTGCAGATCGAGCGCGAGGCGGTGCGCCGCGAAAAGGACGAGGCCTCGCAAAAGCGTTTTGCGCTGATCGAGGAGGAGATCGCCAAGCTGCAAAAGGAGATTGCCGATCTGGATGAAATCTGGAAGGCGGAAAAGGCCCAGGCCCAGGGCTCCAAGTCCGTGATGCAGGAGATCGAAAAGTACAAGCTTCAGCTCGAAGACTGGAAGCGCAAGGGTGACTTCAACAAGATGGCGGAACTGCAGTACGGCAAGTTGCCAGAACTGGAAAAGCAGCTCAAGGAAGCCCAGGCCAAGGAGCAAGGCAAGGACGCGGGAGCCACGCCACGGCTGCTGCGCACCCAGGTCGGGGCGGAAGAAATCGCCGAGGTCGTGGCGCGCGCCACGGGCATTCCGGTCTCCAAGCTGATGCAGGGCGAGCGCGACAAGCTGCTGTTGATGGAGGACAAGTTGCACCAGCGCGTGGTGGGCCAGGAAGAAGCCATCGCCGCTGTCGCGAATGCCATTCGCCGCTCGCGCTCGGGCCTGTCGGACCCGAATCGCCCCACCGGCTCCTTCCTGTTCCTGGGCCCCACGGGCGTGGGCAAGACCGAGCTGTGCAAGGCGCTGGCTGGCTTCCTGTTCGACTCCGAAGACCACCTGATCCGCGTTGACATGAGCGAGTTCATGGAGAAGCATTCGGTCGCGCGACTCATCGGCGCGCCGCCTGGCTACGTGGGCTACGAGGAGGGCGGCTACCTGACCGAGGCGGTGCGGCGCAAGCCCTACAGCGTGCTGCTGCTGGACGAGGTCGAGAAGGCCCACCCGGACGTGTTCAATGTGCTGCTGCAGGTGCTGGACGACGGTCGCCTGACCGACGGCCAGGGCCGTACCGTGGACTTCAAGAACACCGTGATCGTCATGACCAGCAACCTGGGCTCGCACCTGATCCAGAGCATGGTCGGGCAGGACTCGGAGGACATCAAGGATGCCGTGATGGGTGAGTTGAAGAACCACTTCCGTCCCGAGTTCCTGAACCGCATTGACGAGACCGTGGTGTTCCACGCGCTCGACGCCAAGCACATCGAGGCCATCGCCGGCATCCAACTGCAACTGTTGCAGGCGCGCCTGGCGAAGATGGATCTGCTGCTGGAAGTTTCTCCTGCGGCGCTGGCCGAGTTGGCGAAGGTGGGCTTCGATCCGGTGTTTGGCGCCAGGCCGCTCAAGCGCGCGATCCAGCAACGCATCGAGAACCCGCTGTCCAAGCTGCTGCTCGAAGGCAAGTTTGCGCCCAAAGACGTGATTCCCGTGGACGTGGATCCGATCCGCGCGCCGGGCCAGTTCAGCTTTTCCCGGGTGGTGCACTGAAACCCGAAAGTCGAATTTGAACCGTCCCCTTGCGCGCCTGATCACCGGGCAGATCTGTATCCACGCCAGCATGGCTGGCATGCGCATGGCAGCGCCCTTGCTGGCGCTGAAACAGGGCTACAGCCCCGCTGCGGTGGGCGTGCTGTTGGCACTCTTTGCCCTGACGCAGGTTTTTTTGGCGTTGCCGGCTGGGCGCTACGCCGACCGCCATGGCTTGAAGCGCCCGGTGCGGATCGCCGTGCTGGTCGCAGCCGCGGGCGCTGCGTTGGCGGTGGCGTTGCCGATCTTTCCTGTGCTGTGCCTGTGCGCGCTCATGACCGGCGGCGCCACGGGCGCGGCCTCGCTCGCGCTGCAGCGCCACGTGGGGCGCGCGGCGCAGAATCCAACCCAGCTCAAACAGGTGTTCAGCTGGCTGGCGATTGGTCCGGCCATTTCCAACTTCCTGGGCCCCTTTTGTTGCGGCCTGTTGATTGACTATGCCGGTGCCGTCGAAGGCGATCTGCAGGGCTACCGCGCGGCCTTTTTGTTCGCCGCGCTGCTGCCACTGGCCGGCTGGTGGTGGGTGCGCCACACGCGCGAACTGGCGCCGGTGGCGCCGCCACCCGGTGAACAGCCTTCCCGTGCTTGGCACTTGTTGCGTGACCCGATGATGCGCCGGCTGCTGCTGGTGAACTGGTTCTTGTCGTCCTGCTGGGATGTGCACACCTTTGTGCTGCCGGTGCTGGGGCATGAACGCGGCTTCAGCGCCTCGGTCATCGGCTCGATCCTGGGCTCGTTCGCGGTTGCCGCCGCCCTGGTGCGCGTGCTGCTGCCGCTGGTGGCCGAACGCCTGCGCGAGTCCACCGTGGTGACGGCGGCGATGCTGCTCACGGCCGCGCTGTTTTTGGTCTATCCGTTCATGCAGTCGCCGCTG
The DNA here is from genome assembly GCA_903844215.1 of uncultured beta proteobacterium. Lineage (GTDB taxonomy): Bacteria > Pseudomonadota > Gammaproteobacteria > Burkholderiales > Burkholderiaceae_C > CAIKVZ01. Next base: position 1,806 of record CAIMSP010000116.1, on the reverse strand, counting down.
GCCATGGGCCTGTGCTCGGTGCTGTTGGGTCTGGTGCTGGGGTCGGTGCAGCCCATGATCATGAGCACCTTGCACCAGATCACACCCGCACACCGTCATGGCGAGGGCCTGGCCTTGCGCCAGATGACGATCAACGGCTCGAGCGTTCTCATGCCCATGCTGTTCGGCACCGTCGGCGCGGTGGTGGGCGTGTCGGTCGTGTTCTGGAGCATCGGCGCACTGGTCGGTCTGGGCGCGCGCGCCGCCTGGCGGCTGCAGCCGCCGCGCCAGCACGCCCATTCACCCCCGGCGCCCAGCGGGAAGTAGCGCTGCGGCGGGCGTCGGCACGCCCTGTCCCTTACCATCGCGGCATGACTTCTGCCACGATTGCCTCCACCTCTGCCGCCACGGCGGTTCCCCTGCAACAGGACGCGGGCATCATCGCCCTGGTGGGGCTGGCCCACGCCAGCTCGCATTTTTCGCATCTGCTGCTGCCACTGATGTTCCCGGTGTTCTTGAAGGAGTTTGGCCTGAGTTTTTCGGAACTCGGGCTGCTCATGACGGTGTTCTTCACGGTGTCCGGCAGCGGACAGGCGCTGGCCGGGTTTGTCGTGGACCGCATCGGCGCGCGGCCCTTGCTGTTTGCCTCGATCAGCCTGCTGCTGCTGGCTTGCCTGGCCGCGTCATGCGCCAGCGGCTACCTGGGTCTGGTGGGCGTGGCGGCGCTGCTGGGCTTGGGCAACGCGGCCTTTCACCCCGTGGACTTCACGATTCTGAATCAACGCATTTCCGCGCCGCGCCTGGGCTACGCCTTCAGCGCCCATGGTTTGACGGGCAATCTGGGTTGGGCTGCGGCGCCGGTATTTCTGGTGGGCATCAGCAGTCTGACGAGCTGGCGCTGGGCCTATGCGGCGGCGGCCCTGCTGTATGCGCTGATTGCCCTGCTGTTGCTGCTGCAGCGCGATAAATTGCTGACCAAGGTGGTGCTGCGCCATCCGCAGGCCACGGCCGGGCAGGACATGGCGTTCATGAAGTTGCCGGTGGTGTGGTGGTGCTTTTCCTTCTTTCTGTTGTCCACCATGACGCTGGCCGTGGTGCAGAGTTTTTCGATTTCCATCCTCAAGGCCTTGCACGGCGTGAGCCTGGAGACGGCAACGCTCACGCTCACGGCCTACATGCTGTGCGGTGCCGTCGGTGTGCTGGTGGGTGGCTTTGTCGCCGCACACACGCGCCACAGTGAGCGCGTGGTGGCGCTCTGCATGAGTTTGGGCGCGCTCTTTCTGGCCCTCAGTGCCACGGGCGTCTTTGGCGTGACGGGAACGATGGTGGTGTTGGCGGCGACCGGCCTTGCGATCGGCATCGGCGGCCCGTCGCGCGACATGATGATCAAAAAGGCCACGCCTCGGGGCGCGACCGGGCGCGTCTATGGACTGGTGTATTCCGGTCTGGACGTGGGCTTTGCGCTGGCGCCCTTGCTGTTCGGCGCCTTCATGGACCGGGGCTGGTACGCGGCGGTGTTGCTGGGCGCGGCTGCGGCGCTGGCGCTGTCGGTCTTCGCCGCCCTGGGTGTCGGGCGCCGCACGTCGCACTGAGTCGTTCCAGGGCCCGCCTCGGGGCCGAGCAAGAGGGGCGGCAGGGGACTAGTTTGCCTGCAGGCCAATCTTTCGATAAACCGTGGCCCGGCTGATGCCCAGGGTGCGCGCGGCCGGCGCCACGTTGCCTTTCGCGTCCTGCACGTCGTGTCGGATGATGGCCGACTCAAGCTCTTTAAAAGGCGGGTTTTGCAGCTTGTCGTCCGGCACAGGTCGGGCGGCTTCCGAGGAGAGG
>CAIMSP010000115.1 GCA_903844215.1 uncultured beta proteobacterium | reverse complement strand
TCGCTGTCCAGTGACACACCCTGACGGATCTGCGCCTCGATGCTGGCCGCATGGACGCGAAGTTCGTCCAATGAAATCAGGCCGTCGTGGTCGTCATCGATTCCGGAGAAGGCAGATACGGGGACTGACAGCACCATGTAGGCCCCATCGCCCACGATGTTGAGCGTGCCGTGCTGCGACACCACCAGATGCGCCTGGGCTGCGGAAACCGTAGCCAGGACCAGCAGCAAAGCCCGCAGCCAAGTGCGCAGCAACGTCATAGCGCGCCCTTCACGCAGCGCTGCAGGTAGGGATAGGTGTCGGTGGCGTAGTAGTGGTAGATGCCTTGGGGAAATTCCGGCGTGACCCCGGTGCGGCCGTTGCATTCGTCCAGATCGCCCGCACCCGCCACGTACTCATAGTCTTGTGTGAAGGTTCCCATGGTGTACAAGCTGGTTGCAGGGCGATTGGTATCCGGCGTTGCCCTGATGCGGTAGCTTGCCGTGAGCACCTTGATGGCTGAGTTGGCGTCCGTGGCCACCGAGTAGCCGTAGCGCGCATAGATCGGGAAGCCGTCTGCCGCCCAGCCCATCAGCGTCATGGTCTTGCTTCCATTGCTCAGCTTGGTGACAAGGCCCTCCGGAACGCCGTGGTAGTGGTAGGTGCCCTGGGGCTGCACGTGCGCATTGTTGCTGTCGGTTCCAAAACGGAAAAAGCTCTGACCCAGGGCCTCAATATTCCAGGCGCCCACGTTCCGCCCCGGGTCACAGGTCGCACCCGTGTTGTCGCAGGTTCCCGCCGTACCTGGGTCGATGGGGATGCCGTTCAAGGCATACCCTGGCAAGGCCATGGGCCCGGTGCGCGGCGTGGCCACCGTGGTCGCCACAGGTGTCAATGTCGCCGAAGCCGCAACGTTCTGCACCGTGATGGTGTTGGGGTTGTTGGGGTTGGGGAAGCTGCCGATGGCGTGGTCCGGCAGGCCATTGGCCTTGATTGAGCGCTGGGTGCTGCTGCAGGACCAGCTTGCCGTGGCGGTGGCCGTCAAGGTGGCGCTGCTGAACGGCACGCTGCTGCTGTAGCTGCAGAGCACGCCAGCGGTGCTGGTGCTGGTGGCGGCGGTCGTGGTCGTCGTGGCATCACCACCGCCGCCACATGCGGTCAGGCCGAGCGTGCTCAAAATGGTGGCCACCAGCATCGCAAGTTGTGCGGGGCGTTGTATGGCTGAAAAGGCAGGAAGAGTGTTCATCGGGTTTCGGTGTTGTTGGTTTGGCTGGATGCAGCGGTTGCCGACGACTGCTGTTTGCTGGCATAGGCCAGGCGTTCGGCATCGCTCACCGTCCCGTCCTGGTTGGTGTCGGCCGGGTCGGTACGGCTGCTGGAACTCGCCGTGCTGGCCCTCCCCGCTGTGGGTCCGCCGCCACTCCCTGGAGGGGGGCCCGGTGGGGGACCGGAAGGCCGACCGCCTGGTGGGCCGCCGTTGGGCGAATGCTTGGGCGCTGCGTCCTTGACTTCGCCCAGGGTCACCTTGCCGTCTGCGTTGGCATCCATCTTGGAGAAGGCATCCTTGGCAACCGCTTGCGCATCGGCCTGGGACAGGCTCATGCCCTCGGGCGAGAACTGCACGATGGCCGAGGCGAGGTCGGACTCGGTGATGTAACCCTTGTTGCTGCTGTCAATTTTCTTGAACGCGTCTTCGGGTTGTAGGGGAGGCGGCGGCATGACCACCTGGCCGCCGGGTTTGGTGATCGGTGAGACCATGATTGTTGGGGTCCTGTAGGTTGTGCTGCTTACTGCTTGGGAGCCGCCGGGTTGCCGGCCGGTGCGTCCTTGGGCTTGCAAGCCAGTGGCTTGCCTTCCGGTGCCCAGCAAGTTCCCTTCACGGCGCCCTGTGGCGACGCAAAGTTGCACGCCTGGCCACTGCTCAAGGACTTGCAGGCGTCCAGCGCTTCTGGCGGCGGCTTGCGTGGGCCGCCCATTCCATCGGCGGGCTGTGCCGACAGTCCACAGCACGCGGTCAACGCGCTGGCACAGAGCGTCAGGGCGAATGCGCGGCGAAGGGGCGAGAAAAAATTGTTGCTGGATTTCATGAAAGCACTCCGGTTGGTTCGGCAAGCACCTGCGTTGCCGTGGCTGCATTGTGAAAAAACAATGTGGTGAAATAGTGCGCGGATCCCCACAATCTCTTCACAATTTCGGAGCCCAATGAGAGGCCATGCGAATTCGACTCGTCCACACACAAGCACTCTTGTTGCTCTCAGCCGTGCTGATGGCGGTGCTCGCCATGGGCGCACTCAGCGCATGGAATTTGCGCAACGGGTTTTCCGACTATCTGGCCACCAGGGAAGTGGAACGGCTGGAGCAATTTGCCTTGCTGGTTTCAGAAAGCGCCGCGCAGGCGGGTGGCATGGAGGCACTTGAAGCCAGGGGAATCGGCTTGCCGGAGCTGTTTCGCGAATACGGCAGGATGAATGGCGCGCCACCCCTGCTGGAAAGGCTGCCGTCCATGCCCGGGCCGGGTGGCGGCGGCATGTTCGGTCCGCCACCACGCCCGATCGACAGCATCGATGCCTTCAAGAACCGCGTTGCCGTCTATGGATTGGATGGCCAAGCCAGACTGGGCCGGCCCTTGGGGCGATCGGCGGGCGACACCATCGAGCGTCCGGTTCGGGTGCGCAATGAAGTGGTGGCCACGGTGCGCATGAGCCAACTCAAGCCAGTCCCGAATGAAGTCGAGCTGCGCTTTTTGAACACGCAATACCACAGCATTCTCGCAGTGGCTTGCGTCTTGCTGGTGATGGCATTGGGCGCAGCGCTGTGGATTTCGGGGCATTGGGTCCGCCCTTTGATCGCGCTGCAGGGCGCCACCGAAAGAATCGCGCAGGGCGAGTTTGATACCCGCCTGCACACGAAGCGCACCGATGAAATTGGCGACGCCATGCGCAACATCAACCACATGGCCGCAGGCTTGAAGAAGCTCGAAGGGGCAAGGCGCCGATGGATTGCCGACATGTCCCACGAACTGCGCACCCCCCTGACCGTGCTGCGCGGTGAGATTGACGCGCTCATCGACGGCGTCATCGCGCTCACGCCACGTGCCATGCTGTCGCTGCGCGAGGAGGTGTTGCAACTGAATTCACTGGTCGACGATCTGCACCTGCTGGCCATGTCCGATCTCAAGGCGCTGCCTTGCTACTTTGAAGAGGTCGATGCCGCGCGCCTGCTCGAGGGCATGGTTCAGCGCTTTGCCTTGAGGGCTGCGCAGCGGGGACTGACGCTGAGCCTGGACATCGAACCCGGGCCCGTGCTGGTCCGCTGGGACGCCAAACGCATCGAGCAGCTGGTGGGCAATCTGCTCGACAACAGCCTGCGCTATACCGATGCGCCCGGGCAAGTGCTGGTGCGACTGCGCAGCGGCGCTGCAGCCAGGGTGGTGATCGAGGTGGAAGACAGCGCACCCGGTGTTGGCGCGGATGAGCTGCTGCGCATGTTCGAGCCCTTGTACCGGGCGGACGCGGCGCGCGGCAGATCAAGCGGAGGCAGCGGGCTGGGGCTGGCCATTTGCGAGCAGATCGCCAAGGCGCACCGTGGTGTGATCCGGGCCGAGGCGTCCGCCTTGGGTGGGGTGCTGCTCCAGCTTGAATTGCCGCGCCTGGGAGATGAAGCCGCATGACGGCCATCGCTGCGCACCGCGTGCTGGTGGTTGAGGACGACCGCAAGATTTCCGAGCTGCTGCTGAATTACCTGCGTGCCAGCGGTTATCAGGCCGAGGCCGCGTACGACGGCCGCGACGCCTTACGGCAGATCGAGCAGCTTGCGCCCGATGCCGTGATCCTGGACTGGATGCTTCCCGGCCTGGACGGCATCGGCGTGTGCCAGGCGGTTCGCGCCTTCAGTGACGTGCCGATCCTGATGCTGACGGCGCGCATCGACGAGGTGGACCGGCTGCTGGGGCTGGACACCGGGGCAGACGACTATGTCTGCAAGCCCTTTGCACCGCGTGAAGTCATCGCCCGTGTTCGCGCCCTGCTGCGCCGTGCCGAAGGCAGGGTGAAGTCTTCTGCCAGGCCCTGGGAGATCGATGAAGCGTCGTTCAGAATCAGCTGGCTCGGCCTTTGGCTGCCGTTGACGCGCATCGAGTTCATGATGTTTCGCCTGTTGCTGAGTCGCCCGGGACGGGTCTACTCGCGCGATCAGCTGTTGGCCAGCGCGCACGGCAGTCAGCGCGACATCAGCGACCGCGCCATCGACACCCACGTCAAGAACCTGCGCAAAAAGGTGCAGGCGGTGGAAGCCGGCAGGGAATGCATCACCTCGGTGTACGGCGTGGGCTACCGGTTTGATATTCCGGACTGATGGAAATTGGCTCGGCGGGGCCGGCGGGCATGGTCTATAGTTCGGTCCCGAAACCATGAAACTGATTGAACTTTACCGTCAACACCACAAAGCGCTGGAGCGCTATGTGCGGCGCCTGCTGGGCAATGTGGACGAGGCGGCGGATGTCTCGCAAGAGGCTTTTCTGCGCGCTTATGCGGCAGAGCTTGGCAATGCAACCCCCCTGAGTGAGGCCCTGCTCTATACCGTCGCACGCAACCTGGCCTTGACCGAACTGCGCAAGCGCACTTTCAGGGCCACAGACACCATGGGGGACCTTGACGACCTGGAACTTCATGCCACGGGCGGCAATCCAGAGGCCCATCTCGAGCGCCAGCAAATGATTGCGGCGATCGAGATGGCCATGTTGCGCATGGCCCCCAAATGCCTTGAAGTCTTCAGGCTGCGCAAGATTGACGACCTCCCCCATGCGCAGATCGCGCGGCAACTCGGCGTGTCGACGAAGACGGTGGAGCGCCACATGACGCGTGCGCTGCAGCTATGCCACGAAGCGCTGCTGGAAGAGACCGAAAGGGCGGACGCGCTGCCCTTGGCTATGGCGGGCCGGAGGCACCAGGAATGAGCACCAACGTGATTCCCTTGCGCGGCGGTCCCGCATCGGCCTTGCAGGCGCAGGAGTGGGTGGTGCGCATCGATTCGGGCCGACTGACGGCACAGGAGCGGCAGGATTTGCAGGCCTGGTTGGCGCAGGACCCAGCCCACAAGAAACTGCTCGACACCCATGCGCTGCTGTGGTGCGAAGCATCGCGGGCGAGTTTTCCACCAATTGCATCGGGCGCGTCCCATCCGGTGCAAGCCGGGGGACTGCCCTTCACGGCAGGGATGGGGCCATCACTGACCTGGCTGCACGGACCCAAGTCCTGGACCTTGGCCGGATTGGTCGCGCTGGGTCTGGCCTTCGTGATCTGGGGTACGCCGATGCGCAGACCCGCCGAACGGCCGGCCGCCGCGCTCGCAATGAACACGTCCATGACGACGGATATCGGTCAACATCTGGAGCTTCCGCTGGCGGATGGATCACGTGTCCACCTGAACACCGCCTCGACCCTCCAGGTGGCGTACAGCAAGGAACGCCGCCGTGTGGTGCTGGACAAGGGAGAGGGACTGTTCAACGTGGCGAAAGATGCGCAGCGCCCCTTTGAAGTGGTGGCAGGAAGCACCACCGTGCGCGCCGTGGGCACCAAATTTTCAGTGCTGCGCCTGCCCGATGGCCGAACCGACGTCACCGTCTTCGAAGGGGTCGTCGAGATAGTAAAAGGCCAAACAGCGAGTACCGACCAGCCCCTTCGGCTGGGCGCCGGACAGACGGTGACGGCACAGGCCGACCGAATGGTCTTGCGCGAACTTGCCAAACCCGCACTGGTGAACAAGCTGGCCTGGCAGGAAGATCGCATCGTCTTCGACAGCGTTTCTTTGGAAGAAGCGATTTCGCAGGTCAATCGGTATTCGCGGGTTCCACTGCGCATCACGGAGCCGGGCTTGATGGACCTGCATGTGTCGGGCGCGTTTTCAACCTCGGATGTTCCGGTCTTCGTACGCAGCCTAGAGCAAGGCTTCGGCCTGCATGTCGAGCGCACTGCCGAGGCCTATCTCATTTCCAAATCCAGCGCGCGATAGCACGGCCTGCCCGGTCCAAGGGTTTTCCCTTTGGGGGGTGCGGTCGGTTGGCGCGTCATACCAGGGACGCCGCATGCAAAGCGGTGCTCGCTCAATCATTCACAACGAGGAGTCCTGGATGCTGTCTTCCCCCAAATTGTTGCGCCCCGCCGCGCTCGCCGCTGCGCTGTTGTGCGCAAGCCTGTCCATCCTGCCAGCTGCACACGCACAGGCGGTGCCACAGGGCATGGCCTTTGAGATACCCGCGCAATCTGCGGAACAGGCGTTGAAGCGATTCACGGAAGTCACCAAGTTCCAGCTGATCTACGCACCTGAGGTCGTGCGCGGGGTTGTGACGAAACCTGTTTCGGGGACGATGTCTCCCCGCGAAGCTCTGACGCGCATGCTCGAGGGCACGGCGGTGGTGATTGTCGATACGGGGACAAATTCGGCCACCCTTCGCCCCACGACGGCCGCAGCAACGAACGGAGCCGGCAATGAGGTCGCTGCGGCCAAGTCTCCCGAGAGCACTTCATTGCAAACGGTCGTGGTCACCGGCATACGAAAGGGGGTCGAGGACGCCATTTCGGTGAAAAGGAACTCGGACAGCATTGTCGAGGCGGTGGCCGCAGAAGATATCGGAAAACTGCCCGACGTGAGCATTGCCGAATCCATTGGCCGCTTGCCGGGTCTGGCGGCACAGCGTGTCGCCGGGCGGGCGCAGACCATCAGCATTCGGGGTCTGTCGCCCGACTTTGCGACCACCCTGCTCAACGGGCGCGAGCAGGTCAGCATCGGCGACAACCGCAGCGTGGAGTTCGACCAGTATCCTTCGGAGCTGATGAGTGGCGTCACCGTCTACAAGACGCCCGATGCCGGTCTGGTTGGGCAGGGGCTGTCAGGAACCATTGACATGCAGACGGTTCGGCCCCTGGCCTTCAAGGGCCGTGTGATCAGCTTCAATGCACGCAGTGAAAGCAATTCCCTGGGCTCGGTAGCCGATGCGAACAGCACCGGCACACGTTGGAGCACCAGCTATATCGACCAGTTTGCCAACGGCACGGTCGGCGTGGCCCTGGGATACTCCCATCTGGACTCGCCCATCCTGTCCCATCAAACCGCCTTGTACGTCCCATGGACCACCACCAACCGCACGGCCATCGGAGTCCCTGCGGGGGCAGCCGCAACCAGCGGCATCGTCACAACGGCACGCGGCGGCGCCAACACCCGGGACGGCCTCATGGCCACGGTGGAGTGGAAGCCGAACAGCAACTGGTCCAGCGTGCTGGACGCGTACGCTTCGAAATTCGTGCAGACCCAGACCGACCACACCATGGAGGTTCCGCTGAGCGTGAGCGCCGCCTACGCGCCCGCGTTCAAATACACGGCGACGACCGTCAACGAAAACAATGTGTTGACCGGTGGCGCCATTTCCGGAGTCTCGCCGCTCATTCGCGGCATCTACGCCAACCGGGAAGACAGCATCAAGGCGCTGGGGTGGAACAACAAGTTCAAGCTTGACGGCTGGTCGCTGCTTGGTGATGTGAATTATTCCAAGGCCCAGCGCGACGAGCAAACGCTGGAAAGCAATGCCATGCTGCGAGACGCAGCCGGAAAATTGATTTTCGATACCATGAGCCTGAATTGGGCCGCTGGTGCAAGTCCCACCATCGCACCCGCCCAAGGCGCCGCCGATGCGAGCAAGCTCTTCATCGGCACCACCCGGTTTGGCGCGGGCTTTGGGACGGTGACCCATGTCGAGGACGAGCTCAAGGGTTTCAAACTGGTCGCCAATGCGCCTGCGCCGGCTTTCCTGTCGGGGCTGTTCAGCGACGCCGACATCGGGCTGAATTACTCATCGCGCACCAAGGGAAAATCACAACCTTCGGGGTCCATCACGGCCAAATCAAGCGTTGCCGGCGGCATTTCGAACATCTCCAGCGATCTGCAGGGGAATGCCGTCGACCTGGGCTTTTCCGGATCGGGCGCCATTCCCAGTTGGGACGTGCCCGGCGTGACAGCCAAGTACATGAATTTCGCGCCATCGACCACCGCCGGCTCGTACCAGGCGGGCTCGATCTGGGAAGTGAGCGAAAAAATCACAACGGCTTTTGTCAAGGCGAACATCGATGCGCAGTGGGGCTCCATCGGCGTGCGCGGCAACACGGGCGTGCAGATTCAATCGACAGACCAGTCCTCCAGCACCCGAGTCTGGGATGGCACTGCTGCTGCGGGCAGCAACTTCAAGCCGTTTTCGGACGGCGCGACCTACACCGACGTGCTCCCCAGCGCCAACCTGGTGATGAGCTTGCCGGATGACCAGGCCGTGCGCATGGGGCTCGCCAAGCAACTGGCGCGTCCCCGTATTGATCAGTTGGGCGCCGGCCAGACCTTTGCCGTGAATGCCTCCACGCTGGCGCCCAGCGGCAGCGGCGGCAATGCCAAGCTCGACCCCTGGCGCGCCAATGCGTTTGACATCTCTTATGAAAAATACTTTGCCAAGAAGGGTTATGTCGCAGCGGCAGCGTATTACAAAAAGCTCACAAGCTACATCTACCAGTTGACGCAAACAGACCATGACTTTTCTGCCCTGACGGCAGGCACGCAGGCGACCAGTTCGGTCGGCAACTACACATCGCCTTTCAATGGCCAGGGCGGGTCGTTGAACGGCATGGAACTCTCTGCCTCGGTTCCGCTGAACATGCTTGCTGCCGGGCTTGACGGTTTTGGCGTGATTGCCAGCACATCGGTCACTAACAGCAGCATCAAGATCCAGGATCCGACCAGCAATATCGGGAGCAATCTGCCACTGCCCGGGATGTCGAAGAACGTGGGCAACATCACCCTTTACTACGAAAAGGATGGCTTTTCCAGCCGCGTCAGCCAACGTAGTCGCTCCGACTTCGTCGGCGAAATCACCGGCTTCGGCGCCGCGCGTACGCTGCGCTACGTCAAGGCCGAGACGGTGGTGGATGCACAGGTCGGCTACAGCTTCAACCAGGGCAGCCTGAGAGGCTTGAGTCTGCTGCTGCAGGTCAACAACCTGACCAATGCCGCCTACAAGACCTATTCAGACACCCCGGACAAGCCGCTGGACTACGCCCAGTATGGCCGCACCGTTTTGCTGGGCGCCAACTACAAGTTCTAGGGGATGTTGGGACACCGCCAAGGTGTCGGCAAGCGGGAATTCGTGGCTTGGCCCTGCCGGTGTGGCACCGGATGTTGGCCTTTTTCAAGGGTGTGCACATGAAGCGGATAGGTCAAATCTTCCTGGTCGTCCTGCTGGCGGCGGCGACATCGTGGGGCCACAGTGCGCTACTGGGGTTGCCGACGCCACCGGTGGTCACGGTGGGGCGCATCGAGCGGCTGGAAAATTTTCCGTCCCGCTTTGTCGAAGCGCGCCCCATCGACGTGTGGTTGCCCGGCGACTACTCCCCTTTAAGGCGCTATGCGGTGATCTACATGCAGGATGGCGCGGGCCTGTTTGACGCGGGCCAAAGCTGGAACCACCAGGCCTGGAACGTGCATCTGGCGCTGTCCAGACTGGTGCAGGCCGGCAAGGTCCAGGACACCATCGTGGTTGGCATCCCCAATGGCGGCAAGCACCGCTACAGCGAGTACTACCCGGACAAGTACCTGGCCCTGGCGCCGCAGGACGTGCGGGCGGACTACCTGCACCGGGCCCAGCTGGACGAGCCCCTGGCCGACGCCTACCTGCGGTTTCTGGTGGAAGAACTCAAGCCGGCGATCGACCAGCGCTATGCGACACGGCGCGAGCCTGCGGGCACCTTTGTCATGGGCTCCAGCATGGGGGGCATGATTTCTGTCTATGCCCTTTGCGAATACCCCCAGGTGTTCGGCGGCGCAGGCGGTCTGTCCACCCATTGGGTGGGGCGCCCGAGCAAATGGGGCGCACCGCAGCGGCTGCAAAACGCCGGCCTGCCTCTGGCGGCATTCAACTACCTGCAGGGCCACCTGCCAGCGGCGAATACACGCCGCGTGTACATGGACCACGGCACCACCGGACTGGACGCCACCTATGGAATTCACCAGGCGATCGTGGACGAAATCGGCCGGGAGATGGGCTACGACTCGGCCCATTGGCAAAGCCGCATCTTTGAAGGAGCGGGACACTCCGAGGCCGATTGGTCCGCCAGGGTCGAGATTCCGCTGCAGTTCCTGCTCGGCAAGCCCTAGTACCTGAACCCAGAAATATCGAAACGGAAACGCCGACATGAAGATCGCGCAGTGCTGGGACGACGGTGTGACCACCGACGTGCGTCTGGTGTCGCTGTTGCGACGCCATGGCGCCTGCGCCACCTTCAACCTGAACGCGGGGCTGCACGCGCGCGAGCGCCAGTTCGGCTGGCGCCACCGCGACGTGGAAGTCTGGCGCCTCGGGCGCGACGAACTGCGCGAGGTCTATGACGGCTTCAGCATCGCCAACCACTCGCTCACGCATCCACACCTCGATGGTTTGCCCATCGATGCGGCGCGACGCGAGATCAGTGACGGCCGGACGCAACTGCAGGCGCTGTTCGACCTGCCTGTACCTGGCTTCGTCTACCCGTTCGGCGCGTTCGACGACGCGGTCGCGCAGGCCGTGCGCGAAGCGGGACATGTCTACGCTCGCACCACGCGCAGCGCTGCGGCCGGCGTCGAGACGCGCGACCCGATGGCCGCCGAACCGAGCTGCCACTTCCTCGCCCCCGACTTCTGGCAGCGGCTGGAGCGCGCGCGCCCAGGCGGCGCTTTCTGGTTCTGGGGCCACTCGTACGAGCTCGTCGACGAGGCGATGTGGACGGCCTTCGAGGCGTCGCTCGCGCGTCTCTGCGCAGAGCCCGGCGTGCAGTGGTGTAATCCAGCCGACTTTTATTACGGAGAAGACCCATGACCCGAACCCTGATTTCGCGCCTGCTGGCGGCGGCCCTGGCTGTCCTCGCGGGCCTTGGCGCTTGCGGTGCCGCCGCGCGCGACTTTACCTCGACGCGGCCCCAGGCCCGCGTCGAATACTGGCAGCAGCGCCAGACCACGATCGAAGCCCAGGTGGCGGACACCGCGCGCCTGCCGGCGGTGAAGCTCGTTTTTGTCGGCGACTCGATCACCGACTTCTGGCTGCTGGGTGACGACCCCTGGACCCCGGGGCGAATGCACGGCCGCCGCATCTGGGACGAGTCCTTCGGCGGCGCCGTGCCGCAAAACCTCGCGCTGAACATCGGCATCTCGGGCGACCGCACCGAGCACCTGCTGTTTCGAATCCTGTCGAAGGCGCAAGGAGGCCTGGGTGAGCTCGATGGCGCAGCGCTGGCGCCCGAGTTCTTCGTGCTGATGGTGGGCATCAACAACTCTTACGCGCCCGAGGCGCCGGTGGCCGACAGTGTGTTCGAGGGCGTGCTCGCGGTGATGCGCTCGCTGCACGCGCGCAAGCCTGGCGCGCGGCTGTTGTTGCAATCGATCCTGCCCACGTCGGAAACCGCGCGGGACGATGCGGTCGTGCGGCCGGTGAACGCGCGCTTGGTGGCGCTGGCGAAGACTCCCGAGTTTGTGGGATTCACTACCTGGCTCGACCTTTACCCGTCGTTCGTTGACGCCCAGGGACGCCAGGACCCGCGGCTGTTCGTTGACGGCCTGCACCCAAACGAGGCGGGCTACCGCGTCTGGCGCGACCGGCTGGTGCCGGCCTTGGCGGCGGCGCGCGCTTCAGCGCCGGAGCCGTTGCCCTAAGCCGCTGGCCCGAGCAACCCAGCCATCAGACTTTGCAGTTCCGCCTCGGAGGCCTGGCTCAGGTCGCGACCCAAACAGGCCGACAGGTTGCCACTCAATTGCAGGCAGGCCAGGCCGTGAACCAGGGCCCAGACCCGCAGTGCTTCGGTTTCCACGGCGGGC
>CAIMSP010000114.1 GCA_903844215.1 uncultured beta proteobacterium | reverse complement strand
GCGCTTCGCTCTCATACGCTGCGTAAGAGGCTTTGAGCACCGCGCTGTTCAAAATCATCTCGGCCACCAACGTTCGGTTCAGGCCGTCGTAGACGCGGGTGCGGATCCAGGCCGACTCGGTGCGTGCGCTTTCGCTGAGCGCCACGATCTCGCGTTCGAGCTCATAGGGGTGGTCGACAAACAGCGGGCCCTGGATCAAACGGATCTGTTGGCCCGCGAACAAGCCGACCGCCGGACCGCGTGAGCGAAAACCCGACTGCGCCGAGCTGCTGCCCAGCAGCACGCTGATCATCTCGATCGGAATGATCGCTCGGCCCCAAGGTGATGCAGCGCCGCCCTCGCTTGTGTACCAAGGGCTGGGCTCGGTGATCACGCGCAGCTTGTCAGCGAGCGTGAACGGGTAGTGGTCGCCCATGTGCTGGTCCAAGCCCATGCGAACCCGCTCAGGCTGGACGGCGCCTTGTTGGCCCACTTTCAGGTCACGGTAGATCACGAGCTGGGTCGGGGCGCGCAGCTTGGCGATGCGCTGGGCGATCTCACTGCGCGCGATCAATTCGTCGTCGGTGCCGACCGATGCCGTGCCTGTGAGTACCGCTGTGCCGTCGCGCTTTTCTGCCCAGATTTTGGCCATGGAGGATCCGGCCGCAGGAGGCTGGACGAAGGCCCGTACCTCTTCGCCTTCAACCACCATGTTCTGGTAATGCGCGCTGATGCAGCCGGTCTCAAACCAGGCTTGGCCAAAGAGCTGGTGGAGCAAGGGGTCGAACTGGCTGAAATGCGTCGGCCCCTCGATCGGACCCGCACGCAAGCCCAGCTCGGCGGCCATGTCGTCGTCATGGATGGACTTGTGGCCGTCGTAGAACTGCTCGGCCAGCATCTGTCGCGGCTGGCGGAAAGGCCCGCACAGGACAGGCACGTGGTCAAAGGCGTGTGACATGCGGGCTCCAGCTTGCGGGTGGCTCAGCTGCGCCAGACCATCGTGGCGCTCATGTCCTCGACCTCCGACTCGATGGCGCGAATTTCGTGGCGACCGACCACCATATGGTGGACTTCGTCCGGACCGTCAGCCAAGCGCAGGGTGCGCTGACTGGCGTACATCTTGGCCAGCGGTGTCTTTTGCGACACGCCCAAAGCCCCATACATCTGGATCGCCTGGTCAATGATTTGGCACACGCGTTGAGGCACCATGGCCTTGACCATGTGGACCCAAATTCTGGCTTCGCGGTTGCCCAGCACGTCCATGGCTTTGGCGGCTTTCAGCACCATCAGGCGCATAGACTCGATGTCGATGCGGGCGCGCGAAACGATCTCCACATTGCCGCCCAGCCAGACCAGTTGCTTGCCAAAGGCTTCGCGTGAAGCGCCGCGCTTGACCAACAATTCAAGCGCTTTTTCGGCTTGACCGATGGAGCGCATGCAGTGGTGGATGCGGCCTGGCCCGAGGCGAACCTGGGAAATTTCAAAACCACGGCCTTCACCCAGGAGCATGTTGTCTTTGGGTACGCGGACGTTGTCGAACACGATGTGCATGTGACCGTGCGGCGCGTGGTCTTCGGAGAACACGTGCATCGGCCCGATGATTTTGACGCCCGGTGTGTCCTTGGGGATCAGGATCATCGACTGCTGCTGATGCGGCGGCGC
>CAIMSP010000113.1 GCA_903844215.1 uncultured beta proteobacterium | reverse complement strand
GCCAGTCGGCGTTCTTCACGAAGGCCGCCGTCGGTGTGGCATGGGCGTTGAGCGCGATGTGCGTGCGACCCTCGCGCACGCGCATCAGGGTCTCACTGCCCGCGGCGACCACCGGGTCGCAGGCCAGGATGAGGTCGGCGCAGGCCATGCCCACGCGCGTCGTGTGGATGTCCTCCTGCGCCGCAGCGATGAGCACGTGGCTCCAGGTGGCGCCGCCCTTTTGCGCCAGGCCCGCCGCGTCCTGGGTCACGATGCCCTTGCCTTCGAGATGCGCCGCCATGCCCAGCAACTGGCCGATGGTGATGACACCGGTGCCGCCCACGCCCGCCACCACGATGCCCCAGACGCTGGGCCTGGCGCCCTCCAGTGCCGGCAACAGCGGCTCGGGCAAGGGCGCCAGTTCCCGTGGCGACCGCATCTGGGTTTGGCGTTTTTTCAGCTTGCCGCCTTCGATCGTGACGAAGCTGGGGCAGAAGCCCTTGAGACAGGAATAGTCCTTGTTGCAGCTGCTCTGATTGATCTGGCGTTTGCGTCCGAACTCGGTTTCCAGGGGCTCGACGCTCAGGCAATTGCTTTGCACGCTGCAGTCGCCGCAGCCCTCGCACACGAGCTCGTTGATGACCACGCGCACGGCAGGATCGACCAGCGTGCCGCGCTTGCGACGGCGCCGCTTTTCCGTGGCGCAAGTCTGGTCGTAAATGATGACCGTCGTGCCCTTGATCTCTCTGAATGCGCGCTGGATCCGATCGAGCTCGTCGCGGTGCTCGACGGCGATGCCCTGGGGCAGGCCGGTGACGCTGGCGTACTTTTCGGGCTCGTCGGTGACGATGGTGATCTTCGTCGCGCCCTCGGCCCGCATGCTCTGCGCGATTTGCAGCACCGAATGGCCCTCGGGGCGCTCTCCTACCTGCTGACCTCCCGTCATGGCGACGGCGTCGTTGTACAGGATCTTGTAGGTGATGTTCACGCCTGCGGCGATGGATTGGCGCACGGCCAGGATGCCGCTGTGAAAGTAGGTGCCGTCGCCCAGATTCGCGAACATGTGCTGGTCATGGCTGAACGGCTGTTGACCGACCCAGGGCACGCCTTCGCCACCCATCTGCGTGAAGCCCACGGTGGCGCGGTCCATCCAGATGCTCATGAAGTGGCAACCGATGCCGGCCATGGCGCGCGAGCCTTCGGGCACGCGCGTGGAGGTGTTGTGCGGGCAGCCCGAGCAGAACCAGGGTTGACGCTCGGCCTTGATCTCGACCGTTTGCAGCGCGCGCTCCTTGGCGTCGAGCAGCGCCAGATGGGCGTCGATGCGCGCCGTGGTGTCCGCGTCCAGGCCCAGCTTTCTCAGGCGCTGCGCGACGGCGCGCGCGATCAGCGCCGGCGACAGATCGGCATTCGCGCGCAGCAAGGTGTTGGCGCTGGGGTTGGGCTGCGACCATTCGCCGCCGCCAAACTCGCCGCTGCCGCCGACCTCGTTGAACTTGCCCAGCACATTGGGGCGCACGTCGGCGCGCCAGTTGTAGAGCTCTTCCTTTAACTGGTATTCGATGATCTGGCGCTTTTCCTCCACCACCAGGATCTCCTGCAGGCCGGTGGCGAACTCGCGCGTGAGCTGCGCCTCCAGCGGCCACACCACGCCCACCTTGTGCAAGCGAATGCCGATGCGTCGGCAAGTGGCGTCGTCCAGCCCCAGGTCGAGCAGCGCCTGGCGCGTGTCGTTGTAGGCCTTGCCGCTGGCGATCAAACCGAAGCGGTCGTTGGGTCCTTCGATCGCGTTGTAGTTGAGGCGGTTGGCGCGGATATAGGCCAGCGCCGCGTACCACTTGGTGTCGAACAAGCGCGCCTCCTGCACCAGCGCCGTGTCCGGCCAGCGGATGTGCACGCCGCCGCTGGGCATGTCGAAGTCGGGCAACACGATTTGCACGCGCTGCGGGTCGATGATGGCGCTGGCGCTGGACTCCACGATCTCCTGGATCGTCTTCATCCCGGCCCAGACCCCGGAAAAACGGCTCATGGCGAGGGCGTGCACGCCCAGATCCAGGATCTCCTGCACGCTGGCCGGGAAGAACACCGGCAGGCCGCAGGCCTTGAAAATGTGGTCGCTCTGATGCGCCGCAGTCGAACTCTTGGCGACATGGTCGTCGCCGGCCACGGCGATGACGCCGCCCCAGGGCGTGGTGCCGGCCATGTTGGCGTGCTTGAACACGTCCGAGCAGCGGTCCACGCCCGGCCCCTTGCCATACCAGATGCCGAACACGCCGTCGAATTTGTTGCTGCCCGGCGGGGCAAAACCGAGCTGCTGCGTGCCCCACAAGGCGGTGGCGGCAAGCTCCTCGTTCACGCCCGGTTGGAACACGATGTTTTGTGCTTTGAGGTAGGGTGCCGCCTTTTGCAGCGCCTGGTCGTAGCCGCCCAGCGGTGAGCCGCGGTAGCCGCTGATGAAGCCGGCGGTGTTCTTGCCCACGAGCGCGTCGCGTTGGCGCTGCAGCATCGGCAGCTTCACCAGGGCCTGCACCCCACTCATGAAGGCGCGACCGTGATCCAGCGAATATTTGTCGTCCAGCGTGACGGTTTCCAGGGCTTGGCGAACGGACTCGGGTAGCGCAGCATTCATCGTGGAAGTCTCCGAAGAAAGTGGGGATCCGGCCTTGTGGGCGGAACGGATTTCGCGGGCAGCCCAACCAGGTCAGTCGGCGCCCGCCGGGGCAGTATGCCCGAACTGCGCCGCCCGCCTTGCTAGCGCGGCCACAGCACCCAAAGCTGCAACGGCTGTTTGAGCCGCCCGGCCAACTCGCCGGCCTGCGCGCCCCAGCCGGCAAAGTAGTCGGCGCGCAGCGCACCCGAGATGGCCGCCCCCGTGTCCTGCGCCAAGACCAGCTTTTGCAGGCTCGTCACCGGTCCCGCCGAGGCCAGCCAGACCGGCGTGCCGTAGGGAATGCTGAGCGGGTCCACGGCAATCGAGCGGCCCGGCGTCAGCGCCACACCCTGCGCGCCGGTCGGACCGAAGGCGGCGTCCGGCTCGCTCAAGACCTGCTCGCGGAAGAACACCACGCGCGGGTTGCTCCACAACAACTCCTGCTGGCGCTGCGGGTTCTGCGCCAACCACGCACGAATGCCAGGCCAGGACGCATCGGTCAGCGCGCGCTGCTCCAGCAGCCAGCGCCCGGGGCTCTGATAGGGCTGGTTGTTGTTGCCCGCATAGGACAGGCGCGACCAGCGCTGCGCGCCGTCCGGCTCGAGCACGTGCACGCGCGCCGAGCCCTGGATCTGCAACACCATCACGTCCAGCGGATGGGCCAGCCACACCAGTTCGTGCCCGCGCAAGGCCGCTTGGGCTTCGGCCAGGGTGTCGAGCTGCTGGCGCGAGTACCAGGGCCGGCCCGACTTGAGCGCGCTACCGGCCTGCGTTGGATAGCGGTAGAGCGGATGGTTGAAGCCGGCGCGCTGCTGGCGCGAGGCTTCAATCTGGGGCTCGTAGTAGCTGGTGAGCAGACCTGGCGCTTCGCCCTGCAGCGCCTCGACGCGGTAGGGCTGCAGGTGCGCGCGCATCCAGTCGCGCTGCTCCTGCCCCGTGCCCAGACTGAGCAGACGGATGTCGCCACACAGCGCCGCGAAATTCGGGCCCGGGCGCTCGCAGCTCTTGAGCCAGGCGTTCCAGGCTTCGTGCAGCGCATCGCTCTCAAAGCCGGGCAGATCGGACCAACTCGCCAGGGTCCAGCGGCTTGCCGGGTGGCGCAGCGTGGCCTGGGTATCGATGGCGCCAGCGCGCGGCCCGCTGGAGCAGGCCACCAGCGCGAGCCAGAGCCAGCCCAGCAATAGGCGCGCGCTGGCCGCGGCGGCAAAGGCGCCAGGACGCTTCACAGGACCCGGTGCTCCAGCGCCGGAAGTTGTTGGCGGCAAGACTGCATGCGCCGGGCATCGAGTTCGGCCACGATCAGTCCTGCGCCTTGCTCCAGGCGCTGCGCCACTTCACCCCAGGGCTGCACCAGCATCGAGTGGCCCCAGGTGCGCCGGCCGTTGTCATGGTGGCCGCCCTGCGCCGCCGCCAGCACGTAGCACAGGTTCTCCACCGCGCGCGCCCTGAGCAGCAACTCCCAATGGGCCTGGCCCGTGGTGTAGGTGAAGGCGCTGGGCACCAACAACAGGTCGGCACCGGCTGCGGCATAAGCGCGGTACAACTCGGGAAAGCGCAGGTCGTAGCACACGCTCAAACCCAGACGCCAACGGTGTCCGTCGCGCGACGGCAGCTCAAAGCTCACCGGCGTGCTGCCGGCTTGCAGCACGCGCGCCTCGTCGTAACGCTCGACGCCATTGTCGAAGCGAAACAAATGGATCTTGTCGTAGCGCGCGACGCATGCGCCGCTGGGCGCAAAGGCCAGGCTGGCGTTGCACACGCGCTGCGGGTCCGGGGTGGACAGTGGCAGTGTGCCGCCGACAATCCACAGATCGAGTTCGCGCGCCGCGTCACTCAGAAAGGTTTGGATGACGCCACGGCCAAAGGCTTCTTGCAGGCCCAGCTTGTCGGTGTCGCGTTCGCCCATGAGGCAAAAATACTCCGGCAACAACGCCAGTTCGGCCCCCGCAGCCGCCGCCTGCTCCAGCAGTTCGCGCGCCGCAGCCAGGTTCGCGCCGCAGCTCGACCCCGACACCATCTGCAAGGCGGCCACCTTCATGGCTTGGCTGCGGGCTGGCCGCCGGTGGTGGCGCTCTTGCGCTCGACTGTCGTGACCCGGGGGTCGCTCCAGGTGCCGTCGACATGCAACTCGCGCGTGTTCGCCTCCATCAGCGGCTTGCGCAAAAAAAGCTGTGCCAAAAAGCTGCCCAGTCCGATGGCCGGATTGATGATGGTATAGACCAGGGACGCGGTCCCGGCGTTGATTTCGGGTATCACCACCACCTTGAGATCCTGGGTTTCGCGCGCGATGTCGGCGTGTCCCTCCATCAGCACGGCCGCGCTCACGCCCTTCATCTGCAGGTTGTTGGTGGCCGCGATGCCGTTTTCAATCTGCACGTCGCCGCGGATGAAGTCAAAGGCAAAGCCGCTGCCAAACGCATCCCGAAAGTCCAGCGTCAGCAGCCGGGGCAAGGACTGCAAACTGAGCACGCTCAGCAGCTTCGCGGCGCCCGCGTCGGCTTTGAGGAACTGCCCGTTTTCCACGTTCACGTTGAACTGCCCGGACATGCTGGGATAGTCCAGCGTCAGCGGCGAACCCAGCCATGAGACCTGACCCTCGAGCCGGCCTTTGCCGCTGCGCAGCACGTCCTTCATGCCGATGCGCCCCAGCAAGCCGCCCGCATCGGCGACGTCGAGCTTGAAGTTCATCACCGTACGGCGTCGCTCCGGCTTGGCGTTCTGCCCCGCCAGGCCGACCCAGTTGCCACTGGCGACCAGGCTGCCCTCCGCGTTGGCGAAGTTGAGCTTGTTCAAACGCCATTCGCGCGTGGCGCTGGCGCTGGAACCGCGATTCACGGCTTCGACCTCCGCGCGGCCAAGCTTCTTCCCGCGCAGTTCCAGCTCGTCCACCACGATGTCCAGCGCTGGAATCGCTTGCGGCGGTTCGTCCAGCAGGGTCTCGACCTGCTTGACGGTATTGGGTGCAATCTTCAGATGGGCCAGTCGGGCATACACGCGTCCGGCATTGCTGCCGCCGGGCTGGCGGTACTCTAGGTAACCGCCCAACTCGTCGGCCTGAACATTGGCGCGCCAGTTCGAACCTTCGCGCGAGCCGCCCAGCACCACATGGTTGAGCTGGTACGCGCCATAGTTCAACTCGCGGGCACGCACGGCCAGGGAGCTTGGCAAATACACCTGCGAGCTTTCAGCGTCGAGCGCGGAAGAGCGTGCCGCGCGCGACCCACGGGACGTGGCCGACTCAGCCGGCGCGTCCAGGGTGCGGCTGAACAGCGCGCTCCAGGCGGCAAGGTCCACGTTGCTCAGGTTGATGTTGGCCTGCACCCCTTCGTCCGGCATGGGCGCGAATTCACCCGCCAGCAGCCCCAGGGCGATGCTGCCGCGCAGCACGCGCGGCTCGGCCCCGGAAACGTCACGCACGTAGCTGGCCGTCGCGAGCCGACCCCAGTCCAGCGTCAGCTGATCCAGCGCGTGCGCGCTGCCCCGGCTGTCGGCGAGCAGGGCCGTCTCGAAACGAAACGGCAGGGCGGCGTCGGCGGCCTTGTTCAGTGGCGCGGGCAAACCCGTGGAAAACCCTTGCAGGTTGCTGCTGATGGCGACTTCGCTCACGCCCTGGCGTACGCCAAAGCTCGCGCTGTAAGCGGTGCTGCCGCTGGCGTTGTGCGCCAGCCGGGCGATGAAACCCAGTTCGCGCGCCGCCCGCAGCCCCTCCGCCGTGGCAACCCCTTGAGCGCGCAACAGCAGCACGCTGTCGCGGTTGCTGGCGCCCGCCGCCGGGGGACGCATGCCCCCTTCGATGCGGGCGTCCCCGCCGAGCAGGCGGGCCTGCGCGCCCACCAGAGTGAAGCCGCTTTCGGTGAAATTGATGACGCCGCGTGTGCGCCCAAGGACCGGACTTTGCGGCGTGAAGTGGAGTTCGTTGCCGGCCAGTGTGACGCTGCCTTGCACCTTGGATTTCTCCGGGTTCTGCAAGGGCACGACCAGACGAAAGCGGTAATCCGCCACGCCGCTGCCGCTGGCGGGATCGAGCGCGTGGCCCAGCATCGCGCTCAGCGGAGAACTCGACAGCACATGCAGCACCTCCTGCACCGGACCGCGCGCCTCGGTGCTCAGCGTGAGCGTGGGTGCATTGCCCAGGTCGGGGATTTGCGCCTCGGCCTTGAACAGCGACAGGCCACCGGCCTGCATCGCGCTGGCATCCTTGATCTGCAGACTGGCCCGGTCAAAAATCAGGTCCGCGTTCAACTGCGTCAGCGTGGGCCAGGGGGCCTCGTCCTTGTCCTGCAAGGATTTTGGAATGAAAGCCAGGCTGGCGTTGCGCACCTGGGTCGTGATGTGGAACTCGCCCAGCTTGGGGTTGTTGAAGGGCATGTCGGCCAGATCGCCTTTGACCCGGAACTTGGCACCCAAGGTCTTGCCCTGCAATACCGCGCGGTGCACATAGTCGCGCACCGAGGGCGGTATCACCAGTGGCAGGTAGCGGTAAACGCGGGCGGCCTCGCCCCGACTCAGGCTGCCCTGCAGGTCCAGCACGCCCGGAAAGCGCGCGTGCGCGCTCGAGCGCAATGCCTCGGCGCTGTGCCATTGCGCCTGCAGTTCACCCTGTGCATCGGCATTGGAAAACTTCAGACTCGGCACTTGCACCGCCAGCCGTTCGCCGTCGATTTGCCAGCGCGCGTCGGCCGCGAGTTGGTCCATGGCCACCACCGGCTCCTGAAAAATTCCTGGAAACTCCAGCGCTCCTTGCTGGATCGAAATTCGCGCCTTGCCACCGGCCTGTGTCATGTCGAATTCCACGCTCGCGCCGCGCACGCCGGGCGAACCCGCTTGCGCCCGCTCGCCCACGGGGGGGGCAGGGCGCGCCGCCATTTCCAGCCCCGTCACCAGGCCCGAGGCGTTGTATTTTTCGATCGCTTCAGGCGGCCCCTGCCAATGGACCTGAATCCGCTGCACCTGCCCCTTGGGCTGGTAGGCCAGCAGCGCCGCGTGCGTCGCCACACCGAGCGGCAAGCGATTGGCGATCAGGCCCAGCGCCACCAGGTCGAGCTTGTCGGCGCGAAAATCGCCCTGTGCCGCAGACCGCCCCTGGGAGCGCGTATAGGACAGGAACGCGTTGCCACCAGGCCAGTGCAGCCCGTCGCGGGTTTGAAACTGCAGGCCCTGGGTGCCGAACTCAAAACCATTGGCCAAGCTGCGGGCCGTGAAGCGACCCTGGATTTGCTCGAGCTCCAGCGGCGCCAGTTCCGGGCCCAGTTGGGTATCGACGCGCAGCAGCGCGGCGTCGGCGGTGAGGGCCACCATCTGGCCGTGCACCACGTCGCCCCAGGCGCGCAGCGCGCCCTGACCCTGGCTCACCCGCACACCCAGATCGGCGTACTGCTGCAGGTGCGACACATCGACCTGGCTAAAGTCCGCATACACCTGGCCATCCCATTCTTGCCAGCGCCCGCCCTGTGACGACAGCAAAGGCTGGCGAAACTGCGCACGCAGGCTAAAGCGCTGGCCCCACTCGGGCGGCGGCGTCGCGTCCAGGCGCATGCCGTGCCGGCGGCCCCCGTTGCGCATGACCCAATCCACCGCGCTCAGCGCCAGGGTCGGCGCACGGCGCAGCTCGTCGCTCCAGCGGACGGTTCCGTTTTGGATGAAGATCTCGGTCTGCGAAAAGAGCCAGTCGGTGCCGTCGGCGCTGGCGCTGGCCGTGCCGCTGAGGTCCAGCCCGGCGACCAGGATGTGACCGGCCGCAGTGCGGCGGATGTCCAGTTCAGGCTGATCAACGAACAGCTGTTCAAAGCCCAGGTTCCACAGGGATGCCGGCGACAGGGTTCCCACCACCCGAGGCAGATGCAGCGCCTCGCGCCCCTGGGGGTCGAGCAGCGTGACGTGGCTCATCTCGAAGGTCGGCAGCAGACCCTGCGAGCGCGCCGAAATGCTGCCGATGCGCACCGGCACACCCAGGCGCAATGTGGCCTGCTGTTCCAGCAGCGGACGCCACTCACCGATTCGCGGCACAATCCAGCCGTACAAGCCGCCCCAGACGACGGCAAAGAGCAGCCACAGAACCAGAAGCGGCCACAGCAACCAGCGCGACGCCGAGGCGCCGACTTTGAGCCAGCGGGGGGGATGTACAGATGGGTTCATGGGCAAGGTCCGGAATTATGACCGGCAGCGCCGCCGGGTGACGGCGCCAACCGGTGGCTGGAACATCACGCGGGCATTGGACTGACTTTTAGGTTGTCGTTTTTCGAATTTTCATCCATCCACTTATCCATTTGCATTTCATGGCGTTGCTGTCCGATTACTCCCGTTTCCAACAACGCTTGCAGCGTCGGTACCAGCCACAGCTGGCACTGCTGCCCGCAGGAGCGCCGGTACGAGCCCACATGGAACAGGCGTTTGCCATCCTGAGTCAGGGCGGCGCGAGCTTGTCGGACGGGCTGCGCATCGTGCGCCAACTCGTCATGCATCGGCTGATGCAACTCGATTGCGACACCCAGGCGCCGCTGCAGGTGGTGACCACCGGCGTGACGGAGTTGGCCGAGTGGGCGCTGGACCTGGCCTATGCCCAGGCTTGTCGCGATCTGGATGCGCTGCACGGCGCCCCCCTCAGCGCCAGCGGGCAAAGGGCGCAGCTGTGGATCGTGGGCATGGGCAAGCTGGGCGCGCGCGAACTCAATGTCTCCAGCGACATCGACCTGATCTACGTTTACGACGAGGACGGCGAGACCGCAGGCAACAGCGAGGGCCGACACCGGGTCAGCAACCACGAGTATTTCGCCAAGGCCGTGAAGATCATTTACGCGCTGGTGGGCGAGACCACCGAGCACGGTTTCGTGTTCCGCGTGGATTTGATGTTGCGCCCGAATGGCAGCTCCGGGCCCGCCGCCGTCTCCTGCGGCGCGCTGGAGGAATACCTGCAGGTTCAGGGCCGCGAGTGGGAGCGTTTTGCCTGGCTCAAGAGCCGCGTCGTGGCGCCGCGCGAATGCATCGCCAGCGGCGGCGCGCAGGGCTTGCGCTCGGTGGTCTTGCCCTTTGTCTTTCGGCGCTATCTGGACTACAGCGTGTTTGACGGACTGCGCGACCTGCACCGGCAGATTCGCGCGCAGGCCGCGCGGCGCAGCGCGGGCCATCCGGAACGGGCCAACGATGTGAAGCTGTCGCGCGGCGGCATCCGCGAAATCGAATTCACCGTGCAGTTGCTGCAGGTGGTGCGCGGCGGCCAGTTTCCCGAACTGCGTCGGCGCCCCACGCTGCACGCGCTGCAGTGCGTGGCCAAGGCCGGACTCATGCCCCAGGCCACGGCCGACGCGCTCACCGGCGCGTACGAATTTTTGCGCCGGGTGGAGCACCGCATCCAGTACCTGGACGACCAGCAAACCCATGTCTTGCCCACGCGTGACGACGACCTCGGCTGGATCGCTGCCAGCCTGGGCTTTGCCGACACCCGTGGCTTTTTGGCGGAGCTCGATACCCATCGCGAACTGGTGGCGCATGAGTTCGACACCCTGCTCGGCGGTGACGGCGCCCACGAGTGCCGCTCGTGCAACGGCAGCAAGAGCGGCAACGGCACGCGTGCGACGGTGCCCGAACTCGAGCAGTTGCTGGAAGAGTTGCCGGACAAGTTTCGCGAACGCGTCGCGCTTTGGCGAACCCACCCCCGGGTGCTGGCGCTGCGTGAAGCGGCGCGCCATCGACTGATCCGACTGCTGCAGCGCACGGCGCAGTGGCTGCGCGAAGGACGCGTCAGCGAAACGGCGGCGTTGCGCATGGCCGACTGGGTGGAGCCACTGCTGCGCCGCGAAAGCTATCTGGCGCTGCTGCTGGAACGCCCGGCGGTGCACGAACGCCTGCTGCGCCTGCTGGGCGCGGCGCGCTGGCCGGCGCGCTACCTGATGCAGCATCCGGGCGTGATCGACGAGCTCGCCGGTGGTGCCATGTTGGCCGAGCGCTTTGCGCCGGACGAGTTCGAGCAAGAACTCGAGCAGCGCCACCAAGCCCTGAAGTCCACCGGCGAAGACGACGACGAATCGCTGCTGAATCTGCTGCGCCGCGCACACCACGCGGAGCTGTTTCGCATCCTGGCGCGCGACGTCGAAGGCCGGCTCACGGTGGAAGAGGTGGCCGACGACCTGAGCGCCCTGGCCGACGTGCTGCTGCGCGTCACCGCGCGCTGGTGCTGGCAGCGGTTGAAGAACCGGCATCGTGAAGCGCCGCAACTGGCCATCATTGCCTACGGCAAGCTCGGCGGCAAGGAGCTGGGCTATGGCAGCGACCTGGACATCGTGTTCGTCTATGAAGACGAGGACGAGCGCGCCGGCGAGATCTACGCCGCCTTTGTGCGCAAGCTCATCAACTGGCTGACGATCAAGACGGGCGAGGGCGATCTGTTCGAAATCGACACCGCGCTGCGCCCCAACGGCAACTCCGGTCTGCTCATCACGAGCTTTGATTCCTACGCCGCCTACCAGCAGCAGCGCGGCTCCAACACCGCCTGGACCTGGGAGCACCAGGCCATGACGCGGGCGCGCTTTTGCCTTGGCGATGAAGATTTCGCCCCCTTGCGTTCCCCGCTGCCGCTGGTTCCGGGGCCCGGCACGGACGAAATTCCGGGACGCATGTCGTCGCTGGACGGACCGCAGACGGAGTCAGCGGCGCTCAGCCCCGTGGGGCCCCAACCCGCCTTGGGGCGGCCCGGCGGCGGGCTGAGCCTGCGCCAGCGTTTTGATGCCGTGCGCGAAGCCGTCATCACGGCGCCACGGGATGCGCTGGCGCTGCGCGCCGAAATCAACAGCATGCGGCAAAAAGTGGCGGCGGCGCACCCGGTCAAGCCCGGGCGTTTTGACGTCAAGCACAGTCCCGGTGGCATGGTGGACGCAGAATTTGCCGTGCAGCAACTGGTGCTCTCCAGCGCCGGCGCGCATCCGGAACTGCGCGCCAACGTGGGCAATATTGCGCTGCTGCAACGCGCCGAGCGCGTGGGCTTGCTGCCCGTGGGCGTGGGTCGCGGCGCCGCCGACGCCTATCGGTCGCTGCGCCATGCCCAGCACCAGGCGCGGCTGAACGAAGAGTCAACGCAGCTGCCACCCGAGTCGCTGCAAGCCGAGCGCGACGCCATCCTGGCGCTGTGGCATGCGGTCCTGGCCTGAAGCCACGGCTCGTTCCATGACCGGCAGACCGTTGTGACGCACGCCGTGTCCCGCCTGCGCGCCGCGCGCCTGGCGCGCAGTGCCAAACCCTTTTTGGCGCGCGGCGGCTCGAATGCGCTGCGCTGCCCGGGTTGCCGGCTGATCCTGAGCCACTGCCTGTGCGCCTTGCGCCCGACGCTGGCAACACGCGCGGGCGTGTGCCTGATCATGTGCGACACCGAGCCGCTCAAGCCCAGCAACACCGGCTGGCTGATCGCCGACGTGGTGCCCGACACGGCCGCCTTTGGCTGGGCGCGCACCGAGGTGGACCCGGCCTTGCTGGCCATGCTGGCCGATCCTCAGTGGCAGCCCTATCTGGTGTTTCCAGGCGAGTTTGTGGCCGCCGAGCGGGTCGTCACGCGCATCCAGTCCGAGCTTTGCGTGGTGGACGGCCGCCCGCCTGCGAGCAAGCGCGCGCTGTTCGTGCTGTTGGATGCCACCTGGCCCGAGGCGCGCAAGATGTTTCGCAAGAGCCCCTATCTGGATCAGCTACCCGTGCTCAGCCTGCAGCCCGAGCAGCTCTCGCGCTACCGCTTGCGCCGCTCGCGACGCGATAACCACATTTGCACCTCAGAGGTCGCGGCCCTTTGCCTGGACTTGGCCGGCGAGCCGCTGGCGGCGCAGACGCTGGAGGCCTACCTGGACGTGTTCACCCACCACTACCTGCAGGCCAAGAACCAGTTGCCGGCGGACCTTGAAGGCCCGGTGCATCAGCGCTTGCGCGGCTTGCGCCCGGCCTCAACGGCCTGATCGAATCCTCTGCACCAGCGCCGTGGTCGAGTAGCCATCGACAAAAGGTATCGCCAGCGCCGTGCCGCCCCAGCTTTGCACCAGTCGGGTCTCGGCCAGGGTCTGCATGTCGTAATCGCCGCCCTTGACCAGGATGTCGGGGCGCAGCGAGCGGATCAGTTCCAGCGGCGTGTCTTCGTCAAACCAGGTGACCAGGCTGACGCACTCCAGCGCCGCCAGCATCACGGCGCGATCGAGCTGGGAGTTCAGCGGGCGCTCGGGCCCCTTGCCCAGGCGCCGCGCCGAGGCGTCGGTGTTCAGACCCAGCACCAGCGCGCCGCCCAGCGCCCGGGCTTGCGCCAGATAGGTCACATGGCCGCGGTGCAATACGTCGAACACCCCATTCGTAAAAACGACGGGGCCAGGCAAGGCGCGCACGCGCTCGATGGCGCCGTCGGCGGCGCAGATCTTGCCCAGAAAACTCGGTTCGTTGAAGGTCTTGCTCATGCCCCGCATGCTAGCATCCAAGGTGGCTGCGGCGTGGGCGATCCGGGTTGGAATGAAATTGGTGGCAAGATGCCCGGCTGTTCCACGCTTTACTGGCAGGGGGCGCCATTTTTTTCGTTGGATAATCCGAGCCACACCATGAAGCTTGTCACCGTTAATGCCGACGTCGTTCCGCTGAACAAACCGCTGCCGTTTGCACTGCGTTCAGCCACCGGCGTGCTGCTGGCCAAGAAGGGCTACGTCATCGGCTCGCTGGCTGAGTTGGAACATCTGGTCGGACTCGGGGTCAGCCTGTGCATCGACGAGAGCGACCATCAGCGCGAATATGTCGGCAAGCTCCACGCCATGCTGCGCAAGGAAGTCAACTTGGGCGAAATCGCCAACGCCCACATCACCGCGGGCGACCTGCAGAAGAAGGTCGTTGACGACAACTACGATGCCGATTGGCTGGGCCTGTTGGCGCGCGCCAATGCCTTGCTGCGCGATCCGCAAAAGGCGACCTTTCTGAAATTGCTCGAGGCGCTGCACCGGGACATCAGTCTGCAGACGCGGCGTTATCCTGACGCCACGCTGCTGGCACTGATGCACCTTTCGGCCACCGAACTGCGTTCTTACAGCGCCATGCACGCCATGCTGGTGTGCGTGACGGCCGAGTTGGCCGCGACCCAGGTGCTGAACTGGCCGCAGGAGATGGTTGACACGCTGGGCAAGGTGGCCTTGACCATGAACATCAGCATGACCTCGATGCAGGATGATCTGGCCTTGCAGATCACGCCGCTGTTGGCCACGCAGCGCCATTTGGTCGAAGTGCATGCCGCTTTTTCCGCCGAGTTCCTCAAGGACCTGGGCGTGACCGACCCGGTGTGGCTGGAAGCGGTTTTTCATCACCTGGACAAGACCCCCGGCCCGATGGCTGCCCGCAGCCCCACGCTGCGCATTGCGCGGCTGATCCAGCGCGCCAACGTTTTTGCGGCGATGCTCGCGCCCCGGGCCTCGCGCGAGCCGCTGCAGCCCGGCGTGGCCATGCAGACTTGCTACTTCGACGAGAACCACGACGTGGACGAATCGGGCGCCGCGCTGATCAAGGTCCTGGGCATCTACGCCCCAGGCTCCTACGTGCGCCTGGCCACGCAGGAAGTGGCGGTGGTGGTGCGCCGCGGCGCCAACACCACGACGCCTCGGGTGGCGGTGCTGGTGAACCGTCACGGCATGCCCACGGCCGAGCCCATGTTTCGCGACACCAGTCAAAAGGAGTACCGGATCGTGGCGACGGTGGCGCACCGCGACGTCAAGGTCCAACTCAACTTGAGCCGACTGCTGGCCATGGTCTGAGAGCGCCGGCCCGCTCGGCGGCCACGCGATCGAGCGCCTCGGCCGCGCCGCCAAGCGCCTCCGTTATGCTTGGCACCCTATGTACTCGCAGCATTTCGGCCTGACGCAAGACCCGTTTTCGATCGCACCGGACCCGCGCTACCTGTTCATGAGCGAGCGTCATCGGGAAGCGCTGGCGCATCTGCTTTACGGCGTCACCGGGACCGGTGGCGCAGCCGGAACCGGCGGCGGCTTTGTGCTGCTCACGGGCGATATCGGCACCGGCAAGACCACCGTCTGCCGCTGCTTTCTGGAGCAGACGCCCCCCGGCTGCCATGTGGCCTACATCTTCAACCCCAAGCTCACCGTCGCCGAGTTGCTGCAGTCGATCTGTGAGGAGTTCCACATCACGGTGGCGCCGTCGGCAGCGAGCCCGCCCTCGGTCAAGGGCTACATCGACGCGCTCAACGCCTTCTTGCTGCACAGCCACGCGGCCGGTCAAAGCAGCGTGCTCATCATCGACGAAGCGCAAAACCTCGCGCCCGATGTGCTCGAGCAGCTGCGCCTGCTGACCAATCTGGAAACGAATGAACGCAAGCTGCTGCAGATCGTCCTCATCGGTCAGCCCGAACTGCGCGCCATGCTGGAGCGCGCCGATCTGGAGCAACTGGCACAACGCGTGATCGCGCGTTTTCACCTGGAGGCGCTGAGCCAGGCCGAGAGCACGCAGTACATCCTGCACCGACTGGCCGTGGCCGGCCACACCGGCGCGCTGCCGTTTGAGAAAAGGGCGTTGCAACGCATCCACCGCCTAGCACAGGGCGTGCCCCGGCGCATCAATTTGCTGTGCGGCCGCGCCTTGCTTGGTGCCTGGGCGAATGGCCTGGAGCGCGTTGACCGCCGGGTCGTTGACAAGGCGGCAGCCGAGGTCTTTGGACCCGAAGGCGCTCGCCCCCCGGGCTGGTGGCACGCGCGCTACGCCCTGGGCAGCCTGCTGCTCGCGCTGGTCCTAGCGGCGGCTTGGTGGGCGCAGAGCCTGCGCGCGCCCACGGCGCAGGCTCTGCGCGCCGTGGCGCCCGTTGCGCAAGCCACGGCGACGCCGGCCGCTGCCGCCGTGGCGGCGCCGCTGCCGCTGGAAGAGCTCGACGACCTGGTCGAACAAATGCCAAGCGACATCACGCTGGCCTGGCGCGCACTGGCCCCGGCCTGGGGCATTGACGTGAGCACGGCCGATCCCTGCCCGGCGCGCGCGGCGCAGCCCTTGCAGTGCTACCGCAGCGACAAGCTCACGCTGCCGCTGCTGCGCCAGCTCGGCCAACCGGTGATCCTGGCGCTGCAGCCGCTCAAGGGGGCGCCGGTGTACACCCAACTCGCGGGCTTGGGTGAGCAAGACGCCACGCTGCGCATCGGCCCGAACTTGCATCGGGTGCGGCTGGTGGCGCTGGCGCGGCTGTGGCGCGGCGACTTCGCCACTTTTTGGCGCGCCCCCGAAGGCTATAGCGCCGAGTTGGCCGAGGGCAGTTCGGGCCCCGCCGTTGACGAGTTGGCGCGTCGCTTGTCCCGGCTCGACGGTGCTCCCCTGGCCTCGGCGCCGCAGACGCTGGACGCCGCGCTGCGGGAGCGTGTGCGGGCGTTTCAGCGCGCCCAGGGCATCGCCCCGGATGGACGCCCGGGCCCCATGACCTTCATGCAGATCGACAGCGCCACCGGATCGACCGGGCCGCGTCTGCAAACCGAGCCACGTTAGCCATGTCCTACATTCTTGACGCACTCCAGCGAGCCGACGCCGAACGCGCGCGCGGCAGCGTTCCCGGCCTGCACACGCCGCAGTTGGCGCAGCCGGCCGCGCGCGCGCGACGCGGTCCGAAGCGCGCGCTCTGGGCCGGCGTGGTGGCGCTGCTGCTGCTCGGTAGCGTCGCCCTTTGGCGCTGGGCCGCCCCGGCTGACGAAGCGCTTGCGGCCGCAGCGAAGCCCACGCTGGCGCCGTTGCCGCCGACACCGACACCGACACCGACACCGCAAGCCGTGCCGGCGCCAGCCGCCATGCCGTTGGCCGCGCCCGCGCCCAACGCCGTTGCCGCCCGGCCCGCGCTCGCCGTGCCGGCGCTGCCTCAGGTGCTGCCCAGCCCAGCCGCGCCCTTGGCCACAGAGAAGGCGCCGCCGACATCGCCTGTGGCGCCGCTGTTGACCGAAGAGCGGCGCCGCCAAATGCCGGCGTTGAACATCACCGGAGCGGTGTACTCGGAGGTTGTCGCGCAGCGCATGCTGCTGGTCAATGGCCTGGTGTTGAAGCAGGGGGACTCGGCCGCGCCCGAGCTGATGCTGGAAGAGATTGGCGCCTCGGCCTCGGTGTTCAGCTATCGGGGCGAGCGCTTTCGGGTGGCGCATTGAACGCCGCCGCGCCGGGCCCGACCAGCGCGGGCAGATAGATCTGGCAAAACTCGCGCGGCATGCGCCGTGCCCGGCCGCTGCCAAGTTCGATGCACACCAGATGCCAGCGCGCGCGCAGCAGCGTGGCCTGATCGCGCTGGCGAATCAGCTGAAAGCGCCGCTCCATGGTCAATTTGCCGTCGCTGGCGCACAGCCAGGTGGCCAGCTCGAGTTCTTCGCCCGCCACGCTGGGCAGTAAATAATCGTATTCGGCGCGGCCGATGGCCATGGCCCGGTCCAGCCGCCGATAGTCGTCCAGGCTCAGACCCAGTGCCACCGAATGGGCCCAGGCAATCTTCTCGCACCATTGCACGTAAACCGCATTGTTGGTGTGATTCAGGCCGTCGATGTCCTGGGGCTGGGGCCGCAGCGCCAGGGTAAAGGGGCGCGCAAAGTCCCAGGGTTCAGCCAAGGTGGTGGAGGTCATGGACGGCGTGCGGGCGGTCCCGCAAAACACCCTTGATCAGTGGAGGAGCGGGCAAGGTTCGCTTCGCGTCACGCTGGATGCGAAGCGCCATGTTTCATGAGGGCCTGGTGTCGATGAAACTCTGGCGCTGCTCCAGTTTGTCATGCAGCTTGGCCAGGTTCGCATAGGACTCGCGCCAGTTCACTTCAGGGAAGCGGAAGTCCATATAGCCCAGGGCCACGCCCACGGCGATGTCCGACAGGCTCAGGTGGGCGCCGCTGCAATAGGGCTTTTCGCCCAGTCCCCGGCTCATGGCCTTGAGGCTGGCATGGACCTTTTGCATCTGGCGCTCGATCCAGGCCTGGCTGCGCTGCTGCGCGCTGCGGCCGGTCCAGGTGGCTTCGAGTCGCACCAGAATGGAGGCGTCGAGCACGCCGTCGGCCAGCGCCTCCCAGGTTTTGACCTCGGCGCGCTCGCGTCCCAGGGTTGGAATGAGCTTGCCTACCGGCGACAGCGTGTCCATGTACTCGACGATGACGCGCGAATCGAACACCGCTTCACCGCCTTCCATCACCAGGCAAGGCACCTTGCCCAGCGGGTTGGATTGAGCCACCGTGGTGTCATCGCCCCAGACGTTGTCGGTGACGAATTGGTAGTCAAGCCGTTTTTCCGCCATCACGATGCGTACTTTGCGCACGTAGGGGCTGGTGCTGGATCCGATGAGTTTCATGCAGAGGGGCTTTGGTTTGTTCGCTGAGTCCCATTCTAGCCACAGGCCCGCCGCCGGCCTGACGGTCTGAGGTGAAGCTACAACACAGTCGGCAGCCACCTACAATCCGGGGATGACTTTTTCCACCATCACTGCCCTGTCTCCACTGGACGGCCGCTATGCCGCCAAACTCGCCACACTGCGCCCCTTGATGAGCGAACAGGGCTATATGCACCGCCGCGTGCAGGTGGAGGTGGCCTGGTTCATCGCGCTGAGCGACGCAGGATTTTCTGAATTCAAGGCGCTCTCGCCCGGAGCGCGCACTTACTTGCTGGGTCTGGTGAGGCATTTTTCCTCGGACGATGCGCTGGCCATCAAGGAAATCGAAAAAACCACCAACCACGACGTGAAGGCCGTGGAGTACTGGATCAAGTCCAAGTTCGAAGCGCGCCCGGAACTGCTGGCGGCGAACGAATTCGTGCATTTCGCCTGCACCAGCGAGGACATCAACAACACCAGCCATGCGCTGCAATTGCGCTGCGCCCGCGACCTGGTGTTGTTGCCCGCGCTGGACCGGATCCTGCTCAAGTTGCGCGCCATGGCGCTGGCCTTCGCCGACGTTCCCATGCTCAGCCGCACCCATGGCCAAACCGCCAGCCCAACCACGGTCGGCAAGGAAATCGCCAATGTGGTGGTGCGATTGCAGGCCGCCAGCGAACGCATCGCGGCCGTCAAGATCTTGGCCAAGATGAACGGCGCCGTGGGCAACTACAACGCCCACCTGTCGGCCTGGCCCGAGTTTGACTGGGAGGGCTTCAGCCGCCGTGTGATCGAGACGCCGGAACCGCTGGGCCTGGGGCTGACGTTCCAGCCCTACAGCATCCAGATCGAGCCGCACGACTACATGGCCGAGTTGTTCGACGCCGTGGCGCGCACCAACACCATCCTGATCGACTGGTCGCGCGACGTCTGGGGCTACGTCAGCCTGGGCTATTTCAAACAAAGCTTGCGCGAGGGCGAGGTGGGTTCGTCCACCATGCCGCACAAGGTCAACCCCATCGATTTTGAAAATGCCGAAGGCAATCTGGGCCTAGCGAATGCCTTGCTGCGCCATCTGAGCGAGAAGCTGCCGATCAGCCGCTGGCAGCGCGACCTGACCGACTCCACCGTGCTGCGCAACATGGGCGTGGCCCTGGGCTACGCGGTGCTGGCCTACCAGTCGCTGCTCACCGGCCTGGGCAAGCTCGAACTGAATCAAGCCGCGCTGGCGGCCGATCTGGACCAGGCCTGGGAGGTGTTGGCCGAACCGGTGCAGACCGTGATGCGCCGCTATGGCCTGCCCCAGCCTTATGAACAGTTGAAAAAATTCACCCGCGGCGAACCGATGACGCGCGCGCTGATGCAGGGCTTCATCGCCGCGTTGGCGATCCCCGAGGCCGACAAGCAGCGGCTGCTGGCCATGACGCCGGCCAGCTACACCGGCATGGCGGCCGAACTCGCGCGCCGGGTGTAATTTCGGCATGGCCATCAAGTCCACGATTTTCAAGGCGAACCTGCAGATCGCCGACATCGACCACGGCTACTACGCCGACCACGCCCTCACGCTGGCGCGCCATCCAAGCGAAACCGACGAGCGCATGATGATCCGCCTGGCCGCGCTGGCGATGAACGCCTGGCAACTGCAAAGCCTGTGCGGCGGCGACGGCACCTTGGCCTTTGGTGACGGCATGAGCAACCCGGACGAGCCCGACGTCTGGCTGCGCGACTTCACCGGCCAGACCCGGCTCTGGATCGAGGTCGGCCAGCCCGAAGACAAGCCCGTGATCCGGGCCTGCGGCAAGGCCGATCAGGTGCTGCTGTACTGCTTTTCCAACGCCGCCGAGATCTGGTGGCGCGGCGTGCAGAACAAGCTGAGCCGCCCGCAAAACCTGAGCGTCTTTCGCGTTCCCGCGCCGGCCTCGCAAGCGCTGGCGGCACTGGCGCAGCGCTCGATGCAGTTGCAGGCCACGGTCCAGGAGGGCAGCCTGACCCTGTCGGACTCCGAGCGCAGCGTGGACTTCGAGTGCGAGCGCTGGAAGTAGGCTCCGGGCCCATCCGGTCTTCGGCAAGCCATGTTTGAAAACACCCGCAAACGCCGTCAGGCATGGGCGGCTGCGTATTCCCTTGCCGTGGGAAGTTCACGCGGCAACGTTCGCTCCTTGGGACGCGTCACTTCCCAACCCAAACACGCAAGCCAAATTGATCGCGGAATTGCTTTGTGAGCCGTACGGTAATAGCTCACCATACGACGGCTGATCCCCAATGCGTCGGCGGCCCCGGAAAGCGACAGCTTGTTGCGGTGCATCCAGCCCCCAAACATTTCGTGACTGACTTCCTCACGCTGTTCCTTGGCCCAG
>CAIMSP010000112.1 GCA_903844215.1 uncultured beta proteobacterium | reverse complement strand
GCAGTTTCTGCTGCTCGGCCAGCAGGCGTTGCTGGAGAAATTGCAGCGCAACGAATTCACCACCGAAGCCGCCTTGATCCTGGTCGCCGCCCTGGCCGCTGGCTGAGCCCGGCGCCAGCGCAACCAGGCACCCATAAAAAAGCCCGGGCAGCAGGTTCTAGGAACCTGCTGCCCGGGCCGATGGCGGGCGTCGCGGGACTACTGAACCATCAAGGACGGCAGCGAGTAGTCGCCGACGGCAAACACGGTATAGGTCGTGTTCGGGTTCAAGGTGTAGGCGGTGTTGGCCGTGGGCGGAATCAGGTTCGCGTTCTGGCTCGATGACAGCGACAGGTTGACGTTGCCATAGGCGTTGATGCCGGCCGAGCCATAGGCCGAAGCCGTGCCCGGTGCCACGCCGGTGACCAGGGCCACGCCGTTGGCGACCAGCTTGAGCACGTTGGAGGAGTTGCCGGTGATGCCGTTGATCAAGCGCATCTTCACCAGCGCCGGGTTGAGCGGCGGACGGTTGTCATCGGTCAGCAGCGAGGTCGTGGCGCTGCCGGGGGCGCCGAAGACCAGCAGCGTCATGTCGGCGCCGGCGACCAGGGCCGCCGCCGGGGCGGTAATCGCCGCGCCGCCAACGCTCACGCTGAGCGTGCCGTTGGAGGGGACCAGTGCGTAATTGCCAAACTGGGGCGCAACGCCGCTGCCGTCGAGTGCGATGCTGCCAGCCGAGGCGGTGACCGCCGTGTTGCCCGACACGGCCGAGGCCAAACGCACGCGGGTGCCGGTGTTGCGGAAGGTGGAAAAGCCATTCGCCACCTGCTGGATCAGCAAGTTGCCATCCAGCAGCGAGCCGCCCGATGCCGGGGTCAGCGCCACCGTGGCGACTTGCTGGCTGGTCACGGCCACGGGCATGTTGAGCATGCGCACATCGGCGGCATTGTTCGAGGCCGTGACGGTCACGTAGTAGGTGCCAACGCCTTCACTCAGGATGATGGCCTGGCTGCTGCCGTTGATGGATCCGACGTAGCCCGCAGGCGTGCCGCCGCTGGCCACCGCGCTGGCCGACACATAGATGTCGAGATTGCCGGCTTCAGGCGCGAAGTCAAGAAAACGCAGCTGCGTGGTGCCGGCCTGTGCCGGAATGGTCCAGTCCTCGGGCAAGGGGTACATCTTCACCACCGAGCCGCCGGTCGCACCCGACTCAAAGGCGAGCAAGGTGTAGTGGGCGCCGCCCACCAGCGTGGGCGTGGAAATGGACAAGCCGGTGCTCGATCCTGCGTCGTTGAGCTGCAAGGTGGCCGCGCCCGATGGTGCCGACACATAGGCGCTGACCGCGTTCTGCGCGGTCGCCTTGGCGGTGCTGACGGCACCGGTGACCCACAGGTCGAGCGAGGCGTGGGTCACGGTGGCGTTGGCCACCCGAATCGAGGCCGAGGAGCTACTGCTGCTTCCGCCGCAACCGGACAGCGCCACCCCGACTGCGACCATGCCGATGGCCGACCACCACTTGAAGTTCTTCATGCCGGGCATGAGAGAGGATTTGACATTGGAAAAATTCATGGTGCTTTCATCTCGTTAAGTTGCATGTGATGCGGGTGCGTGTCGCCGACTCGGAGGATAGACGAAAAAGAGCAGCGTGGACAAAAAGCCATTTTGAATCCGACGCTCCGTGGCCGAAGCGAAATCTAGGTAAAGAACTGAAAAGACGCGCTCACGCAAGGAAAGGTCGAATTTTACTGCCTGGCCGTCACAGTTCTATGTGGTTGGAGAAGAGCTCAAAAGACAGCGGCAAACTGAACAGCACTTCGTCCAGCGCAACGGGTCGGGAATAGACATAGCCCTGCACTGAAATCGGCACCTCCTGCGTCAAGCGCCGCAACACGTCAAGCTGGCCCGCGTGCTCGACGCCTTCGGCCACGACGCCCAGCTTGAGGGCGTGCGCCATGGCCAGGATGGCCGCCACCAGGGTATTGCCCGTCACCTCGCTGACCTCGGTGTCCAGGCCGTCGATGAACGACTTGTCGATCTTGAGCACGTTGACCGAGAAGCGCTGCAAGTAGGCCAGGCTTGAATAGCCGGTGCCGAAGTCGTCGATGGACAGCATGCAGCCCAACTGGCGCAGATTCGTCAGGGTTTCGTTCACTTGGTCAAACTGGCCCAGCAGGATGCTCTCGGTCAACTCAAGTTCCAACAGATGACCGGGCAAGCCCGTTTCGGCCAGCGTGCGCGCAATGGTCTGTGGCAGCCGGGCGTCGCGAAACTGGACTGCGGATAGATTCACCGCCACCCCAGCCCCGGGGAAACGCTCTTGCCAGGCGATGCAGGCGCTGCAGGCGTCGCGCAACACGCGTAGCCCGATCGCGCCAATCAGGCCGGCCTTTTCAGCAATCGGAATGAACTGTGCCGGCGCCAGCGCGCGCCCACCGTCGTTCCAGCGCGCCAAGGCCTCGAACCCCAGCACCCGACCGTCCCGCAGATCGACCTTGGGCTGGAAGCACAGCGTCAAGCCGTGGTTGCCTTCGATCCCGGCGCGCAGGCGCTGCTCGATGTTGAGTCTTTCCACCACGGCGCGCGCCATGTCGGGCGTGAAGAACTGGTAGGAGCCCAGCCCCGTTTCCTTGGCCCGGTACAGCGCCACGTCGGCGTTCTTGAGCAAATCCTCGACGCTTTCTCCATCCTGAGGGAAAAATGCGATACCGATGCTGGCGCTGGTGTGCACCTCGCCTTCCTGCACCGTGACCGGCTGCCCCAGGGCCGCGCTGATGGTTTTGGCCAGGTGCATCACGTCTTGCGCGGCGTCCACACTCTCCAGCAAGATCGCGAACTCGTCGCCGCCCAGACGACAGACGGTGTCGGACTCGCGGATGCAGGACTGCAGGATCTGCGCCACCTTGGCCAGCAGTTCGTCGCCACTGGCGTGGCCGTAGCTGTCGTTGATCTGTTTGAAGTTGTCCAGATCGGCCACCAGCACCACCAGCCCACGCTTGGCGCGACGGGCGCGGCGAATGGCAACCCGAACGCGGTCAAAGAAGAGGGATCGATTCGCCAGTCCGGTCAAGGTGTCGTAATAGGCCAGGGCGCGCAACTGCTGCTTGGCCTCAATACGGTCCCGGATATCGATGAACACGGCGACAAAAAAAGCGCCACTGTCGATCTGGCGCAGGGGCGTGATCGTCAGGTCCACCGGCAAGGACTGGTTGTCGTTCGTCTTGAGCCAGGCTTCGCCGCTGTAGTTCTTCCACTGGGCTGCGCTCGCCGGGCTGGCCACCGGCGGGCTGTCTTCCTCGGTGGGGCCGACCAGCAGCAGTTCGAGAAAACTCATCTCCT
This sequence comes from uncultured beta proteobacterium, assembly GCA_903844215.1. GTDB lineage: Bacteria > Pseudomonadota > Gammaproteobacteria > Burkholderiales > Burkholderiaceae_C > CAIKVZ01. The sequence continues at coordinate 13,203 of CAIMSP010000112.1, read as the reverse complement.
CCAGCTGCGTGGCGCTGAAACCCAGCAGTCGGCGCGCTTCCGGATTGGAAAAGGCCATCGCGCCCAGGCCATCGACCACGATCACGCCGGCGCCCAGATGGTCCGTGATGCCGCTGAGCAGCATCCCCTGATCGCGAAACTTCTGCCCGGTCCTGCGCTGCTGCAGCCCCACAAACAGCATGCCCGCGAGCAGCAGCAGCACGCTCAGATTGACGGCCGGGCCCCATCGGGCTTGCGCCGACGGGTTCAGCCAGTCCAGGCCGCCCAGCAGCCACACGGCTGCGATAGCGAGCAGGAGCAGCGCTGGCCAGAGATAGCGCGAAGGGATGGGTCCGGCCGAGCGTCCCGCCGCTTTCAAATTTTTGAACATCAGGAGAGTCTGTTGCTTTGTTGGCGCATTATGGTGGCAGCGGGTTTGGCGCGTGCGCGCCGCGCTCAAGCCTGACGCAGATGCCAGGCCTTGGGCCGGGTGAAGGTGGCGATGCCGTAGGTCGAGAGCGTCAGGCCCACGCCCGAGTCGCCGTGGCCGCTCCAGGGCAGGCGCGGACTGACGCGGTCGCAGCAGTTCCAATAGACGCTGCCCGCGTTCACCTGGGCCAGCAGTGCCTTGGCGCGCGCTTCGTCGGGCGTGAACACGCCGGCGGTGAGGCCGTACCGCGTGTCGTTCATGAGTTGCAGCGCCTGCGCGTCGCCTGAGACCTTTTGGATGCCGATGATGGGGCCAAAGCTTTCCTCGCGCATCAGCTCCATGCTGTGATTCACTTCGGTGAAGACCGTGGGCGCAAACCAGTTACCCGGACCTGGCAAGCGCGTGCCGCCGCTGCGCAGCGTCGCTCCCTTGGCCAGCGCGTCCGCCACCTGGGCCTCGAGCACGGCCAGTTGCGGGGCGCGCGTGATGGCGCCGATATAGGTGTCTTCGGCCATCGGGTCGCCCAGCCTGAAACCCTTGACAGTGTCCACAAAGGCTGCACAAAAGGCGTCGTAGATTTTCTCGTGCACGTAGATGCGCTCGACCGAGCAGCAGCTCTGCCCGGTGTTGTACATGGCGCCGTCGGCGAGCGATTCGGCCGCGTTCTGCACGTTGGCGTCTTCGCACACATAGGTCGGGTCCTTGCCGCCGAGCTCGAGCTGCAGCTTGACCATGCGCGGGCCCAAAGCCTGGGCGATCTTGGCGCCGGTGGCGTAGGAGCCGGTGAAGAACAGACCGTCGATTTTTTGCGCCTGCAAGGCGGCGCCGACTTCGCCACCACCCACGACCGCGATGAACACGTCCTGCGGTATGCCTGCGGCGTGCAGCAGTCGCGCCATCGCCAGGCCCGTGAGGGTGGCGTATTCGGACGGCTTGTAGAGCACGGCGTTGCCGGTGAGCAGCGCCGGCACATACACGTTGCCGCCGACAAACCAGGGGTAGTTCCAGGCCGAGATGTTCACCACCACGCCCAGGGGAATGTGCTCGATCTGCTCGGTCATGCCGCCCTCGGCATAGACGGTCTCGGTCGCCAACTGCGCGTCCACTTGCTGCAGGAAGAAGTCGATGCGCCCGAGCAGGCCGTTGAGTTCGTTGCGCGACATCTTGATGGGCTTGCCGGTCTCGCCGGTCATGGTCGCAGCCAGCGTCTCGAGTTCGGCCAGCACGCCGGTGCGAAAGCGCACGATGCAGGCCTTGCGCTCGGCCAAGGGCACCGCGTTCCAGGCGGGCTGCGCGGCGCGCGCCGCAGCGGCCTTGACGGCGACCGAGGCCGCGTCATCGGCGCCAAGCTGGGTGATGAGCGCGGCGCTGGCGGGATTGTGGATGCAGAGGGTGTTCATGTGATTCATTCCCGGTTCGATTTGGCGGCCTGGGCCGCGTTCAAGAAGTCCTGCAACAGCGGCGTGTCGTCCAGCGTGCCGAGCTCGCTGCGGTGAAACTCCGGATGCCACTGCACGGCGGCCACGTAGGCCGGACCGGTGTGGCGTATGGCTTCGATCATGCCGTCGTCGGGGCAGCGCGCCTCGACCACAAAACCCGCCGCCAGGTCCTTGATGCCCTGGTGGTGGATGCTGTTGATCTTCAGGCTCTGGGCATCGGCCAGCAACTCGCTCAGGCGCGTGTTGGGCACGAGGTCGAGGGCGTGAAAATTCAGGTCGTAGCTGTCGGCGTCCCGGTGCACCAGCGCGTCCGGGCGCTGCGTGCCGATGTCCTGCAGCAGCGTTCCGCCGAAGGCCACGTTGATCAGTTGCAGGCCGCGACACACGCCAAACACCGGCTTGCCGGCGGCGACAAAGGCCCGCACCAGCGCCTGTTCGTACACGTCGCGGATGCGATCGCCGCTCCAGCGCTCCTGCAACGGCTCTTCACCGTAGCTGCCAGGCCAGACATCGGCGCCGCCGTGCAGCACCAGGCCGTCGAGCCAGCGCGCGTAGTCGTCCAGATGCACTTCGGGCGGGGCGGCTTGCCCGGCGGGCGAGGGGATCATCACCGGCAGCGCGCCGCCCGACATGACCCAGTGCGCCATCGACTGCTCGATGTACTGCAGCGTCTTCTTGGCAAAGACGGCGCGGCTGGGGTCCGGGTACAGGAAGCAGGCGCTGATGCCGATTTTCAGGCGTTCGCTCATGGCTACATCGCTGCGCGAAACAGACGCTCGAAGTCCGCTGCAACGCAGGGGCGCGGATTCGTCTGGTGACAGATATCGGCCGTGGCCACCTCGACCAGTCGCGCCAGTTGTTCGGGCTTGACGCCGTGCGCCGCCAGGCCGCCGTGGATGCCCACGCTGGCCTTGAGGGCCTTGAGCCAGGGCACGAGCGCGGCGCCACCGCCAGAGAGTTTGCAGACGTGCGCCAGTTCGTCGAACTTGGCTGGCACGGCCTGGTAGTTCCAGGCCAGCACGGTGTCGATCATCAAGGCGTTCGCCAGACCATGGTGCAGGTCGCAGACCGCGCCCAGGGCGTGGGCGCAGGAGTGCACGGCGCCCAGGTCTTTCTGGAAGGCGATGGCGCCCATCATGGACGACATCATCATGTCGGAGCGTGCCTGCAGGTTGGCCGGTTCGTTGACCGCGCTGAGCAGCGCCGCAGCAGCGATGCGCGTGCCTTCGAGCGCGATGCCGTCGCACAGCGGGTGGTAGGCCGGCGAGAGATAGCTTTCGATGTTGTGCGTGAGCGCGTCCATGCCGGTGGCGGCGGTCACGGCCGGCGGCAGGCCCAGCGTCAGCTCGGGGTCGGCAAACACGCACCTGGCCAGGATCTTCGGGCTGAACACGACGCGCTTGAGGTGGGTGTCGTTTTCGCTCACGACGCTGGAGCGACCCACTTCCGAGCCCGTGCCCGAGGTGGTTGGCAGTGCCACGAAATAGGGCAGCGTCTGGTCGATGGCGCGCACCTGCGGGTGGTCCCACACATATTCCAGGATGTCGCCCGGGTGCGTGGCGGCAATGCCCACGACCTTGGCCACATCCAGCGCGGCGCCGCCGCCAAAGCCGATGATGCAGTCGGCGCCGTGCGCTTTGAAGGCGGCCGCACCGTCCATCACCTGGGAGCAGGTGGGGTTGCCAAAGACGCCGCTGAACACCGCCACCTCCAGACCCGCGAGCTGGGTCTTGAACTCGGCCAGCACGGGCAGCGCGCCCAGCGCCCGGTCGGTGACGATCAGCGGGCGTTTGCAGCCCTGCTCCAGCAGGTGAGACGCCACCAGCTTGCGCGCGCCGGCACCAAATTTGATGGGTGTGGGAAAGGAAAAAGAGGTGATGCTCATGGTGCTTTGATGTTGAGAAATAAATGGTTCTTGTCGAATCTCTGCGCGCCCAGTTGGATCGCGCCGGGCTCCACGCCCCAGCAGCGAAAACCCATATCAAGGTACAGCTTCTCGGCCGCCAGGTTGCCGCGCGTCACGGTCAGCGCCAGCCGTTCCAGGCCGCTCTCGCGCGCCTGTGCCAGCAGCGTGCGCAACAGCCTTTTGGCAATGCCGAGCCGCGCCACTTCAGGCGCCACAAACAGGCCGATTATCAGCCCCTTGTGCTGCACCTTCGGTCGCGCGTCGCGCTCCAGTCCCACCATTGCCACCAGCGTGGCGCCGACAAAGCCACCCCAAACAATGCAGGACGAGGCCTCGCTCAGACGCTGTTCGCAGTAGGCCAGCGGTTTGAGCGACTCGTCTTCAAAGCTGGAGGTGAAGGCCTCGGGATGGTCATGAAAGGCGCGCAGCCGCAGCGCCCGGTAGGCCGGCGCGTCGGCGCTCGTGAGGCGTCGGATCAGGACCTCAGATGATTTCAAAATAGCGCTTCATTTCCCAGTCGGTGACGCCGTCCAGCCATTGGCGCCACTCCCAGTCGCGGGTGGCGGCAAAGTGATCGACGAAGCCGTCGCCCAGCCAGTCGCGGGCCGTCGCCGACTGCTGGAACTGGCGCGTGGTTTCGATCAGCGTGCGCGGTGCGCGGGCGATGTTCTCCGCGCCCACATTCGTGCCGGTGATCGGTGGCGTCGTGAGCTTGAGGCCCTTCTCCACGCCGTCCAGGCCGGCGGCGATCACCGCGGCCATGGCCAGATAGGGATTCACGTCGGCGCCGGGGCAGCGCGTCTCCAGACGCGTGGCTTTGGGGCTGCCGGCGATGACGCGAAAACTGGCCGTGCGGTTGTCCATGCCCCAGGTCGGCTTGACGGGGGCCCAAAAACCGTCCACCAGGCGCTTGTAGCTGTTGATGGTGGGCCAGATCATGGGCGCGAAATCCATCATGCAGGCCACCTGTCCGGCCAGATAGCTCTCGAACAACTGACTCATCTTGCGCGGATTCTTCGCGTCATAAAACAGGTTGTTCTTGCCGTCCGACAGGCTCTGGTGAATGTGGCCGCTGCAACCGGGAAGCTGCTGATCCGGCTTGGCCATGAAGCTGGGCATGATGCCAAAGCCGGCGGCGATTTCCTTGGTTCCGGTCTTGAACAGGATGGCGCGGTCGGCCTGCTCCAGCGCCTCGCTGAAGCCGATCGCGGCCTCGTACACGCCGGGGCCGGTCTCGGTGTGCAGGCCTTCGATGGGCACGCCAAAGGCCAGCATCTGGTCCATCAAGGTGTTGAGGAATTCGCGGTTCTGGTTCATGCGCAGCAGCGAGTAGCCGAACATGCCCGGTGTCAGTTGCTGCGGCCCGACGCCCTTTTTGGCGGCCCAACTCTGCGGCGTTTCCAGAAAGTTGAACCACTCGAACTCCATGCCGGTCATGACCTTGAAGCCCATCTTCTGGGCGCGTTTGAGCACGCGCTTCAAGGCCTGGCGCGGACACTGCGCATGCGGCGTGCCGTCGGCGTTGACGAACTCGCCCAGGAAGAAGGGCACGCCGTCGTCCCAGGGCACATGGCGCGCGGTGTTCAGGTCCAGGCGCGCCAGCGCGTCCGGAAACCCATGCTGCCAGCCGGTGCTGGTGGTGTTGTCGTAGGTCTGGTCCATCATGTCCCAGCCCAGCACCACGTCGCAAAAACCGAAGCCGCCGCCCGGATAGGGCTCGGCTGTGCCGAGGAACTTGTCGCGATGCAAATACTTGCCGCGCAGCACGCCGTCGATGTCGCTCACCGCGACTTTGACCTTGGACGCCCCCGACTTCTGGATGGCCGCCACCGCAGGGTGCAATGGGTTCGCTGCTTTTGTTGCCACTGTGTTCTCCTTGTTCATGCTGGCTTGGGTTCTGCCCTCACCCCAACCCTCTCCCGCCAGCGGGCGAGGGGGAAGAATTGCGACGCTGCGCTCTCCCTCGCCCCTCTGGGGAGCGGGCAGGGGAGAGGGGTCAGCCAGCCGCTGCAATCCCCAGGTCCTGCAGCGCCAGCGCCACGGCGTGCACCGCCTGCTCGATCTCGTTCGTGCCGATGGCGCCGATGCAGCCGACGCGAAACGTTTCCACCTGCGTCAGTTTACCGGGGTAGAGCAAAAAGCCGTGCGCGCGCACCGCCGCGTAGAAGGTTTTGAAATCGTACTTCGGGTGTTGGGGCGCATGAAAGGTGACGATGATGGGCGCCTGAATCGCCGCATCGAGGAAGGGCTTGAAGCCCAATGCGGCCATGCCCTGGAGCAGCGCGTCACAGTTGCTGCGGTAGCGCGCCAGGCGCGCCGGCTGGCCGCCCTCCTGCTCGAACTGCGCCATCGCCTCGTGCAGCGCCACCACCACGTGCGTGGGCGGCGTGAAGCGCCACTGCGTGGTTTTTTCCATGTACTGGTACTGGTCGTACAGGTCCATCGCCAGCGACTGGCTGCGGCCCGCGCAGGCGTCGAGAACGGCCTTGCGGATGAACACGAAACCCATGCCGGGAACGCCCTCCAGACACTTGCCGCTGGCCGCCACCAGGGCATCGAAGCGGGTCTTGCGCGCGTCGATTTCCAGTGCGCCAAAGGAGCTCATGGCGTCCACAATCAGGCCGCGCCCCTGCGCCGCGCAGACATCGGCCACGGCCTGCAGCGGATTGAGCACGCCGGCGCTGGTTTCGCAGTGGATCAGCACCACATGGGTGATCGATGCATCCTGTGTCAGCGCCTGCGCCAGCGCCGCCGCATCGACCGGGATCGAGTCTTCAAATCCAAGCACGGTGCAGCGCCGCCCCATCAGGCTGGAGATGCGCGCGGCGCGCTTGCAATAGGCGCCGTTGTCCAGCACCAGCACATGGCCATCGTGCGGCACCAGGGTGGCGATAGCGGCCTCGACGCTGAAGGTGCCGCTGCCCTGCAAGGGAACGACCACATGGCTGTCGTGCCCGTGCAGGATGCCCAGCAGGCTGTGGCGCAGGCTGGCGGTCACGGCGTTGAAGTCCGCGTCCCACGAACCCCAGTCCTTGAGCATGGCCAGCTTGGTGCGCAGCGTCGTGGTCAGCGGTCCGGGGGTGAGCAGTATCTTGTCTCTGTCCATGGGATCTCCTTTGATTAACGAATTCTCCAGGCCTGGGTGCGCCGGTTGCTCCACCAGGAAAAGCCCTTGAACAGCAGCGTCGCCACGCTGGACGAGAGCGCAATCAGCACGGCCATGGCCGCCGCAGCGCCCATCTCGCCGGCTTCATCCAGGTTCAGGATGGCAATCGAGGCCACCTTGGTCTCGGGCGAGTACAGGAACACCACGGCCGAGATGGTGGTCATGGCGTTGATGAAGAAGTAGCGCGCCATGTCGATCAGCGCCGGGGCACAGACCGGCAGCGTGACGCGCCAGAAGGTCTTGTAAAAAGGCACTTTGAGCGAGGCGCTGACGGCCTCGAACTCGCTGTCCAGCGCCTTCAAGGCCGTGACCGCCGTGAGGTGGCCGGTGGTGTAGAAGTGCACGATGGAGCACAGCGTGAGCAGCGTGAGCGTGTGGTACAGGCCGTTCAACGGGTTGTTCACGGCGTTGAAGAAGAAGATGTAGCCCAGGCCCAGCACCAGTCCGGGCACCGCCATCGGCACCACGGCCAGCAGCTTCACCAGGCCGTGCAGGGCCGCCATGCCACGGGTTTTTTCCAGCAGATAGGCGCCGCAAAACACCAGGGTCGTGCCCAGCAGCGCCGTGCCTGCGGCCATCTTCAGGCTGTTGAAAAAGGCCACGCCGACCTCGGCGTCGAGCAGGCCGAGCTGGTAGTGGCGCCAGCTCGGTGCCAGGTTGTAGGGCCAGAAGGTGGCAAAGGAGGCGAACACCGCCATGCCCAGCATCGCCAGCACCAGCGCGGCAATGGCGCAGCAGTACAGCGTCATGAGGCGGTCAAAGCCGGCGGCCGGCTTGGGCACGTAGGGCACGGCGCGGGCGGTGAGCATCGCGGTCTGGCGCCGGCTCACGTAATGGTCCACGGCGAAGGTCAGCACGGCGGGCGCGAGCAGCAGGATCGCCACCACCGCGCCCTTGGAAAAATCCTGCTGGCCGATGACCAGCTTGAACACGTCGGTGGCGAGCACGTTGAAGTTGCCGCCGATGACCTTGGGAATGCCGAAGTCCGTGATCACCAGCGTGAAGGTCACGAGCGCGGCCGAGATCAAGCCGTACTTGGCGCCGGGCAGGGTGATGGTGAAGAACTTGCGCGCCGCACTCGTGCCCATGGCGTCGGCGGCCTCGTACAGGCGCGCATCCGACAGGCTCAGCGCGGTCACCAGAATCATCAGCGTGTGCGGAAACACCGCGATGCACTCGGCCAGCACGATGCCCGGCGCGCCGTAGATCTGCTCGATGCCCAGGCCCTGCATCCAGTCCTTGAGCACGCCTTGGTTGCCGAACCAGTAGATCAGCGAAATCGCCGACAGCAGCGAGGGCGCCAGCAAGGGGATCAGGGTGACGCCGCGAAACAGCGACTTCAACGGCATGCAGGAGCGCGTCAGCGCATAGCCAAAGGCAAAGGCCAGCGGCAGCGCAATCAGCGTCACCGCCGCCGATACCCACAGGCTGTTCCACAGGCTGCCCAGCAGCGCCGGGGTCTTGGCGTATTCAATGAAGTTGGCCAGCCAGACGAACTCGCCGGCCGGTCCCTGCAGCGCCTGCAACAGAATGGCCAGCAGCGGCGCGGCCAAAAAGGCGATCAAGGTGAGGGCAATCAGTGCCAGCGCCAGGTGCGCGATGCGCTCCACCCAGTGCTGCTGGAGCTTGGGCGGGCGGCTCGTGGAGCGCAGGACCACGGCGGACATCAGAACACCTTGATGCGTTCGGGCAGCAGCTTGAGCGTCACACTGGAGCCCACCTGCAGCGACTGCTCGGACAGGAAATTCAGCGACAGATAGACCATGAGCTTGTGCGCGCCCAGCGCGCTGGCGTTCACGTGCACGTGGCAGTAGGAGCCCAGGAACTCGATCTTCTCGATGCGTGCCTCAAACACATGGGCGTCGCCCTGGGCAATCGGCCGCGCCAGCACGTCTTCGGGCCGCAGGTACACGCGCACCTCGCGGTCCGCGCCGGCGCCGGGCAGGCACATGCTGCCAAAGCGCAGTTGGCCCTGCTCCAGGCGCGCGGGCAGCACGTTGATCTTGCCCACGAAGTCGGCGACAAAGGGTGAGGCTGGTTCGCGGTAAATGTCCATGGGCGTGCCGACCTGCTCGATCACGCCGTGGTTCATCACGACGATGCGGTCGGCCACGCTCAAGGCCTCCTCCTGATCGTGCGTCACCATGATGGTGGTCACGCCCAGCTTTTGCTGCAGGGCGCGGATTTCGCCGCGCAAGCGGATGCGCTCGAGCGCGTCCAGCGCCGACAGCGGCTCGTCCAGCAGCAGCAGTCCGGGCGCCGTGGCCAGGGCGCGGGCCAGCGCGATGCGCTGCTGCTGACCGCCCGAGAGCTGACCCGGAAACTTGGCCTCGCTGCCGGGCAGGCCCACGAGCTGGATCAGCTCGCTCACGCGCTGGCGGATCTGGGCGCGCGGCGTCTTGCGGTTCACCAGTCCATAGGCCACGTTGTCGGCCACATTCAGATTCGGAAACAGCGCGTAGCTCTGGAACACGATGCCATAGTCGCGCTGCGCGGGCGCCAGCAAGGAGATGTCGCGCCCGGCCTGCAGGAGCTGACCGGCGCTTTGCACCTCCAGACCCGCGATGATGCGCAGCAGTGTGGTCTTGCCGCAGCCCGACGGTCCCAGGAAGCAGACGAACTCGCCCCGGCCGATCTCCAGGTTGATGTCCTGCAGCGCGGTGAAGCTGCCAAAGTCCTTGCGGATATGGCGCAAATCGAGAAAGGGGGTGGGGCTCATGCGCTCAATGTCGAAGTCCCGCCCGGTGGGCGGTCAAACGGGCCGCCCAGTCCAGCCGGGCAGCCCAGGGGTTGCGCCAAGCGATCAGCGCTTCTCGGTCTTGCCGTCGTAACGCGAGGTCCACTCGGCCAGGATGCGGGCGCGCTGTTCGGCCGCGTAGTTGAAGTCGAGCTTGACCAGACGCTGCTCGTAGTCCTTGGGCACGTTGGCCAAAGGTGCGGCCACGCCGGGCTGCGCCGTGATGGCAAAGTTCTTGCCGTACAGCAGCATCGCGTCCTTGCTCGAAGCCCAGTCGGCGAGCTTCTTGGCGGCGTCGAGCTTCTTCGTTCCCTTGTGGATGGCAAAGGCTTCCAGATCCCAGCCCAGTCCTTCCTTGGGGAAGACCAGATCGATGGGCGCGCCCTTGGCCTTGTTGGCGTTGGCGCGGTACTCGAAGGAAATGCCCACGACAAACTCGCCGCTGGCCGCCATGTTGCAGGGCTTGGAGCCCGAGTGCGTGTATTGCGCGATGTTGCTGTGCAGGCCGTCCATGAACTTCCAGCCGCCGCCCTTGCCGGCCTGGTCGCCAAACAGCGTGAGCCAGGCCACGACGTCAAAGTAGCCGGTGCCGCTGGAGGCCGGGTTGGGCATCACGATCTGGCCCTTGTACACCGGCTTGGTCAGGTCTTGCCAGCTTTCGGGCTTGGGAATGTTGCGCTTTTTCGCCTCCACGGTGTTGAAGCACACGGTGGCGCCCCACACGTCCATGCCCCACCAGGCCGGCACGGCCTTCTTGTCGCGGTACTGGCTCATGATGGCGTCCAGGTTCAGCGGCGCATAGGGTTCGAGCATGCCCTGCTTGTCCATCAGCGCCAGGCTGGAGGCGGCCACACCCATCACCACGTCGGCCTGGGGGTTGGCCTTTTCCGCCAGCAGCTTGGCCGTGATCACGCCGGTGGAGTCGCGCACCCACTTGATTTCAATGTCGGGATAGACCTTGTTGAAGCCTTCCTGGTAGGCCTTGACCTGATCGGTTTCCAGCGCGGTGTAAACCAGCAACTGGGCCTTCTGCGCGAAGGCTGCGGCGCTGATCGCCAGCAAGCTGGTCACGACCAGAGATTTCGAGAGTGTGGATAGACGCACGTGGAACTCCTTGAAGGTAAATACGCGATGGTGTGACGATTTCGTGACGCCATGATGACAGAGCTTGCGGGGTGGACGCAAGCGCACATTCCCCATGGGCGCACGGATTTAACGATGTCGCCTTACAGCTTGTCAATTGTTTTTTGCTGATTGTTGACAATTGTGATTCAATGACGCCATGCCCGCCGCGCTTCATTCCACCATCGCCCTGCTGCAAAGCAGTTCGCTCACCAGCGTGGTGCAGCAGGAGATCGAGCGCGCCATTTTGGCGGGCGACTACGCCCCTGGATCGAAATTGAACGAAGCCGCGCTGGCGCAAAAACTGGGCGTGTCGCGCGGCCCGGTGCGCGAGGCGTTTCGCATGCTCGACGAAGCCGGCTTGGTGCGCAGCGAAAAGAACCGCGGCGTGTTCGTGCGCGCCATCCCGATCGACGAGGCGCTGGAGATTTTTGATCTGCGCGCCGCCATGGACGAGTGGGTTGGCAAGCGCCTGGCCGAGGGCATCACGCCCGAACAGCTCAAGGAACTCAAGGCGCTGCTGGCGGAGATGGATAAAGCGGTGCAGGCGCAGGACGCGCGCCGCTACCACCTGGCGAACCTGCGCTTTCACGACCGCATGGTGGAGATGGTGGGCAACGGCAAACTGACCGACACCTACCGCCGGCTGACCCGGGAGCTGTCGCTGTTTCGGCGCCAGAACCTGGCCGACAGCGGCTCGATGCGCAGCTACCTGGCCGAGCACAAGAAGATCGTCAAGGCGATCGCCGCCGGCGACGTGGCCGGCGCCGCGCAGGCGATGCTCGAGCACGTGATGCAAAGCAAGCAACGCACCCTGGCCAACGATGTGCGCCAGCGCGCCCTGGCCGCAAGCGCCGCGCCGCGCTGACGTACCGCAGACCGCATGAAACCAAGCCAAAGCGAGGGCGACATCAACCAGTCGCCACGACGCAGCCAGTGGCAGTCGCAGCACCTGGAGCCGGCGACGCGCAGCCTGCTGGCGCGCGACAGCGCGGCGTTCCTGCACCAGTCCGTTTCCACACCCTGCTTGAGCGCCATCGCCAAAGCGCAGGGCATCTGGATTGAGGACGTGGGCGGGCGCCGCTACATGGATTTTCACGGCAACAACGTGCACCACGTTGGCTATGCGCACCCGCATGTCATCGGCGCCATCAAGCAGCAGCTGGACGCGCTGACGTTTGCGCCACGGCGCTTCGCCGCCGAGCGCGCGGTGCAGTTGGCTGAAGCCCTGGGTCAGCGCTTCGAGACGCTGACCGGCCAGCCCGGCAAAGTGCTGTTCACCACCGGCGGCTCGGACGCGGTGGAAGTGGCGATCAAACTGGCGCGCGTGGCCACCGGGCGCTTCAAGACCTTGAGCTTTTGGGACTCGTTTCACGGCGCCGGCTTGGGCGCGTCCAGCGTCGGCGGCGAATCGCTGTTTCGCAGCGGGCAGGCGGTGGGGCCGCTGCTGCCGGGGGCCGAGCATGTGGCGCCGTTTGGCTGCTACCGCTGCCCCTACGGCCACGCGGTGGATGAGCGCGGCCAACCCCGGCTGGACCAATGCCAACTCGCCTGCGCCAGCATGCTGCGCTACGTGCTCGAGCGCGAGGGCGACGTGGCGGCGGTGATCGCCGAGCCGGCGCGCGCCGTGCCCTTCATCCCGCCGCCGGGCTATTGGCAGGCGGTGCGCGAGGCCTGCCACGCGCACGGCACGCTGCTGATCTTCGACGAGATCCCCACCGGGCTGGGCAAGACGGGACGCTTCTTTGCCGCCGAGCACGACGGCGCCGCGCCCGACATCGTGGTGCTGGGCAAGGCGCTGGGCGGCGGCGTGCTGCCGATTGCCGCCTGCATCGCGCGCGCCGACCTCGATGTCGCCGGCGCCTACGCCCTGGGCCACTACACGCACGAGAAGAATCCGGTCACGTCCGCCGCCGCCCTGGCCACGCTGGAGGTCATCGAACGCGAGGGTCTGGTGGAGAACGCGGCGCGGGTGGGCGACTACGCGCTGGAACGACTGCAGGAGATGAAGCAGCGCCACGCCCTGATCGGCGATGTGCGCGGCCGCGGCCTGCTGCTGGGCTTGGACCTGGTGCGCGACCGCGCCAGCAAGGCGCCCGCCGCCGACGCCGCCGAACGCGTGCTCTACGCCGCGCTGTCGCGCGGCCTGTCGTTCAAGACCACCATGGGCAACGTGCTGACGCTCACGCCACCGCTGATCATCACGCGCGAGCAGATGGGGCAGGCGCTGGACATCCTGGACGAATGCCTGGGCGAGGTCGGCGCTCAGGCCCCGTCGCTTCGATAATGGATGTCAGGTAAGGAGCGAAGCCTAGTACTCCAACCAAGAAATATCGAAACATGAAAGCGCGCCTTCGCACCCATGCCGTTGTTGCAAATGCTCGCCATAGCCACCGCTATGTCTGCGCTTTGCGCCTAGGCCTG
>CAIMSP010000111.1 GCA_903844215.1 uncultured beta proteobacterium | reverse complement strand
GTGCTTTGCTCCGTGTCCCCCGGCCTTCGGCCTCCTCCTTTACCTGCGCAAAACACCCAGGCAGCCCGACCCCGGTGGGTTGGCACGCCGACTCGAATGGGCGAGATTTCAAAGCGCAGCAACAGGGTGGGGTGCCCGCCAGAGTGAGGTCAAGGAGGAGACCGAAGGGCGGGGGACACGAACGACGGCGGGTGCCCCTGCCCTGTTGCGGGTTCAGAGCGCGGACGCCGCACATTGCAGAACTGCTGCACCCTCGCAAAGACTTCACGAATGGTGGCCCCGCGCAACCCTGGTGGCACTTCACGCCGCTGCGTAAAACAAGCAAATTGATTCCCGAATAGGAGACCGGAAATGTTTACAAAAATTCTGATTGCAAATAGAGGCGAGATCGCGTGCCGCGTCATCAAGACCGCACGCAAGATGGGCATCCAGACCGTGGCCGTGTATTCGGACGCGGACCGTGACGCGCGCCATGTGCTGCTGGCGGACGAGGCCGTGCACATTGGCGCGCCGCCGAGCCGCGAGAGCTATCTGCTGGCCGACAGGATCATCGCGGCCTGCAAGCAGACCGGGGCCCAGGCCGTGCATCCGGGCTACGGTTTTCTGAGCGAGAACGCGTCCTTTGCCAAGCGTGTGGAGGAGGAGGGCATTGTCTTCATCGGTCCCAAGCACCATTCGATTGCCGCCATGGGCGACAAGATCGCGTCCAAGCGCCTGGCCGGCGCGGCCGGCGTGAATTGCATTCCGGGCGTGAACGACGCCATCGAGACGGCCGAGCGCGCGGTGGAGATCGCCATCAGCATCGGCTACCCGGTGATGATCAAGGCCAGCGCCGGCGGCGGCGGCAAAGGCTTGCGCGTGGCCTATAACGACAAGGAGGCCTTCGAGGGCTTCACCTCCTGCCGCAACGAGGCGCGCAACAGCTTTGGCGACGACCGCGTGTTCATCGAGAAGTTTGTCGAGGAGCCGCGCCACATCGAGATCCAGCTCATCGGCGACAGCTTTGGCAACTGCGTCTATCTGAACGAGCGCGAGTGCTCGATTCAGCGCCGCCACCAGAAGGTGATCGAGGAGGCGCCCAGCCCCTTCATCAGCGACGCCACGCGCAAAGCCATGGGCGAGCAGGCCGTGGCGCTGGCCAAGGCCGTGAACTACCAGAGCGCGGGCACGGTGGAGTTCGTGGTCGGCAAGGACCAGAGCTTCTATTTCCTGGAGATGAACACGCGCTTGCAGGTCGAGCATCCCGTGACCGAGTGCATCACGGGCCTGGACCTGGTGGAGCTGATGATCCGCGTCGCCGCCGGCGAGAAGCTGCCGCTGACCCAAGCCGACGTGAAGCGCGTGGGCTGGGCCATGGAGTGCCGCATCAACGCCGAGGACCCGTTCCGCGGCTTCTTGCCCAGCACCGGGCGCGTGGTGCGCTTTCAGCCGCCGACCGAGAGCATGTTCGCCTCCGACGTGTCGCGCTGGCAGGGTGTGCGCGTGGACACCGGTGTGCAGGACGGCGGCGAAATCCCGATGTATTACGACTCGATGATTGCCAAGCTGATCGTGCATGGCAAGGATCGGCTGGAGGCGATTGCCAAGATGCGCGAAGCGCTCAATGGCTTCGTCATCCGTGGCGTGTCCAGCAACATCCCGTTCCAGGCGGCCTTGCTGGCGCACCCCAAGTTTGTCGCGGGCGACTTCAACACCGGCTTCATCGCCGAGAACTACGCGCACGGTTTCCGCGCGGAAGATGTGCCGCACGACGACGCCAATTTCCTGGTTGCGCTCGCCGCCTTTGTGCGTCGCAAGTCGCGTGAACGTGCCGCCAACCTGTCGGGGCAGTTGCCCGGCTACGGTGTCAAGCTGGGACAGGACTACAGCGTGATCGTGCTGGAGGAGGGCGGCAAGCATCGCTATGTGGGCGTGCATGTGGACGAGTTCTCCGGCAAGGCCGGCGTGGCGGTGATCCGCGTCGGTGCCGATTGCTACGAAATACAGAGCAGCTCGCGCATCAACGACATCCGCATCGAGGGCACGGTCAACGGCCAAGCCTTCACCGCCCAGGTCGAGCGCGGCACGCCCAGAAATCCGCTGGGCCTGCGCGTGCAGCACAACGGCACGAAGATCGAAGCCATGGTGGTGTCGCCGCGCATGGCCGAGTTGCAGCGGCTCATGCCGTTCAAGCCGCCGCAGGACTTGAGCCGCTTCGTGCTCTCGCCCATGCCGGGCCTGCTGGCCGACGTGGCGGTGCAGGTGGGACAGAAGGTGCTGGCCGGCGAGCGCGTGGCCGTGATCGAAGCCATGAAGATGGAGAACGTGCTCTTCGCCGCGCAGGACGGCGTGGTGAGCAAGGTGCTGGCGGCCAAGGGCGATTCGCTCGCCGTGGACCAGCCCATCGTCGAGTTCGCTTGAGGGTCATGGCATGAACCAGGCTGAACGACCTTTCAAGGTGCTGGGGATCCAGCAAATCGCCATCGGCGGCCCCGACAAGAACCGGCTCAAAAAGCTTTGGGTGGAGATGCTGGGGCTGGAGGTGAGCGGCACCTTTCGCAGCGAGCGCGAGAACGTGGACGAGGACATCTGTGCCATCGGCAGCGGGCCCTTCAAGGTCGAGGTCGATCTCATGCAACCCATCGACCCCGAGAAAAAGCCTGCCGTTCACGCCACGCCGCTGAACCACGTGGGCCTGTGGATCGACGATCTGCCGCTGGCCGTGCAGTGGTTGAGCGGGCGGGGCGTGCGTTTTGCGCCCGGCGGGATTCGTCCTGGGGCGGCGGGTTTTGACATCTGCTTTTTGCACCCCAAATCGAACGAGGAATTTCCCATCAGCGGCGAAGGCGTGCTGATCGAACTGGTGCAAGCGCCGCCGGAAGTCGTCGCCGCCTTTGCCCGACTCGCTGCCGGCGTCTGAAGCTGCTTCCCGGGTTCGCAAAATTCCTTGATGTGGGTCAGAGAACCCGCAGTTTGCGGGATAGCCCTAGGCGCGGGGCGGTGCATAGCCTTTAGACTGCGATCCACCTGCTGCGCCGCTTTGGCGTGGCATCGGTTAAGGAGGCAGATTTGCAACCCACCAACATCACCCAAGCGACGTACTTTCACAAGGTCGTCGATTGCCAATGGGCCTGTCCGGCCCACACCCCCGTTCCCGAATACATCCGATTGATCGGTCAGGGTCGCTACAGCGACGCCTACATGATCAACTGGGTCTCGAACGTCTTCCCCGGCGTCCTGGGTCGCACCTGCGACCGCCCCTGTGAACCGGCCTGTCGGCGTGGCCGGGTCGAGGAGAACAACGGCGACAAGCCCGAACCGGTGGCGATCTGCCGCTTGAAGCGCGTCGCCGCCGACCACAAGGACGACGTCAAGGCGCGCATGCCCAAGGTGGCCGCGTCCAATGGCAAGCGCATCGCCTGCGTGGGCGCGGGCCCGGCCTCGCTCACGGTGGCGCGCGACCTCACGCCCCTGGGTTACCAGGTGACGGTGTTCGACGGCGAAGCCAAGGCGGGTGGTTTCATCCGCTCGCAGATTCCGCGCTTTCGCTTGCCCGAGTCGGTGATCGACGAAGAGACCGGCTACATCCTGGACCTGGGCGTGGAGTTCAAGAGCGGCCAGCGCGTGGATTCCATGCAGGCCTTGCTGCAACAAGGTTATGACGCGGTTTTTGTCGGTTGCGGTGCGCCGCGCGGGCGCGACCTGGAAGTGCCGGGGCGCAAGGAAGCGGCAGCGCATATCCACATCGGCATCGACTGGCTGGCTTCGGTCTCGTTTGGCCATATCACCAGCGTGCCGCCACGGGTGATCGTGCTGGGCGGGGGCAACACCGCCATGGACTGCTGCCGCTCGGCGCGGCGCCTGGGCGGCTCGGACGTGAAGGTGATCGTGCGCAGCGGTTTCGAGGAAATGAAGGCCTCGCCCTGGGAGAAGGAAGACGCGGTGCACGAAGGCATACCGATCGTCAACTTCCACGTGCCCAAGAGTTTCGAGCATGAGAATGGCAAGCTCACTGGCATGACGTTTGAAGTGGTCAGCGCCGTTTATGACGCCAAGGGTCGGCGCAGCCTGGTGCCCACCGGCGCACCCGACGTGTTCTTTGCCTGCGACGAGGTGCTGGTGGCCGTGGGTCAGGAAAACTCCTTTCCCTGGATCGAGCGCGAGTCCGGCATCGAGTTCGACAAATGGGGTCTGCCGGTGCTGGGCGCCGACACCTTTCAGTCCACCGTTGCCAAGGTGTTCTTCGGCGGCGATGCGGCCTTTGGTCCGAAGAACATCATCACCGCCGTGGCCCAGGGGCATGAGGCGGCGGTGTCGATCGACCGCTTCGTGCACGGCGAATCGGTGGCGGTTCGGCCTGAACCTCTGACCAAGTTGATGTCGCAAAAAATGGGCATCCACGAGTGGAGCTATCACAACGACGTGTCCAACGACGAGCGCTTCAAGGTGCCGTGGGCAGCGGCCGAAGTGGCGCTGGCCAACATCCGCGTGGAGGTGGAACTGGGCTTTGATGCGGCGACCGCCTTCAAGGAGGCCAGTCGCTGCCTGAACTGCGACGTGCAGACGGTGTTCAACCGCGACACCTGCATCGAGTGCGACGCTTGCGTGGACATCTGCCCGATGGACTGCATCACCTTCACCGCGAACGGCGATGAGGCGGATTTGCGCACGCGACTGAAGGCGCCGGCGCAGCACCTGGAGCAGGCGCTGTATGTGTCGGGCGATCTCAAGACCGGGCGCGTCATGGTCAAGGACGAGGACGTCTGCCTGCACTGCGGACTGTGCGCCGAGCGTTGCCCGACCGGCGCCTGGGACATGCAGAAATATTTGTTGAACACCACGCAAGCCGGTTCCGGCTGCCGTGACGCCCGGAAGGTAACAGCATGAAGCGCATCGAAGCCATCAATGATTTCGTCATCAAGTTCGCCAACGTCAACGGCTCGGGCTCGGCTTCGGCCAACGAGCTGTTCTCCAAGGCGGTGATGCGCATGGGCGTGCCGGTGAGCCCGCGCAACATCTTCCCCAGCAACATCCAGGGCATGCCGACCTGGTACGAAGCGCGCGTCTGCGAAAAGGGCTACCACGGACGCCGCGGCGGCGTGGACATGTTGGTCGCCATGAACCCGCAGACCTGGGACGCCGATCTGGCCGAGGTCGAGCCCGGCGGTTACCTGTTCTACGACAGCACAAGGCCCATTCCCGAGTCCAAATTCCGCAAGGACGTGCACACCATCGGCATGCCGCTGACCGAGATCAGCAATGCCGCGTATTCCGACCCGCGTCAGCGCCAGCTGTTCAAGAACATCATCTACGTGGGCGCGCTGTCGGTGCTGCTCGACGTCGAGGCCGAGGTGTTCGAGACGCTGTTTGCCGAAACCTACAAGGGCAAGGAGCGCTTGCTGGACTCGAACATCCAGGCACTGCATCTGGGGCGCAACTTCGTCAAGGAGCATCTGGACGCGCCGCTGGGCATTCGCGTGCGCCGCTCCGACAAGGTGGGCGATCAGATCTTCACCGACGGCAACTCGGCCGCCGCGCTGGGTCTGGTGTATGGCGGCGCCACCGTGGCCGCCTGGTATCCGATCACGCCCTCGACCTCGGTGCCCGAGGCGTTCCAGAAATACTGCGAGAAGTTTCGCGTGGACCCGGCCACGGGACAGCACAACTTTGCCATCGTGCAGGCCGAAGACGAACTGGCCTCCATCGGCATGGTCGTGGGCGCGGGCTGGAACGGCGCGCGGGCGTTTACTGCGACCTCGGGTCCGGGCGTCTCGCTCATGACCGAGTTCATCGGCCTGGCCTATTTCGCCGAGATCCCGGTGACCATCATCAATGTGCAGCGCGGTGGCCCTTCCACCGGCATGCCCACGCGCACGCAGCAGGCCGATCTGATCTCCTGCGCCTACGCTTCGCACGGCGACACCAAGCACGTGCTGCTGTTTCCGCAGGACCCCTACGAGTGCTTCACGCATTCGGCGGCGGCGCTGGATCTGGCCGACCGTTTGCAGACGCCGATCTTCGTCATGACCGATCTGGATATCGGTATGAACCAGCGTTTGTGCAAACCCTTTGCCTGGGACGACACGAAGAAGTACGACATTGGCAAGGTCATGACCGCCGAAGAGCTCGAGGCCGGCAAGGACTTCGGCCGCTACAAGGACGTGGACGGCGACGGCATTCCCTGGCGCACCTTGCCCGGCACGCACCCGAGCAAGGGCGCGTACTTCACCCGCGGCACCACGCGCAACCCCTACGCCCAGTATTCCGAGCGCGGCCCGGACTACATCTACAACATGGAGCGGCTGCTAAAGAAATTCAAAACCGCCGCCGACCTGGTGCCGCAGCCGCTGCTGCGCAAAGCACAGCAGGCCACGAAACTGGGCGTGATCTATTTCGGCTCCACGGCGCCCGCCATGCGCGAGGCGCTGGATGTGCTCGAAGTCGAGGGCGTGCACCTGGACGCGATGCGCCTGCAGGCGTTTCCGTTCCCGCAATCGGTGGACGATTTCATCGCCGCGCACGACAAGGTGTTTGTGGTCGAACAAAACCGCGACGCGCAGATGCACTCGATGATCGTGAACGAACTCGACATCAACCCGGCGCAGCTGGTGCGGGTGCTGCACTACGACGGCACGCCGATCACAGCGCGCTTCATCGCCAACGCCATTCGCGAAAGTGCGCGCAAGAGCGCAGCACCGCAACAGCCCAAGGAGCTCGCATGACCTACATCGCCAAACCCCGGCTGCACCATCCCACGCTGACCACGAACAAGGTTGGCTACACCCGGCGCGATTACGAAGGCCGCATCTCCACGCTGTGCGCGGGCTGCGGTCACGACTCGATTTCGGCCGCGATCATCCAGGCCTGCTGGGAACTCGACATCGAACCGCACCGCGTGGCCAAGCTCTCGGGCATCGGCTGCAGTTCCAAGACCCCCGACTATTTCCTCGGCGCCTCGCATGGCTTCAACACCGTGCACGGCCGCATGCCTTCGGCGCTCACGGGTGCGAACCTGGCGAACCGCGATCTGTTGTATCTGGGCGTGTCCGGCGACGGCGACTCGGCCTCGATCGGCCTGGGGCAGTTCGCCAACGCCATGCGCCGCGGCGTGCGCATGTGCTACATCGTGGAAAACAATGGCGTCTATGGCCTGACCAAGGGGCAGTTCTCGGCCACGGCCGATCGCGGCTCCAAGAGCAAGAAGGGCGTGATCAACAGCGACTCGCCGGTGGATCTGGTGGCGCTGGCGCTGCAGCTTGGTGCGACCTATGTGGCGCGCAGTTTTTCCGGCGACAAGGAGCAACTCGTGCCGCTGATCAAGGGCGCGATGGCGCACGGCGGCGCGGCTTTCATCGACGTCATCAGTCCCTGCGTGACCTTCAACAACCACGGTGGCAGCACCAAGAGCTACGACTATGTGCGCCAGCACAACGACGCCGTGAGTCGCATCGATTTCATCACCACGCGGGACGAAATCACGACCCAGTACGCGGCGGGTGAAGTGGTGGACGTGCAGCAGCACGACGGCTCCACCTTGCGCCTGCGCAAGCTGCACACCGACTACGACCCCACCGACCGCTACGCTGCCATGAGCTATATGCAGACGCACCAAGCGCGCGGCGAGGTGGTCACGGGCCTGCTCTACATCGATTCACTGGCAACCGATTTGCACACGGCGCTCAACACCAGCGACAAGCCGCTCAACACGCTGGAGGCGAACGTGCTCTGCCCGGGATCGAAGGCGCTGGACAGAATCAATGCCTCGTTGCGCTGAAGTTGGGAGCGCAACCGAGAGTCGGAATTTTTTTGCAAATTGAAAGGGGCCGCACCATGCCTGAACGTACCGTTTTTCAATCCATGTCGCAACGGCATGTGATCAGCCTGGGGCCACACGCCAGCATCTGGGAGGCGGCTTGCGTCATGACCAAGGCCAACTGCGGCAGCGTGCTGATCGTGGACCCGGCCACGGCATTGCTGGGCATCGTGACCGAGCGTGACCTGATGACGCGCGTGCTGGCCAAGGCGCTCGATCCGCAAAAGACGCAGGTTGCCGACGTCATGACCCGAAGTCCCTATTGCGTGCCGCCCGAGACGCTGGTTTCCGACGCCGTGCTGATCATGATCGAGCGCGGCTTTCGCCACCTGCCCATCGTCGGTGTCGGCTCCAAAATTCTGGGGGTGTTCTCGGTGCGCGACGCGCTGCCGCGCGAGATCGGCGCCGCCGTCAGCCTGGCTGAATTTCACGATCAGGTGAACGACGCGCTGGGTTAGCGGTTGGCGCCGATTTGCCTGGGACCAAAGTCGGCCGCGCACGGCAGGCGCGCCCGCCTTGATGATTTGATGTAATCCGCGCTGCCGGCCCGAAGGCTTGGTCAGCGCCTATTTTGGAGCGCCGGATGAATTCAAACAGCGAGCAACTGGGTATTTGGAAACTGGGCATCTGGCTGGCGCGACAACTGCGGTTTTCGACCAAACTCGGCGTTCTGGTGAGCCTCGTTCTGCTCCCGCTACTGATTCTGAACACCCTGGTGCTGCAGCACCAGGCTTTGGAACTCGACGCTGCGCGCGCGCAAATTCAGGGGCTGGCCGTGCTTCGCCCAGCCATGCAAGTGCTGCTCCAAGTGCAAAGGCACAGGGGGCAAGCCAACGTCCTGCTCGCGGGCAGCACCGAGGTTCAGCCGGAGTTGGTCAGCACGCGTGCCGCGCTGGATCGCGCCGCCGCAGAGACTTCGCTGGCACTCAGCAGCGCGACCTCGTTCGACCTGATTAGTGCCTGGCAACCCCTGGTGCAGCGCCTGCAGCGTCTTGCGGGCGCGAGCCAAAGCGGCGACGCGCGGGCCAGCTTCAAATTGCACAGCGAACTGGTGCGTGATCTGCGCCAGTTTGTTGCCCTCCTTGGCGGCGCCTCCGGTCTGCTCTACGACCCGGATCCGGCGGCCAATTCGCTGGCTGGCATGGTGCTGGTGCGCACGATTCAATGGAGCGAACAGATCGCGCAACTGCGCGCGGCCGGGGCCGGTTTGCTTGCCAAGCCACCGATCGACCCGGGCGCCGATGCGGCCATGCGGGTGCGCTTCGAGCCCTTGCTCGATGCACTCTCCGACATGCGTTTGGGACAGGAGCGGCTGCTGGCTCTGGGCGAATCAGACCCGGGCCTGGATGCGGCGGCGCGCGCGGCGGAGCGCTTCATGGCGCTGGCAACGCAGGCCTTCGCGGCTGACGCGAGTCAGGCAAGAAACGCGGCAAACTACTTTGCTGCGGGCAGCGTGGCGGTTGACGCCATGCTGTCAGCGCAGGGCCGGATGAGCGAGCACTTGGAGGCGCGTCTGACGCAGCGTGCGCATGCTTTGGCATGGCTGCGCGGCGGGCTGCTGGCCTGGGCCATTTTTGGCTTCATGGTGTTGATGTACCTGCTCACGAGCTTGTACAAGAGCTTCAGAATCGACCTGAGCCGACTGCACTACGCCATGGACCAGATCGCCTGCGGCAACTTGCGCGTGACTAGCAACGTGCGCGCCAAGGACGAAATCGGCGACCTGGCGCTGCTGCTGCGGCGCATGGTCGTCAACGTGTCGGCCATGGTGGCCGCCGTCGGCAGCGAGGCGGCCCTGGTGGCCAATGTGGGGCGCGACCTGAGCGCGGGCAGCCGCGACTTGTCTGATCGCACCGAGCAACAGGCCGCCAATCTGGAGCAAACCGCCGCCAGCGTGCGCGAGCTGGCCGCGACGGTGCAACAAAATGCCCAGACCGCCGCCGATGTGGACAGCCAGGCCATCAGCGTGCGCGACATCGCCGAATCGGGCGCGCAGTCGATGACGGCATCCGTCGCTTCGGTGGAGGCGATCCAGTCCAGCGCGCACAGGATGAATGAAATCATCGGCGTGATTGACGGCCTGGCTTTTCAGACCAACATCCTGGCACTGAATGCGGCGGTGGAAGCGGCCCGCGCGGGGGAGCAGGGGCGCGGATTTGCCGTGGTGGCGACCGAGGTGCGCTCACTGGCGCAGCGCTCGGCTGCCAGCGCGCGTGAAATCCGTGGCCTGATCCAGGCGTCCTCGTCCCAGGTTGAAGCCAGCGTCGCTCGCATCCGCTCGGCCGGGGACCGGATGACGGAGATCGTGACCGGCGTGCGCGGTGTTTCCGCCAGCATTTCCAGGATCTCTGCGGCCAGTGCCGAACAGAGCACCGGCCTGTCTGAAATCTCGGCTGCGGTGGCCGAGCTCGACCAAATCACCCAGCAAAATGCCCAGATGGTGGAACGCGCCGTGAGCCAGTCCAAGGGCCTGGAAGATCAGGCGGGCTCCTTGTCGCAGGCGATCAGTTCTTTCAAACTGCTGCAAGGCATCGCGGGTGAAGCCCAGTCACTGGTGGAGCGCGCGCTTGAGCAGCGCCCGGAGTGCGCATCGCGTGATGCCTACCTGCGCGGTCTGACGAATGTGGCCAATGATTTTCATGATCGCGACATGTATGTCTTTGTGCTCGACAGCCGGGGAACCTATCTCGCGTTTGCCGGCAACCCCGCCAAGGTCGGCACGCGGGTGCAGGACGTGCCGGGAATTGATGGCGACGGACTGACACGGGCCATCGTGAATCAGGCGGCGCAGGGGCCGGGCTGGGTCGAATACGCGATCACCAATCCGACCACCGGTCGGGTCCAAACCAAGATGTCCTTCGTGCTGCAGTTGGACGATTTCTACATCGGCTGCGGGGTGTACAAGGCCCTGGCCGTCGGCTGACCGTGGCAGGCGCCTAAGGCACGGCACGCTTGGCCCGCATGCGGGCCAGAGCGGCTTCGATCACGGCGCGCTTTTTGTCCAGCACCAGGGGGTCGGTGTGTTGCGAATGCTGGGGCAAGTCGGCCAACTTTTCCAGCGCCTTGCGTTGCAGTCGCGCCGCGTTCTCCAGGGTTTCTCGTTCGGTTTTCGCGTTGTGCCGGGCATAGCGCGCGCGCGCCTCGTCGGCCTGAGCCTGCGACCAGGCGGCCCAGGCGGTGTTGCTGCCGGACACGTTCTCCAGCACGATGCAGTCCACCGGGCAAACGGGAAGGCACAACTCACAGCCGGTGCAATGCGCTTCGATCACGGTGTGCATCAGCTTGTGGCTGCCCACGATGGCGTCGGTGGGGCAGACCTTGATGCACAGCGTGCAGCCGATGCACCATCCCTCATCAACGTAGGCCACGCTGCGCGCACCTTCTAGGCCGTGGGCCGGATTCAGTGCGGTTTCGGCTTGACCCGTGACGGCGGCCAGACGCGCCATGCCTTGCGCGCCTCCGGGTGGGCACTGGTTGATCGGGGCTTCGCTGCGTGCCATGGCGCCCGCGTACGCGGCACAGTCCGCATAACCGCAGCGCGTGCACTGGGTTTGCGGCAGTAGCTCCAGCAGGCGGTCGGCCAGGGTGGGCTGCATCGAACCGAGCCCTGCGCCGCCCAACGATTAACTGCGAGCGCGCTTGCCGGGGCTGGCGGGCTTGATCAGCGCCTTGGCTGCGGCCTTTGCCGCCGGTTTGACCGCGGCCTGCTTCAGCGGGGCGCGTTTGACTGCGGCTGGCACGGCGAGCACGGGTTTGACCGGGGCAGGGGCCGCAGCCTGCACTGGCGCAGGCGCAGCTTGGACGATTGGCGCCCTTGCCGGACTGTGTTGCAGGATGAAGGCCTTGACCTCGGGATAGACCATATCGCGCCAGCGCTTGCCGCTGAAGATGCCGTAATGGCCCGCGCCCTTGACCTCATAGTGGCGCTGCTCCGAGTCCACCACGCCGCTGCAAATATTGTGCACGGCTTCGGTCTGGCCAGAGCCGGAAATATCGTCCAGTTCACCTTCCACGGAAAACAGCGCAGTGCGCGTGATGTCCTGGGGCCGCACACGTTCCAGTTTGCCGTCCACGCCCTTGACGTCCCAGGTGCCATTGACCAGGCTGAACTCCTGAAACACCACGCGAATGGTGTCCAGGTAGTAGTCGGCATCCATGTCCAGCACGGCGTTGTACTCGTCGTAGAACTTGCGGTGGGCTTCGACGCTGGTGCCGTCGCCCTTGATCAGGTCCTTGAAATAATCGTAGTGACTCTTGGCATGGTTGCTGGGGTTCATCGCAACAAAGCCGGTGTGCTGCAGGAAACCGGGATAAACGCGGCGTCCGGCACCAGGAAAGTTCTGCGGCACGCGGTAAATCACGTTGTTTTCAAACCAGCTGGCGCTCTTGGTCGTCGCCAGGTTGTTCACGGCCGTGGGCGACTTGCGCGCGTCGATCGGCCCGCCCATCATGGTCATGGTCAGCGGCGTGGTCTCGCCGCGACTCGCCATCAAGGCGACGGCGGCCAGCACCGGGACGGTGGGCTGGCACACGCTCATCACATGGCAATTGCCGTAAATCCCTTGCAGATGGCGAATGAACTCCTGCACGTAGTTCACGTAATCATCCAGATGGAAGGCCCCTTCAGATTGGGGCACGAGGCGCGCGTTCTTCCAGTCCGTGATATAGACCTTGTGGTCCTTGAGCATGGTCTTGACGGTGTCGCGCAGCAGCGTGGCGTAGTGTCCGGACAGCGGCGCGACGATCAGCACGGCGGGCTGGCTCTTGAGCTTGGTCAGCGTGCTCGTGTCGTCGGTGAAGCGCTTGAAGCGGCGCAGCTCGCAAAAGGGCTTGTCGAGCTCGATGCGCTCATGGATCGCCACGGAAACGCCATCGACATCCACGGTGCGCAGCCCGAACTCGGGCTTGAGGTAGTCCTTGCCCAGACGGTAAGCCAGGTCGTACCCGGCGGAAACGCGTTGCGCAAAGGGATTTTGACCTAAGGGCGAGAGCGGATTGCTGTAGATCTTGGACGCTGCTTGCGCGAAATCCGCAAACGGCTCCATCATGGAGCGCTGGGATTCGTAGAGTTGGTAGAGCATGGAGGACCTTCAGAATCGTTAAATGTTGCAGTGCAATATAACAGGCATTCCCTCACTGTTACAGAGGAATTTCCCTAAATTCCGGGCACAGTCAGCCCCATTCTGTCAGTTGTCGGAAAGGATTCCATGGCCTGGGGGCGAATAACCCCCGTGTCAGGTCAAATGACTTTGGCAATCGAGGCACAGACGTAGTCGATGTTCTTGCTGTTCAGTGCCGCCACGCACATGCGGCCGGTGTCGGTGCCGTAAACGCCGAACTCATTGCGCAGTCGCACCATCTGGTCCTTGCTCAGGCCAGAGTAGCTGAACATGCCGATTTGCTGGGTAATGAAACTCATGTCCTGCGGCACGCCGGCGGCCTTGAGCTTGTCCACCAGCAGCGAGCGCATCTGCTTGATGCGCTCACGCATCGCCGCCAGTTCCTTTTCCCACAGCGCGCGCAGTTCCGGGTTGCCCAGCACCGCAGCGACCACGGCGCCGCCATGCGTCGGTGGATTGCTGTAGTTGGTGCGGATCATGATCTTGAGTTGGCTCAGGACCCGCTCGGCTTCTTCCTTGCTCTGGCACAGCACGGACAGCGCGCCCACGCGTTCACCGTACAGGCTAAAGCTCTTGCTGAACGAGGTGGAAACGAGGAAGTTCAATCCGGCGGCGACGAATTTCTGCACAGCGGCCCCGTCCTGCGTCAGTCCGTGGGCAAAGCCCTGGTAAGCCATGTCCAGGAACGCCGTCAGGTTCTTCGCCTTGACGGTGGCCACGACCTGGTCCCATTGCTCTGACGTGATGTCATAGCCCGTGGGGTTGTGGCAGCAGGCGTGCAGCACCACCACGGTGCCAGCGGTGGCGGCGTTGAGCGCGGCCAGCATGGCGTCAAAATCGACGCCACGCTTGGCGGCGTCGTAGTAGGGATAGCTCTCGACCGTGAAGCCGGCTTCGGTGAACAGGGCGCGGTGGTTTTCCCAGCTCGGGTCGCTGATGAGCACCTTGGCGTTGGGGTTCAGGCGCTTGAGGAAATCGGCACCGACCTTGAGGCCACCGGTGCCGCCGATGGCCTGCACTGTGGCCACGCGGGCGGATTTGACCGGCTCGCTGTCCGGGCCAAACACCAGGCTCTTGACGCCGGCGTCGTACGCGGCGATGCCGTCAATCGGCAGGTAGCCGCGCGGTTTGGGCGACTCCATCATGGCCTGTTCCGCCGCCTGCACGCAGGCCAGCAGCGGCAACTTGCCGTTCTCGTCGAAATACACGCCCACACCCAGATTCACCTTTTGGGGGTTGGTGTCGGCGTTGAATTGTTCGTTCAAACCCAGAATCGGGTCACGCGGGGCCATTTCGACATTGGAGAAAAGAGACATGGGGGGTCCTCTGGTGAGAAATCTCGGGGAAGGTCAGGGCGCTCAAACGACAGCGAATAAGGGCTGGCGTCGCAGCGACATTTTACCCCTCGCCCGGCCCAACCTAGGGGCAACCCTGAGCCATGCGCAGCCCCTTGAGGAAAGCCCTTCGGGCATTGCCGGCCGCAATCGTCGCCGCCAATGCCTTGGAGTGCCGCTCCGCACCGCTGAGCTTGCGGACCCAGCTTCGGTAGGGCACCAACCCCTCCACCGCGCCCTTGAAGGCGCCCACTGCGGTGTCCCCTAGAAAGGTGGCACCACGCTCGACATCGCTCGCATCTGACTGCACCACCGGGGCGTCCACGTCGGCGCCAAGAAGTTCATCCAGCGCCTTCACATCGTCCGCCGTGGCCGCGCAGCTTTGATCTACCGGCTTGAGGTAGGGCTGTTTCTGAATCTGCAGCAGCAGCGCCGGAATGTCCGCTTGTCCCACATTGAAGTCCGCCATGGGCGAGGTCGCCGCGTTCGAAATGCGCGCCGCTGGCTGGGCCGCGCAGCCTGCAAGCAGCAGGAGCAGTGCCGGCGCGGCCAAACGCCTGAACAGCACGGGTCGCATCGCGTCTTCAGATCGCAGGTCCTTGTCTGGCGCGAATGGGAGTCGGCTGGCAGCCCCCGCTTCGCGCGCGCAGACGTCGTGGTTTCTCATCGGAGGCTTTCCTTTTCTTAACGCCACCGTGGTCGTCGGCACGCGGGGCGTTGTGGGTGTTGCGTTTGTGCTCGGCACTATAACCTCGGGGCGGCTAACATGGGACCTGAGCCATCCCCATTGCCTTCTGAGCCGCCTTGCCATGCCCGTACCCGTTCCCAAAGTTCCCACCTTGCCACCCGCCGCAGTCCCCGCGCCAGCGTCACCCGACGGCGGCACGTTCGAGCGCTTTCCCGGTTCGCCGTTCGAGCTGTTCCTGCCCTACCGGCCGGCCGGGGACCAGCCCGAAGCGATTGAGCAACTGGTGGAAGGTTTCAACGACGGCGAGGTGTTTCAGACGCTGCTGGGCGTGACCGGATCCGGCAAGACCTTCACCATGGCGAACGTGATCGCGCGCATGGGGCGACCGGCGATCGTGTTTGCGCCGAACAAGACGCTGGCGGCGCAGTTGTACAGTGAATTTCGCGAGTTCTTTCCGAAGAATGCGGTCGAGTACTTCGTCAGCTATTACGACTACTACCAGCCCGAGGCCTACGTGCCGCAGCGCGACCTGTTTATTGAAAAAGACTCGGCCATCAACGAGCACATCGAACAGATGCGCCTGAGCTGCACCAAGAGCATCCTGGAGCGACGCGACGTGGTGATCGTGGCCACGGTGTCGGCCATTTATGGCATTGGCCAGCCCGAGGCCTACCACCAGATGGTGATGACGCTGCGTGCGGGCGACAAGGCCGGCCAGCGCGACCTCATCGCCCAGCTGATTCGGATGCAGTACGACCGCAATGACATTGAGTTTTCGCGCGGAAGCTTTCGCGTGCGCGGCGACACCATCGACGTGTTTCCGGCCGAACACTCGGAGCTGGCGGTGCGCATCGAGCTGTTTGACGACGAGGTCGAGTCGCTGCAACTGTTCGATCCGCTCACGGGCCGCATCCGCCAGAAGATTCCGCGCTTCACGGTCTATCCCAGCAGCCATTACGTCACGCCGCGCGACCGCGTGCTGGCGGCAGTGGAGACGATCAAAGTCGAGCTGGTGCAGCGCGTGCAAGAGCTGCTGGCGGCGGGCAAGCTGGTGGAGGCGCAGCGACTGGAGCAGCGCACGAGGTTTGACCTGGAGATGATGAGCGAAGTCGGTCACTGCAAGGGCATCGAGAACTACACGCGCCATCTCTCAGGCGCTGCGCCCGGCGAGCCGCCGGCCACGCTCACCGACTACCTGCCCAAGGACGCGCTCATGTTCCTGGACGAGAGCCATGTGCTCATCGGCCAGTTCGGTGGCATGTACAACGGCGACCGCGCGCGCAAGACCACGCTGGTGGAGTACGGCTTTCGCCTGCCCAGCGCACTGGATAACCGGCCGCTGAAGTTCGAGGAGTTCCAGACCAAGATGCGCCAGGCGGTGTTTGTCTCGGCGACGCCGGGCAATTGGGAAAACGAGCACACGGGCAGGGTAGTGGAGCAATTGGTGCGCCCCACGGGGCTGGTGGACCCCGAGGTGGAAGTGCGCCCGGCCACGCACCAGGTGGACAACGTGTTGCAGGAGATCCGCATTCGCGTGCTGAAGAACGAGCGCGTGCTCATCACCACGCTGACCAAGCGCATGGCCGAACAACTCACCGATTACCTGGCCGACAACGGCGTCAAGGTGCGCTACCTGCACAGCGACGTGGACACGGTGGAGCGGGTCGAAATTCTGCGCGATTTGCGCCTGGGCGCCTTCGACGTGCTGGTGGGCATCAATTTGCTGCGCGAAGGCCTGGACATCCCCGAGGTGAGCCTGGTGGCGATCCTGGACGCCGACAAGGAGGGCTTTTTGCGCTCCGAGCGTTCACTCATTCAGACCATCGGCCGCGCCGCGCGCAACCTGCATGGTCGCGCCATTCTGTACGCCGACCGCATCACCGAATCGATGCGCAAGGCCATGGGCGAGACCGAGCGCCGACGCGCGCGCCAGGTGGAGCACAACCTGGTGCATGGCATCACGCCGCGCAGCATCGTCAAGCAGGTGAAGGATCTGATCGACGGCGTTTACAGCGAAAAGGCGGGGCGAGAAATGGAACGCCTTGAGCAGGACGCGATGCAGCGGGCGCTGATTGAAGACATGAGCGAGAAGGACGTGTCGCGGGAAATCAAGCGCCTGGAAAAGCTCATGCTGGAGCACGCGCGTAATCTGGAGTTCGAGAAGGCGGCCAGGGTGCGCGATCAGTTGCACGTGCTCAAGCAGCAGGCCTTCGGCGCCCCCGGCACGGACAACGTGGTGGCGATTTCTGCGGCGGCAGCGCGCTTACCCGACTAAAAATGCAGGCCTTCTGTTATACTTGAGCAAATCACTCGACATCTTGCTTTAAGGAGATGGCTCCGGCCGTGCTCAGTTCGATGTCTTGCGATCTTGGGTCAAATTTTCAGGAGTCAAAAATGCGTCTCACCACCAAAGGTCGGTTTGCGGTCACCGCCATGATTGATCTGGCCTTACGCCAGGGTACCGGGCCCGTCACACTCGCGGCCATCAGCCAGCGGCAGCAGATTTCGCTGTCCTATCTGGAGCAGTTGTTCGGCAAGTTGCGCCGCAATGATCTGGTGGAGTCGACCCGGGGGCCCGGCGGCGGCTACTCCCTGGGGCGCAAGCCGGCCGACATCACGGTGGCCGAGATCATCACGTCGGTGGACGAACCGATCGACGCGACGCACTGCGCCGGCAAGGAGAACTGTCTGGGCGAGGCGGGTCGCTGCATGACGCACGACCTGTGGTCTTCGCTGAACGAACACATGGTGGCGTTTCTGGACTCCGTGAACCTGCAAACCCTGGTGGATCAGCAACTGGCTAAAGGCATGCAGATCGAGGGCAAGACGGCGGTCAAGCGCGCCATTTCGGCCATGCCGGTGGCCAAGCCGATGCGGCTGAACATTCCGAACTCTGTGTTCGCTCTGGGCAATTCATTCGCCAAGTCCTAAGGCCTGCAAAGCGCAGCCCCATTCCGAAAGACAAGCAGCTATGGACACGACCCCTCATTTTCCGATTTACATGGACTACAGCGCCACCACGCCCTGCGATCCGCGCGTGGTCGATGCCATGATTCCCTGGTTGCGCGAGCACTTCGGCAATCCGGCTTCGCGCAGCCACGCCTGGGGCTGGGAGGCCGAAGCCGCAGTGGAAAAGGCGCGCACCCAAGTGGCTGATTTGATTGGCGCGGACCCGCGCGAAATCGTCTGGACTTCGGGCGCCACCGAGTCCAACAACCTGGCGCTCAAGGGCGCCGCGCACTTCTACAAGAGCAAGGGCAAACACATCATCACCGTCAAGACCGAGCACAAGGCCGTGCTCGACACCTGCCGCGAACTCGAGCGCCAGGGTTTTGAAGTGACGTATCTGGACGTGCAAGCCGACGGGCTGCTGAATCTGGACAGTTTCCAGGCCGCGATTCGCCCCGACACCATTTTGGCCAGCGTGATGTTCGTGAACAACGAAATCGGCGTGATCCAGGACATCGCCGCGATCGGCTCCCTGTGCCGTTCCAAGGGCATCATTTTTCACACGGACGCGGCCCAGGCCACGGGCCGCGTGGCCTTTGACCTGAGCCAGTTGCCGGTCGATCTGATGAGCCTGACGGCGCACAAGACCTATGGGCCCAAGGGCATCGGCGCGCTGTTTGTGCGGCGCAAGCCGCGCGTGCGGCTCGAAGCCCAGATGCACGGCGGCGGGCATGAGCGCGGCATGCGCTCGGGCACCTTGCCCACGCACCAGATTGCCGGCATGGGCGAGGCCTACCGCATCGCCAAGGAAGAAATGGCGAGCGAGACGCTGCGCATCCGTGCCCTGCACGACCGCATGGTCGCCGGCCTCAAGGGCATCGAGCAGGTGTTCATCAATGGCCACGAGACCCAGCGCATCCCGCACAACCTGAACATGAGCTTCAACTACGTCGAAGGCGAGTCCTTGATCATGGGCATCAAGGGTCTGGCGGTCTCCAGCGGCTCGGCCTGCACCTCGGCCAGCCTGGAGCCGAGCTACGTGCTGCGCGCGCTGGGTCGCAGCGATGAACTCGCGCACAGCAGCCTGCGCATGACCATCGGCCGTTTCACGACCGAGGCCGAGATCGACTACGCCGTGGACACCATCAAGACCAATGTGGCCAAGCTGCGCGACTTGAGTCCGCTGTGGGAGATGTATCTGGACGGCGTGGACATCAGTTCCATCCAATGGGCCGCCCATTAATTTAAGAGGTATCAAAATGGCTTACTCAGAAAAAGTTGTCGAGCATTACGAGAACCCGCGCAACGTGGGATCCTTCGACAAGGGTGATGAATCGGTAGGCACCGGCATGGTCGGCGCGCCGGCCTGTGGCGACGTGATGAAGCTGCAAATCAAGGTCAATGCGCAGACCGGGGTGATCGAAGACGCGCGCTTCAAGACCTATGGCTGCGGCTCGGCCATTGCCTCGTCGTCGCTGGTGACCGAATGGGTCAAGGGCAAAACCCTGGATCAGGCGGCCGCGCTGAAAAACAGCGAGATCGCCGAAGAGCTGGCCTTGCCGCCGGTGAAGATTCACTGCTCGATCCTGGCGGAAGACGCGATCAAGGCGGCAGTCGCCGACTATCGAACCAAGCACGCGTCCTGATACGCGACGGCACCATGGCAGTGACCCTGACTGAAGCCGCCGCAAGGCACGTGACCCGCTACCTGGCCAAACGCGGCAAGGGTGTCGGCGTGAGCCTGGGCGTGAAGACCACGGGCTGTTCTGGCCTGGCCTACAAGCTCGAATACGTCGATGAATTCGCGCCCGAAGACCAGGTGTTCGAAGGACATGGCGTCAAGCTGGCGGTCGATCCCAAGAGCCTGGCTTATCTGGACGGAACCGAACTGGATTTCGTGCGTGAGGGGCTGAACGAGGGCTTCCGTTTCAACAACCCCAATGAGCGCGACAAGTGCGGGTGCGGTGAGTCTTTTCGTGTGTAAGGCTACTGCGCGGGTGCCATGCGTCGTTGCGCGGTGCTCGAAATCCTCACGTACAGGGAGTACGTTCCGGTTTCTGCGCTCCGTGCGCCTAGCCTGACACTCGCTCGCTACGCCTTCCATCACGAAAATGGTGGCTAATCGAGTCGATGTTTTCCCTTTTACTGATGGGCTAATTCTGTGGCTACGCTCCAATCCAACGACTTCGAACTGTTTGATCTACCGGCGCAATTCGCGCAGCAGCGCGCGGCCATCGACGCACGCTGGAAGGACTTGCAGCGCGAGGCTCATCCCGACAAGTTCAGCGCGCAAGGGGCCGCAGCGCAGCGGCTGGCAATGCAGTGGTCGGTGCGCATCAACGAGGCGTATCAAAGGCTGAAAGATCCGCAAAAGCGCGCCGCCTACCTGTGCGAATTGCATGGCGCGCCGATCGCGGCGCACACCAACACCGCCATGCCGGCCGCCTTCTTGATGCTGCAGATGAGCTGGCGCGAAGCGTTGGAGGACGCCGCTTCGGTGGCCGAGCTCGAGGCCATTGGGGACCAAGCCCAGGCCTATAAGGACCAGGCGCTGCAAAGAATCCAGACCCGCATCGACGACGAACGCGACCATGCGTCGGCCGCAGCCGAAGTCCGGTCGCTGATGTTTGTGGAGAAATTTCTGGCCGAGGTGCACTCCCGCATCGATCGAGCCGAGAGTCAGACCGTGGCCTTGAGCGCGGGCAAGGGACAATAGCGAGATGGCATTACTTCAAATTTCCGAACCCGGCCAGACGCCCGATCCGCATCAGCGCCGCGTCGCCGTGGGCATCGACCTGGGGACCACGCATTCGCTGGTGGCGGCCGTGCGCAGCGGGGTGGCCGAGTGCTTGCCGGATGAAAAAGGGCGCGTCATCCTGCCCTCGGTGGTGCGCTATCTGGCGGACAACGGTCGCAAGATCGGCTACGAGGCGCTCGCCGCCTCGGCACAGGATCCGCTGAATACAATTTCGTCGGTGAAGCGTTTCATGGGGCGTGGACTGAGCGACATCGTGCGCCACGACAAGTTGCCCTACAGCTTCGTCGAGCAGCAAGGGATGATCAGCCTGCAGACCGTGGCCGGGGCCAAGTCGCCGGTGGAAGTGAGCGCGGAGATTCTGGCGACGCTGCGCTACCGCGCCGAAGACAGCTTCAACGCCGACCTGTACGGTGCCGTGATCACGGTGCCGGCCTACTTTGACGATGCCCAGCGCCAGGCCACCAAGGACGCGGCGCAACTCGCCGGCATCAACGTCTTGCGGCTCATCAACGAGCCCACGGCGGCGGCCATCGCTTACGGACTGGACAACGCCAGCGAAGGGATCTACGCCATCTACGACTTGGGTGGTGGCACCTTCGACATCTCCATCCTGCGCCTGTCCCAAGGCGTGTTTGAGGTTCTGGCCACGGGCGGCGACTCGGCCTTGGGCGGCGACGACTACGACCGGGCGCTGGCCGACTGGGTCATGGCGCAGGCCGGCGTGCAGGCCAAGACGCCGCAGGACAAGGCCATCGCCATCATCGCCGCGCGCGCCTGCAAGGAGGAGCTGTCGGCCACGCACTGCGCCGCCTGTCATGCCTGTATCGGCGGAGAAAACGTGCGCTTCGATGTGGTGAAGGAGCAGTTCGAAA
Source organism: uncultured beta proteobacterium (assembly GCA_903844215.1). Lineage (GTDB taxonomy): Bacteria > Pseudomonadota > Gammaproteobacteria > Burkholderiales > Burkholderiaceae_C > CAIKVZ01. The sequence goes on along the minus strand of CAIMSP010000111.1, from coordinate 70,083 downwards.
AACTCACCGCTGAACTCACGGCACGCACCATCAGCGCCGTGCGCAAGGCGCTGCGCGACGCCCGATTGAGCAAGGACGAGATCAAGGGCGTGGTCATGGTGGGTGGCTCCACCCGCATGCCGCAGATTCAGCGCGCCGTGGCCGAATTCTTCGGCCGTGAACCGCTGACCAATCTGAACCCGGACGAAGTCGTCGCGATTGGCGCGGCGATCCAGGCGAATCAGCTGGCTGGCAACAACACGGCGGGCGAGTTGCTGCTGCTCGACGTGATTCCCTTGTCGCTGGGCATCGAGACCATGGGCGGCTTGGTGGAGCGCATCGTGCCGCGCAACCAGACCATACCCACGGCGATGGCGCAGGACTTCACCACCTACAAGGACGGTCAGACCGCGCTGGCGCTGCACGTGCTGCAGGGCGAACGTGATCTGGTGGCCGACTGCCGCAGCCTGGCGCGCTTCGAACTGCGCGGCATTCCGCCGATGGTGGCGGGGGCTGCGCGCATTCGCGTGACCTTCACCGTTGACGCCGATGGCCTGCTCAGCGTCGAGGCCACAGAGCAGCTCTCAGGCGTGCACGCCAAGATCGATGTGAAGCCGTCCTACGGGCTGAGCGACGAGCAGATCGCCCAGATGCTGCGGGACAGTTTTGCCACGGCACAGCAGGACATGCAGGCCAGGGCGCTGGCCGAAGCGCGCCTGGAGGCCGATCGCATGGTGCTGGCCACGCACAGCGCACTCGCGGCCGATGGCGATTTGCTGGCCGCGAGTGAGCGGGCGCTGATTGACGCACTGATCCTGGCCACTGAGCAGGCCAAAGCCCTGCTTCACGCCGCGCCGATCGAAGCCGCAACCCAGGCCCTGGCGCAGGGCACCGAGGCCTTCGCCGCGCAGCGCATGAATCGCGGCATCCGCCAGGCGCTGGCCGGCCGCAACATTGAAACCGTCTAAGAATTCCCATGCCCATCATCAAAATCCTGCCGCATCCAGAATACTGCCCCGCTGGGGCACAAATTACCGCGCCCACAGGCACCAGCATCTGCGAGGCACTGCTGGACCACAAGATCAACATCGAGCACGCCTGCGACATGAGTTGCGCCTGCACCACCTGCCATGTGATCGTGCGCGAAGGCTTCAATACGCTGAACGAACTCGATGAAAGCGAAGAAGACCTGCTGGACCGCGCCTGGGGCCTGGAGCCGAACTCGCGCCTGGGATGTCAGGCGATCCTGGCGCAGCAGGACATCACGGTGGAGATCCCCCGCTACTCGATCAACCACGCCAAAGAGAACCACTGATGCGCCAGATCGTCCTCGACACCGAGACCACGGGCCTGTCGGCCGCCGGTGGCGACCGCATCATTGAAATCGGCTGCGTGGAACTGCTGCACCGCAAACTCACCGGCAACAACAAGCATTTCTACCTGAACCCGGAGCGCGACAGTCACGAAGACGCGCTCAAGGTGCACGGCATCAGCAACGAATTCCTGCGCGACAAGCCCAAGTTCTCGGCGGTCGTGGACGAGCTGCTGGAGTACCTCTCGGGGGCCGAGTTGATCATCCACAACGCGCAGTTCGACGTGGGATTCCTGAACCGGGAACTGGAACTGCTGGGGCGACAGGCCTTGGCGCGCCATGTGGGCAGCGTCACCGATACCCTGGCGATGGCCAAGGAGCTGTTTCCGGGCAAGCGCAATTCGCTCGACGCCCTGTGCTCGCGCCTGGGCGTGGACAATTCGGGTCGCACCCTGCACGGCGCGCTGCTCGACGCGGAGTTGCTGGCCGACGTGTACATCAACCTGACGCGCGGCCAGGATGCCTTGCTGATCGACTCCGGTGAAACCCAAGGAACCCAGGTCACGGGCGCTGCGGCGCTGGATTTAAGTGCCTTCGAGCTGCCCGTCATCCTGGCGGACGAACAGGAGCTCGCGGCGCACGCCGCATTGATGCAGCAAATCACCAAGCCCGCCAAGGGCAAGTCCGCCTGAATTGAGCCGACCCGTCCGGCACCAGCGTGTCGCTCTTGGAGGCGGACAAAAAAAAGGCCCCATCTTGCGATGAGGCCTTAAGGGATCCCTGAACCCGGAGGTTACGAAAGGATCCGAGGAGACAATTTTGAGTCTTTGGGGGGCAGGCACGCAGCGTGCTCTGCCCTCGACTGACTGGAAATTAACGCTTCTTGGCGGTCGTGGTCTTGGCGGTGTTCACTGCGGTCGCTGCGACCGCGTTGAAGTTGGCTTCGGCCACGTCAGACGCTTGCTTGACTGCCTTTTGCACGGATTCGAAAGCGTTGTTGGCAGCAGCCACGGCGCCCTTCATCACAGCCACCGCGGCTTCGGAGCCGGCGGGTGCGTTCTTGGCGGCCGTATCGACTGCGCCCATGAACTTGGACTGGGCTTCAGAAGCCTGGCCTTCAAAGGCTTTGGTGAACTCGCTGCCGGTGCCGGTGGCGATGTCGTACAGGTGGCGGCTGTAAGCGGCGGTCTTTTCAGCCAGGGGCTGGAGCAGGCCGGCCTGCAGGGCCAACAGTTCTTGTGCGTCCTTCACGCTCAGAACCGTCTTGGCGTGGTTGGCGACTTCTTCCAGAGCGGCGCGCGATGCGGTCACGTTCAGTTCGACCAGTTTCTCAACGCCTTCAAAGGCCTTGGTGGTCAGACCAAACAGGGTTTCAACGTTGGCTTTGTGCGATGCCAGGACTTGTTCAGCGGTCAACATATTCAATTCTCCAAAAGTAGGGGTTTACAAAATATCTGCCCTGGAACTCGGTGGGTACCTGGTTCATGTTGCAGTGCAGCATGTGGCGAAGTATAGGGTAAATACCGGGGCCGGCAAGCACTATTTGTTGCGATGCAGCAATTTAGACCGGTGATTCTAGAAAATTGGAATTTTGCGTTTCGTCATGTCGGCGTCATCGATGGATCAGCCAACTGGCAGAATGCCCGCATGACAGCACAAGACAACGCCAAACCGCAGGCACTTCCGCGCAGCGCCTATCGGCTGTTCCGCAGCCTGAGCACACGCTGGATGGACAACGACGCCTACGGCCACGTGAACAATGTCGTTTACTACAGCTGGTTCGACACGGCCGTGAACGCCTTTCTCATTGAGCAGGGCGCGCTGGACGTGCAACAGGGCGCCGTCATCGGACTGGTCGTGGAAACGCAGTGCAACTATTTTTCGCCGCTGGCGTTTCCCCAAGCGGTCGATGCCGGCATTCGCGTGGCGCGCCTGGGGAACTCCAGCGTGCGCTATGAAGTCGGGCTGTTCGCCCAGGGCGAGCCGCTTTGCGCCGCCTGTGGGCATTTTGTTCACGTCTATGTCGATCGACTGAGCCGCCGACCGGTGGCCTTGCCGGAAAAACTCAAAACCGCACTGGAGAACTTGCTATGAAACTGTCCGAAGTCGATGCCGCCATCCGCAGCCGCATGTCAACCCGCGCCTTTACCGCCCAAGCGGTGGAGCGGCAGACCTTGCGCGACATCCTTGAAGTGGCTTCCCGTGCACCGTCCGGTACCAACACCCAGCCCTGGAAGGTGTACGTGCTGCAAGGCGAGCGCCGCGACGCCCTGGTGAGCAAGGTTTGCGCCGCGCACGACGAACTTCGCGAGCATCCGGAATTGGCGGCCCAGTACCCAAGGGAGTACGACTACTACCCGGAGCAATGGGTCAGCCCGTATATCGACCGGCGACGCGAGATCGGCTTTGGCCTGTATGGACTGCTGGGCATAGGCAAGGGCGACAAGGACAAGATGCACGCGCAGCATCAGCGCAACTTTCGCTACTTCGACGCGCCGGTGGGGCTGGTTTTCACGGTGGACCGCGTCATGGGCCGGGGCAGCCTGTTGGACTACGGCATGTTCCTGCAGAGCATCATGCTCGCCGCCAGGGCGCGCGGCCTGCACACCTGCGCCCAGGAGGCCTGGAACGGTTTTGCCAGCATCGTCAAGCCGCATGTCGGTGCCGGCGACGCTGAGATGATGGTGTGTTCGATGGCGCTGGGCTACGCCGATCCATCCGACAAGGTGAACAGCTTTGCCACCTCGCGGGCGCCGGTGGATGAATTCACGCACTGGCTGGAATAGCTGGATGGCGTTGTTTTTCTCGCCTGACCGGGTAAGCACGCTAAAAATGTGGCTCATGCCGCGCTACAGTCGCCGCTGTGCCCGACGCTTTGCGCGGCCGCATCGATTGACCGAACTAATCTGCGCATGATCATCACCAGTCTTCTCGACACCGACCTGTACAAGTTCACCATGATGCAGGTGGTGCTGCATCAGTTTCCCGGCGCGCAAGTGGAATACCGCTTCAAATGCCGCAATCCCGGCGTGCAACTGGCGCCCTGCGTGGCCGAGATTCGCGAGGAGATCCGCGCCCTGTGCAGCCTGCACTTTCAGGAATCGGAGTTGGACTACCTGCGTTCCATGCGCTTCATCAAGAGCGACTTCGTGGACTTTCTGGGACTGTTCCGGCTGAACGAAAAATACATCACCGTCACGGCGCTGGAGAACGGCGAAATCGACATCACGATCCAGGGCCCCTGGCTGCACATCATCCTGTTTGAAGTGCCGGTGCTGGCAATCGTGAACGAGGTTTACTTTCGCAACGTCCAGCGCCTGCCCGATTTCACCCTGGGTCGTGCTCGACTGGACACCAAGATGGCGCTGCTACGCGAGCCCGGACTGGCGGAACTCAAGATTGCCGACTACGGCACGCGCCGGCGCTTTTCCCGCGCCTGGCACGAAGAAGTGCTGCGCGTGCTGGCGACGCGCCTGGGCACGGCGCAAAGCCCGGGTACGGCGCCGGGAACGGCGGGCCAGTTTGCCGGCACCAGCAACGTCTGGTTTGCCTGGGAGCTGGGTTTGACGCCTTTGGGAACGATGGCGCACGAATACTTGCAGGCCTGTCAGGCGCTGGGGCCCAGGCTGCGCGACAGCCAGGTGTTTGCCTTTGAATCCTGGGCCAAGGAATACCGTGGTGACCTGGGCATCGCGCTGTCCGATGTCTATGGCATGAGCGCTTTTCTGCGCGACTTCGACATGTATTTTTGCAAGCTGTTTGATGGCGCGCGCCACGACAGCGGCGACCCCTTTGCCTGGGGTGAACGGCTGATCGAGCATTACAAGCACAATCGCGTGGACCCGAGAACCAAGACGCTGATCTTCAGCGACAGCCTGACCGTGCCGCGCACCATCGAGCTGTATCAGCAGTTTCGCGGCCGTTGCCAACTGGCTTTCGGTATCGGCACCAATCTCACCAACGACCTGGGCGACCCGCCGGCCCACGTGCCGCTGCAGATCGTTATCAAGATGACGCGCTGCAACGGCCAGCCGGTGGCCAAACTGTCCGACACGCCGTCCAAGAACATGTGCCAGGACGAAAAGTACCTGGCCTACTTGCGCCAGGTCTTTGAAATCGAGACCAGCGCTTAGCCGCGCCCTGGCTTTCTTCCCTTCCTCTTTTTTCCTTTCACCCTCTACCAGGACGATTCGACATGTTGACTGCCATGGTTGTGATTTTTGTTTTGACGTACGCGGCGATCGCGCTGGAGCACCCGCTCAAGGTGAATAAGTCGGCTTCGGCGCTGGTCGGAGCCGGCTTGCTCTGGACCGTGTATGCGCTGGCCAGCGAGCTGCGCAGCAGCGTCGGGGCCGAGCTCAACGACTCGCTGATGAGCACGGCGCAGATTGTCTTCTTCCTGATGGGCGCGATGGCGATCGTGGAGGTGGTGGATGCGCACAACGGCTTCGAAGTCATCACCTCGCGCATCAAGACCACGCGCCTGTCCTCGCTGATGTGGCTGGTCGGATTTGTCGCCTTCTTCCTGAGCTCTATCCTTGACAATCTGACCACGACCATCGTCATGGTGTCGCTGATGAAGAAGTTGTTGGACCAGCACGAGGACCGATTGTTCTTTGCCGGCATCATCGTCATCGCCGCCAACGCCGGTGGCGCCTGGACGCCGATTGGCGACGTCACCACCACCATGCTGTGGATTGGTGGCCAGATCACCACCGTGTCCATCATGACCAGTCTGTTTCTACCCTCCATGGTGAATCTGCTGGTGCCCCTGGCGATGACGGCCTATGTGCTGCGCGGACGTGCGGTGCTGGCCCCGGCGCGCACCGATGTCGAAGCGCATGCGCCGACGACGCCGTTCGAGCGCAATCTGATGTTCTTCCTTGGCCTGGGCACCTTGGTGGCCGTGCCGGCGTTCAAGACCGTGACCCAGCTGCCGCCCTTCATGGGCATCCTGTTCGGTCTGGGCTTGCTGTGGCTGGTGGGTGACCTGGTGCACCGCCACAAGGAAGACGAGGCCAAGCAGCACCTGACCTTGGCCCAGGCGCTCAAGCGCATCGACATGAGCTCGGTGGTGTTCTTCATCGGCATCCTGCTCTCGGTCGCGGCGCTGGAGCACACGCACATCCTGTCGTCGCTGGCGCAATGGCTGGATCGCGCCGTGGGTCGCCAGGACATCATCGTGATCCTCATCGGCCTGGTCAGTGCCGTGGTGGACAATGTGCCGCTGCTGGCGGCCTCCATGGGCATGTACAACCTGGCGCAGTATCCGGCGGACCACTTTCTGTGGGAGTTCCTGGCCTACTGCGCTGGCACGGGCGGCTCCATCCTGATCATCGGCTCGGCGGCGGGGGTGGCCGCGATGGGGCTGGAGAAGATCCATTTCTTCTGGTACGTGAAGAAGATCAGCGGTCTGGCCCTGGTCGGTTATCTGGCCGGTGCGGCGTGCTACGTCGTGCAATACCGCCTGATGCACTGATGCCGCAGGCTTGGACAAACTTGACCGGGCGGTCGCCATGAAGCCAAAGATTCTGGTCGCGCGAGCGCTCTTTCCCGAGGTGCTCGAGCGCCTGCAGCACACCTTCGAGGTCGAGTCGAATCAGCTCGACGAGAGCTGGACGGCGGCGCAGTTGATCGCCAAGTTGCAGGGCAAGTGGGGTATCTACACCATGGCCGGCGAGCGTATCGACGCGGCCCTGCTGGCCGCCTGCCCGCAACTGAAGATCTGCGCCAACATGGCCGTGGGCTACAACAATTTTGACTTGAGCGCGATGAGCACCGCCGGGGTGCTGGGAACCAACACGCCCGACGTGCTGACCGAGACCACGGCCGACTTCGGCTTCGCCTTGCTCATGGCGACGGCGCGGCGCATCAGCGAGAGCGAACGATTCCTGCGCAGCGGCCAGTGGAAAAAATGGCGCTACGACATGTTTGCCGGGGCCGATATCCACGGCAGCACGCTGGCCATTCTGGGCATGGGCCGCATCGGCCAGGGCATTGCGCGCCGCGCCGCCCTGGGCTTTGGCATGAAGGTGGTCTATCACAACCGCTCGCGCCTCGACGCCGCCACCGAGGCGCAGTGCCAGGCGCGCTACGTGGGCAAGGAAGAACTGCTCCAGAGCGCCGATCACCTGGTGCTGGTGCTCCCCTATTCTGCGGCCTCGCATCACGCCATAGGGGGTGCGGAATTGGCCTTGATGAAGCCCACAGCGACGCTGGTGAACATCGCCCGCGGCGGCATCGTGGACGATGTGGCGCTGGCGGCGGCGCTGGCCGCAGGCAAGCTCGCGGCGGCCGGGTTGGATGTGTTCGAAGGCGAGCCCGAGGTCCATCCCGACTTGCTGGCGCTGCGCAACGTGGTGCTGACGCCGCACATCGCCAGCGCCAGCGTGCCCACGCGACGGGCCATGGCCGACCTGGCCGCCGACAACCTGATCGCCTTCTGGACCCAGGGCAGGGCGCTCAACGCCTTGAACGCGCCGGCCTGATCCGGCAGGAACTACAGCCGCAGTTCCTGCGGGCTCTCGAAGAGCCGCTGCTGCCCGGTGATCGGATCCACAAAGGAAATGGCTTTGGCCAGCAGTTGCAGCGGCCGACTCCAATCGTCGCTTTCGCCCTGGGCGCGTCGCACCTCAGGGTAAAACGGATCGTTCTCCAGTGCCAATCCCAAGGCGGCCATGTGCACGCGCAGTTGGTGCTTTTGCCCGGTGTGCGGGGCCAGCCGATAACGCGCGCGCTGGCCCTTAACCTCAAGCACGTCCACCTCGGTCTGCGCATTCGGCGTTCCCGCCACTTCGCACTGACGGAAGAACGGTTCACCCCGGACAATGCGGCTGTGCCGTGTCTGCGGAAAGCTCAGTGCTTCCCGCCAGGGAGCGATCGCCTGATAGGTTTTTTGCACCGCGTGCCGGCGAAACAGCGCGTGGTAGGCGTCGCGCTCCTGCGCTTGCACGCAAAACACCACCACGCCCGCCGTCTCGCGGTCGATGCGGTGAATCGGTTGCAGCGTGTCGATCTGCAGGCGGCGCTTCAGGCGCACCTGCAGCACTTCCTGCACATACTGCCCACCGGCGGTGACCGGCAGAAAATGCGGCTTGTGCACCACCACCAGGTGCGCGTCCTGAAACAGCAGCACTTCGTCAAAGGGAATGCGCGTCTCGTGCGCCAGGCTGCGGTAGTAGTAGAGCCGGATATGGGGCTGATAGCGGCGCTCGGGTGTGACCGCCACACCGAATTCGTCCAGCAGTTCCAGCCCGGCCATGCGCCGACGCCACTCGGCTTCGGCAATCGCGGGAAAGCGCTGTAGCAGATAGGCCTGCATCGTGGGCCAGGGCCCGGCGGGCAAGGAGACGCAGCTGGGCGCCACGCCGTCACGGGTGGCAAGCGGCGGATTCACCTGCGCACGAACACGATGTCCCACACGCCGTGGCCCAGCCGGATGCCACGGTTTTCAAACTTGGTCAGCGGCCGATAGTCGGGTTTGGGCGCATAGGCTTCGGCGCTGTTCGTCAACAGCGGCTCGGCGCTCAGGACCTCCAGGATCTGCTCGGCGTAGGGCTGCCAGTCGGTGGCACAGTGCAGATAGCCGCCGGGCTTGAGGCGCGCTGCCAGTTTGGCAATCAGTGGTGCCTGAATCAGCCGGCGCTTGTTGTGGCGCTTCTTGTGCCAGGGGTCGGGGAAAAAGATGTGCACGCCGTCGAGCCCCTTGTCCGGGGCGCTGGCGCTCCAGACCGGCAGCATGTGGTCGATGACTTCCACCGCGTCATGCGCCAGGATGCGGATGTTGCTTAAGCCCTGTTCTCCAATGCGCTTGAGCAGCGCGCCCACGCCGGGCTCATGCACTTCGCAGCAAAGAAAGTTTTTTTGCGCCAGCAGGGCGGCGATCTGGGCCGTGGCTTCGCCCATGCCAAAGCCGATCTCCAGGATGGTTTCGCGTTCGCCGTCGGCCGAGCCCGCATGCAACAGCGAGGCATCCGGCGGCGCAAACGCCGCCTGAAAATCCAGCGTGCTGGGGCTGAAGGGCAGCACAAAGCGCGGCCCCAGATCGAGCACGGCCTTGGCTTGGCCGCCGGTGGTGCGCCCGGCGCGACGCACAAAACTGCGTATCGCCTTGGGAAAGGCGACGTCGGCGGGCGCCCCGGCGGGTCTTGGCGCGGCCTGTGCCTGCGGATCGGCAAGCGAGCTCGGCATGATGTTTTCGTGTCCCATGGTGGCTTGGTTAAGTTGAAAGTGCGCGCCCTGGGGGCGGTGCCCGATTATCGTTGCCTCGGCCAAAGGCGCGGCGTCAAGGGGTGCGATCAGCCCAGGCCCTGACCCAGGCCTGCAAGGCCTCGGCACGGGTGCCTGACATCGCGGGCAGCGCCAGCACCGTGGCCGCCGCGTTCAGGGCCGCCAAGGGCGCGCGCGTGTCCAAGGCCTGGGCCTGGTTCTGTTTGGACAGCTTGTCACCGTCAGCACCGCGCACCAGCGGCGTGTGCAGGTAGTGCGGCGTGGGCAGTCCCAGCGCGCGCTGCAGCAGGATCTGGCGCGGCGTGTTGTCGGCCAGGTCTTCGCCGCGCACCACGTGGCTCACGCCTTGAGCGGCGTCGTCCACGACCACGGCGAGCTGGTAGGCGAAGACGCCATCGGCGCGCTTGAGCACGAAGTCGCCGACCTGCAGGCTCACGTCCTGCTGTTGCAGGCCCAGACGTCGATCGGTCCAGAGCACCGTTTCGCTGGCCGCGGCAAAACGCCAGGCGCGTGCGCTTCTGCCATGCAGCCCGTGGCGGCAGGTCCCCGGATAAATCAGTTCGTCATGCCGAGCCCGCCCTGAGCCCGACGCGGCGAGCACCTGTTCCACGTCCTTGCGCGAACAGCCGCAGGGGTAGGCTTGGGCGTTGGCCAGCAGTTGCTCCAGGGCGGCTTGATAAAGCGGCGTTCGCTGGGATTGCCACAGCGGCGCCGCATCGCTGAGCAGGCCGCAATCGGCCAGTTGCCCCAGGATCACCCGGTCTGCACCGGCCAGGCAGCGCGGCTGGTCCAGGTCTTCGATGCGGATCAGCCAGCGGCCGTTGGATCCGGGGTGGTTCAGCCCCCAGGCGCGTGCGTCAAGCCAACTGGCCAGGGCGGCGACCAGGGAACCGGCGTGCAGCGGCCCGGTGGGCGAGGGCGCAAAGCGGCCGGTGTAAGCCGTCGCAGGCGGGTTCACGCCACCGCAAGTGCCAATTCGAGCCCGGAGACAAAGGCATCTTCCACCCGGCAGCCCAGCAGGTAATCGCCGCACACGCCAAGGCGCGCCTTCGCGTCCCAGAGGTGGGTCTTGCCCACCGCCTTGATGGTCTGGGCAAAGGGCCAGAGTTTGACCTCGACGTGGCTGGGTTCGGCGCGGATGCCGGTGACTTCGGTGAACGCCTTGAGCAACTTGGCCTGCACCCGGGGCGCGTCGTCTTCAAGATGCTCGTGCGACCAGGCGACGCTGGCTTGCACCGTCCAGCGCTCCACGCTCAGACGTTGCGGCTTGCTCGATTCGCGCGCCAGCCAGGCGATGCGGTGGTGCGTGCTGCGCGCCGCGTTCCACTGCGGGCCCAGGCTGCTCAAGTTGGCCTGAGCCGCTTGCGGGAACGCCAGCATCAGTGTCCAGCACGGCGAGACCTCGGCCTTTTCCACCGCTTTCTTCAAGGCCGGCGCCAGGTCTGAGGCGCTCAGCAAGCGCAGGCAGGGTCCGCTCGGGATGGCCAGCAGCACGGCGTCGAAGCCAGAGAAGACGTGCTGCGCATCCTGTTCGCCGCTGCTGCGCAGCTGCCATTTTTTGGGCTGCACGGCATCGCGCTCGATGCGTGTGACCTGGGTCTGAAACTCGACGCAGGCACGTTCGATCAGCGGCGCCGCCCAGTGTCGCGGCAGCGCGTCCATGGCCGGTGCCGGTACCCAGTGCGCCTCCTGTGCCGGCAGGGCGCTCTCGGTCACGCGCCCCTGGGCATCGAGCACGCGCACGGTGTTGGCGCTCCAGGGCTTGCAAACGCTGGGCGCGGTTTGCAGCGCGCGGATGAAGCGTGCGTCGCGGGCGGTGAAGTACTGCGCGCCGTAATCAAAGTCGCCAAAGGGCGTACTGCGCGTCGCCATGCGGCCACCGACGGACGCCGATCTCTCGAACAGCGTTACCTGGTGACCGGCCTGAACCAGCGTGCGGGCGCAGGCAATTCCGGCCATACCGGCACCGACGATGGCAATGTGTTGGGGTGTTGTCATAGCTGTCTTTCTTGTGTCTGTCCAGGCTGTGACTTTACACGCCTCGGTGCTGTGCCAGTAAAGCGCTGCGCGTGGCGGGCTTTTCGAGCTGTCCCAGCCACCATTGAAGCGCTCGTCCCTGGGCCGACGCATGGGCGCCGCGCCAGGCGTAACGCACGCTCGCAACGCGCTCGGGCCGGCTCACTCTCTTGGCCACCAGGCGCCCGGTCTCAAGGTAGGCGCGGGCCATGCACTCGGGCACGAAGCCGCCACCCAGACCACGCAGTTGCGCGTCCAGCTTGGCCTGCATCGAGGCCACCGTCAGCACGTCCTGCCCGCCCAGCAAACCGATGCTCAGAGCGGCGCCGCGTTGCGCCGTGTCGGCCACGGCCACGGCGCGGTGGCGCTGCAGCAGCGCGTCGCTCAGCGGCTCAGCCGCGGCGGCCAGCGGATGGTGCGGTGCCACAGCATAGACGAAGCGCACGCTGCCCAAGGGATGGCTCAGCACGTCGGCGCTGCTGGCCGCGTCCAGCGTCACGCCCAGGGCCAGGTCGGCCTTGCCACTGAGCAGCGACTCAAGCGTGCCGCCCAGGGTTTCGTCGCGCAGCTTGATGCGCGTTGCCGGACCTGCAGGCGCCTCCAGGGCAAAGAAGGCCTCGCACAACTCCATCACCACGCCCCGGGAGATGATGCTGTCCACGGCGATCGTGAGTTGCGGCTCCCAGCCCGTGGCCACGCGCTTGACGCGGTTCGCGATGGCGTCGATTTCCCCCAACAGGCGTTCGCCGGCGCGCAGCAGTTCCAGTCCGGCCGGGGTGGGCAGGGCGCGGCGCGCGCGGCGATCGAACAGCAGCACATCCAGTGCCTCCTCGATCACCCGTACCCGGTACGTCAGCGCGCTGGGCACCAGGCCCAGATCGCGCGCGGCGGCGGCGAAACTACCGGTGCGCGCAATCGTCTGCAGCATGGACAAGGCGTCGGGTGTCAGAACATTGCGTGGACTTTGCATCGGTATCGCCTATTCATTCAAAGTATGTGAATGATGACATCAAATTTCGTGGCTCCCGAAAGCGCGCCGCCAACCTATAGTTGGGCCTGTTGTTTCAGGAGGACCGCTTCATGTTGACCGTTCGCAAATCGTTGGACCGCGGCGATGCCGACCATGGCTGGCTCAAGTCGCGCCACAGCTTTTCCTTTGCCGGCTATTACGATCCCCAGCACATGGGCTGGGGCAACCTGCGCGTCATCAACGAAGACCGCATCGCACCGGGCACGGGCTTTGGCACCCATGGCCACCGCGACATGGAAATCGTGAGCTATGTGCTGTCGGGCGAGTTGGCGCACAAGGACACGATGGGCAACAGCACGGCGATCCCGCCGGGCGACGTGCAGCGCATGAGCGCGGGCAGCGGCGTGCAGCACAGCGAGTTCAATCACGCGCCCACCGAGACGCACTTCTTTCAGATCTGGATCGAACCCAGCGCCAAATCGATTGCGCCGGGCTACGAGCAAAAGACCTTTTCCGAAGACGAAAAGCGCGGCCAGTTGCGCCTGGTCGCCTCCCCCGACGGCGCCCAGGGCTCGGTCACGATCCATGCCGACGCGTCACTCTACGCCGGCCTGTTCGATGGCACGCAGAGCAGCACGCTGGCGCTCGATGCGCAGCGCAAGTGCTACGTGCACCTGGTGCGCGGCGCGCTGCGTGCCAACGGCGTGAGCTTGAACGCGGGCGACGCGGCGCTGCTCGAAGGCGAGACGCAGCTCACGCTGGATGGTGCACGCGACGCCGAGGTGCTGGTGTTCGAACTCGCGCCTTGAGCCCAACAATTTTTTTTCAACCGCTTTTTAAGGAGCAAACCAAATGGCCAAAGTCGCTGTGGTATTTCATTCGGGTTACGGACACACCTTGCGCATGGCGCAGGCGGTGGCCGAGGGCGCAGGCGCCCAACTGGTCGCCATCGACGCCGAGGGCAATCTGCCCGAGGGGGGCTGGGAAACCCTGGCTGCGGCCGACGCCATCATCATGGGCAGCCCGACCTACATGGGCTGCGTGAGCTGGCAGTTCAAGAAGTTTGCCGACGCCTCCAGCAAGCCCTGGTACAGCCAGGATTGGAAAGACAAGTTGTTCGCCGGCTTCACCAACAGCGCCACCATGAACGGCGACAAGCATTCCACCTTGCACTACCTGTTCACGCTGGCGATGCAGCACAGCGGCATCTGGGTGGGCACGGGCATGAAGCCCAACAACAGCAAGGCGGCGCAGCGCAACGACCTCAATTATGTGGGTTCCTCCGCTGGCGCGATGGCACAGACGCCGTCCGACGCGTCGGTCGCAGAAATGTTGCCAGGCGACCTCGAAACGGCGCGCCAGTTCGGCCAGCGCGTGGCGGCTGTCGCGGCTCGTTTGCACGGCTGATCCTGCTTGCTTGCCCGACCACGGGCAGCATTTTTTGTCTGCCTCGCCCGCTTGCGGGTGAGGGTCGGGCTGAGGTGAATTGAAGGCCGATTTAGCGCGCTGGCTATGATGCAGGCATGAAGATGTTTGCCTTGTTACCCTGGAGCGACTGGCTTGCGGTCGCAGTTTTTTTGCTGGGCTGGATCGGCTACGCCTGGTTTGCCACGGCCTGGAGCCTGCGCCGACCCTCGCTCATCGCCACCATCAACCATTACCGCCACGACTGGATGCTGCAGAGCACGGCGCGCGAGGTGCGCATGGTCGATGGGGTGATCACGCAGTCGCTGTCCACGAGCTCGTCCTTTTTCGCCTCCACCACGATCCTGATCATCGGTGGCCTGTTGGCGCTGCTCGGGACCACCGACAAGGCGGTGGAACTGGTGCGCGAAATCCCCTTTGCCCAGCAGACGCCGGTGCTGGTGTTTGAATTCAAGATCCTGGTGCTGATCACGATCTTCGTGTACGCCTTCTTCCGCTTTTCCTGGTCGATGCGCCAGTTCACCTTTGCGGCCATCGTTATCGGCTCCATGCCCGACGCCCGGGAGTTTGCCGCCGGCAGTGCCGACCGCGAGCAGTTTGCGCGGCGCGCCAGCGCCTTGCTCGGCTTGGCCGCCGACACCTTCAACGACGGACTGCGCGCCTACTACTTTTCCTTCGCCTGCATGGCCTGGTTCTTTTCGCCCTTGGCCTTTACGCTGGCCACGGCACTGATCATCGTGATTCTGTACAGCCGCGAATTCCGCTCTGACGTGCTCGATGTGCTCAAGGAATGAAGCGCCGCTGCCGCTTCAAGCAAGGCCTCGACTAGCGGGACACACTGAGCATGCTGCCCTGCTACCTCGTCCTTGATCTGGAAACCACGGGTGCCAATCCGTTGCACGACCGCATCACCGAAATCGCTGCCGTGCGCATCGAGCAGGGGCGGGAGGTGGCGCGCTGGAGCACGCTGGTGAACCCTGGCATGCGCATTTCGCCCTTTATCCAGAACCTCACCGGCATCGACAACGCCATGGTGGCCGTGGCGCCCGGCTTTGACGAGGTCGCCGCACGCTTGCTGGAATTGCTCGATGGCGCCGTGCTGGTGGCGCACAACGTGCGCTTCGACCACGGCTTTTTGAAGAACGAATTCGAGCGCTTGCAGATCGACCTGCGCGTCAAAACCCTGTGCAGCGTGCGCCTGTCGCGCAAGCTCTATCCGCAGCACCGCGGCCACGGGCTGGACGCGATCATGCAGCGTCACGGCCTGCACACGGCCGACCGGCACCGCGCCCTGGGCGACGTGGAGCTGGTGCTGGCCTGGCTGGCGCAGGCGACGCAGGAATTCGGCCCAGACAAGATGCATGCCACTGCCCAGGAACTGCTGGGCGGCGCCTCCAGCCTGCCGTCGCAACTGGAAACGCCGATCAAGAGCATTCCGCAGACGCCCGGCGTCTATCTGTTCTACGGCGAAGGACCGCTGCCGCTGTACATCGGCAAGAGCGTCAAGCTGCGCAGCCGCGTGATGGCGCACTTTCAAGCCGATCACAGCGCCGCCAAAGAGATGCGCATCGCGCAGGAAATCCGCAGCGTGCAGTGGCACGAGACCGCCGGCGAACTGGGGGCCTTGCTGCTGGAGTCGCGCCTGGTCAAGCAAATGCAGCCGGTCTACAACCGCCAACTGCGGCGCCAGAACAGCTTGTGCGCCTGGCGCCTGAACGCCGACCCACGGGCGCGGCCGCTCGTGACGCTGGTCAGTACCGACGAGCTGGATCCGCGTGCATTCGATTCGCTGTTTGGTCCGTATCGATCCAAGCGCCAGGCGCTGGACACCCTGCGCAGCTTGGCGCTGGAGCATTCACTTTGTCCGCAGGCCCTGGGTCTGGAGTCGGGCAAGGGCCGCTGTTTCGCGCAGCAGATCGGTCAGTGCCAAGGCCAGTGCTGTGGACTTGAAGCGCCCGAGCGCCATTTTCTGCGCCTGCAAATGGCATTGGCGCAACAGCGGCTGCAGGCCTGGCCCTTCACCGGGAAAGTCGGCATCCGCGAGCACGACCCGCTCACCGGCCGCACCGACATCCACGTGTTCGAGCACTGGTGCCACCTGGCCACGGTGCACGACGAGGTCGAACTGGAACAGGCGCTGCAGACCCGTCAGGCCCTGGCCTTCGATCTGGACAGTTACCGCATGCTGGTCAAGCGGCTGCTGGCGCCGGGGGCGGCGGTGCACGGTTTGATTCGGTTATAGTCCGCGCCACCTTGGCGTGCGGATGCACGCCAACAGCTATACCATTTGGGGCCTCGCCCCTGTTGCAGTTCATTGACGAAGAGTATCAAGGGGAGACAGGCATGGGCACGAGTTGGCGCCGTTGGTTGCGTTTTGCTGTGACGGCATTGTTCTTCATCGGGGCGGGGGCCACGTCGGCCCAAATCCGACTTGAAGACCTGTTCAAGGATTCGAAGTTCAAGTCAACCTCGCTTTCCCCGAATGGGAAATATCTGGCGACTTCCGCCAATGTCAGCGGTCATTTCTTGTTGACGGTACTGGATGTGGGCACCAAGGTGGTTACGAAAGTGGCTGGCTACAAGGACGCCAACATTGTTCACGTACGCTGGATCAACAACGAGCGGCTGGTCTACCGAATCGTCGAACATGAAGGTAACCAGATATCGACGCCTGAGGGCTTGTTCGCAGTCAATAGGGATGGCACCAAATTTATCACGTTGATGGCGCCCACACCGGAATACATCACGGATCAGGGCGACTGGAACTCGCAGCCACGCTGGATGTCCATGCTCAGTCGTTCGGTCAATGGTGACCCGAACAGCATCTTGGCTGTGGGTTACTTTCCCAATGGCGATGCGCGACCCTACCGCGTGAATACGCTCAATGGCAGGCGCACCGAAATCGACTTTCAGGTACCCGGGTTGGCCCGCGACTTCGTGGTTGACGGTAGCAATTTGCTGCGTGTCGTGGTGACGTCAAATGCCGAAGAGAGTCAAGAGATCATCTGGTACCGGGACGCCGAAGATCAGCCCTGGCGAAAATTGATCGAACAACCGACCTTTGGCCAGAAATTCAGTGTTCTTGGCTTCGACAGCGATGGCAAAACGATGTTTGTGTCGGCCGCGACAGAGGACGGACGCGACGGTATTTACGAATTCGATTTTGTGGGGAACAAGCCCGGCAAACGGGCGGCCTCCGACCCCACGGTCAGCGTCAATGACGGTCTTGTTTATTCCCCCGACCTACGCACGGTGCTGGGTGTCCGGATGGATACTGAACCGCCGCGCACCCTGTGGCTGGCTCAATCCATGGCCAGGTTGCAGGCTGATATCGACAATGCGTTGCCCGGGCTGGTCAACGTCATCACACCGGGTGAAACCCAGGCGCCGATGCTGATCAATTCCTACTCATCCACCAAGCCGAGCCACTACTATCTTTACGATAGCACCAACAAGAAGCTGCAGAGCGTTTTTTCCGCTCGCCCCTGGATCGACCCGAAGAAGATGTCGGAGCAACTGGCCTACGACTACGTCGCGCGCGATGGCTTGCCCATCTTGGCGTACCTGACAATTCCACGCGGCCGCCAACCCAAGTCATTGCCCCTGGTGGTGCTGGTGCATGGCGGTCCCCATGCGCGTGACGATTGGGGTTTCGACCCCGAAGTGCAGTTTCTGGCAGGTATGGGCTACGTCGTGCTGCAACCGCAGTTTCGCGGTTCCACCGGCTTTGGTGATACGCACTTCAAGAAGGGGTTTGCGCAATGGGGACTGTCGATGCAGGACGACCTCACGGATGGCGTGATGAGTCTGGTCAAACAAGGTGTCGTCGATGCCAAGCGGGTTTGCATCATGGGTGCCAGCTACGGTGGCTACGCTGTGATGCAGGGCTTGGTGAAGGACCCGGATCTCTACCGCTGCGGGATCAATCTGTTTGGCGTCACCAACCTCTTTTATATTTCGTCTTCCGCTTCTTGGGGCGATAAGGCCGCGAACTACTCTAAGAACACCACCTTGGGCGACCCCGACAAGTTGCGCGATCAGTTCAACGCCACGTCGCCGTCCAAGCATGCCGACGCGATCAAGGCACCGGTGTTCATGGCTTACGGCGAGAAGGACCGGCGCGTGCCGCTGGTGCACGGCGAAGACATGCGCAACGGCCTGCGGCGCTCGGGAAAGGTGGTCGAGTACATGGAACTCGAAGGCGAAGAGCACGGGATGGCCAAGGAAGAAACGCGCTTCCGTGTCTATGGCGTCATCGAGACGTTCTTGAAAAAATACAATCCCGCGCAATAACCCGAAAAATATTTTTTGGTTTCCGCAATCCGGTAGGGCTTTGGCTTGCATCTAAACGGGTATGGCTGCGACCGTGACCCGATGTTCGGGTTCGTGGATCGTTCCTAAACATGGAGGAATTACTCATGGATCCTGCTGTCATTCACAGTCTTACAGGGGTTTTGGTGCCGCTGTTTGGCATGCTCTTTGTCATTGGTGTGGTGCTGGTTGTGATGGAATACCGTCATCGTCGCTACCGTCAACTGCACGAGACCATCACGCGTCTCGCAGAAAAAGGACTTCCCCTGCCGAAAGAATTGTTGTCACCCTCGAGTTCCCCGAAGTCGCGGCTGTTTGGCTCATTGACTCTGATCGGCCTGGGTGTCGGTCTGATGATTTTCTTCGGAGCACAGGGTGGCGACGATTGGGGCATAGGTGCGATTCCGTTGGCCGTCGGTTTGGCGCAGTTGCTGGCCTGGAAGCTGGAACGGCCCAAGGCTGGCGCTGCCGATTCGAACGCTCAAGAATAATGAGCGGTGTGGCAAGCGGTTCGCATGTCTGCTGCTGAAGAATCCGAGGCGGCTCTGTGTCGGCGCGCTGCGGCGGGCGACCGGGCGGCCTTCGAGCAACTGGTGCGCTCCCATCAGAGTGGGGTGCGCAACCAGTTGCGCCGACTCACGCACGGCGATGGGGCCCTGGCCGACGACTTGGCGCAGGAATGTTTCATTCAGGCCTGGACGCAGCTGGCCCAGTTCAACGGCCAGGCGCGGCTCGCAACCTGGCTCTACCGGATCGCCTATCACCGCTTCCTGATGCACGTGCGCCGCCAGCGCGCGACGCTGCCATTGACCGATGCGCATCTGGACGAATTGACAAGCGAGTCTGCAGCCCAGGCAAACCAGTCGCGGGCGCTGCGCCTTGACGTGGCATCGGCTTTGGCACGGCTGCCCGAGCTTGAACGCGTGGCCCTGATCCATTGCTACCATCTGGACCTGTCGCATGAGGAAGCGGCTCAGGTGCTGAACCTGCCGCTGGGCACGCTCAAATCCCAGGTGTTGCGCGCTCACGCCCGGCTGCGCGACCTGCTGGCTTGCTGGGCACCGGAGAAAACATCATGAACAACCAAGCCAAGCCTTCTTTGCGTGGGCACGACGATGCCGATTGGCTCGATGCGCTGTTGCGCGAGTCGCGACCCATGGCCATTGAAGATGAGGGTTTTTCGGCGCGTGTGCTGCAGCGGCTGCCAGCGCCCTTGTCGCCAGCCCAGGCCCGAGAACAACTGCACAGCAGCGCTCGCATGGACCGCCGCTTTGAATGGTTCACGCTCATTGGCGCCTTGGCGGGGAGTGCCTTGGCCTATGGGGGAAGCCGCTGGCCGGACCCTGACGAACTGGCCTACGCCATCACCGCCTTGTTTGAGCTGCGTGCCGTGTCGCTCCAGGTGCTGACGCCCTGGTTGGCCAGTCTGTTCAGTGCGGCCGTGCTGGCCTATGTGATGCAAAGGAGCTGACAGCGCAGCGTCGCGGCGGGCCAATGGCGCGCGCAATTTCCCTGCCGGGGACGGGCCTGCGCGCTTGCGCTATCCTCGTGCCACGTTCACTCATTCCACGAAATCGTCATGAAGCTCTATTACTCCCCAGGCGCCTGCTCCCTGTCTGCCCATATCGCGTTGAAGGAATCGGGCCTGGCCTTTGAAGCCATTGCCGCGCCCACCAAGACGCACCAGTTGCCCGACGGCAGCGACTACTACGCCGTCAACCCGCTGGGCTACGTGCCACTGCTGGTGCTGGACGATGGCCGCCAGTTGCGCGAAGGTCCGGTCATCGTGCAATACATCGCCGATCAGGTGCCAGCCAAACATCTTGCGCCCGCCAACGGCACGTTCGAGCGCTACAAGCTGCAGGAGTGGTTGAATTTCGTCGGCACGGAACTGCGCAAGGGTTTTTCGCCCTTGTTCAATCCGGCCATGCCGGAAGAAGCCAAGTCGCTCTCCCGGACGCGGCTCGCATCGCGCCTGCAATGGCTCGATGGCGAACTGGCGAAGTCGGACTATTTGCTGGGTCAGACCTTCACCGTGGCCGACGGCTATCTGTTCACGGTCTGCAGTTGGTGCAAGCACGTGGGCGTGGACATCGCCGGCCTGAGCCATCTGGCGGCCTATCTGGCGCGCGTTGGCGCGCGCCCTGCAGTGCAGGAAGCGCTGCGCGCCGAAGGTCTGGTCAAGTAGCCGCATGAAGGCACCCGCACGGCTGGAGTCGTTGATCGAGGAAGGCCTGATCGACAGCGTCGTGCGCCAGCTCATGAGCGGCAAGGAGGCCTTGGTGTACGTGGTGCGCTGCGGCGACGACACGCGTTGCGCCAAGATCTACAAGGAGGCCACGCAGCGCAGCTTTCGCCAGGCCGTGGACTACACCGAGAACCGCAAGGTGAAGAACACGCGCCAGGCCCGCGCCATGGCCAAGGGCACGCGCTTTGGGCGCCAGTCGCAGGAGGCGGCTTGGCAAAGTGCCGAGGTGGATGCGCTGTATCGGCTGGCTGCTGCCGGGGTGCGCGTTCCCAAGCCCTATAACTTTCACGACGGCGTGCTGCTGATGGAACTGGTGACGGACGAGACCGGTGACGCCGCGCCGCGCCTGAACGATGTGCAGTTCACGCCCGAGCAGGCGCGTGCGCAGCACGCGGCGCTGCTGCAGGAGGTGGTGCGCATGCTGTGCGCGGGCATCGTGCACGGCGATCTGTCGGAGTTCAACATCCTGCTCAGTGCCGACGGCCCGGTGATCATCGACCTGCCGCAGGCGGTGGACGCCGCCGGCAACAACCACGCCAGCCGCATGCTGGCGCGCGACGTGGCCAATCTGCGGGCTTTCTTTGGCCAGTTCGCGCCCGAGCTGCTGCAGACCGAATACGCAGCGGAAATCTGGGACCTGTATCAGCGCGGTCTGCTGCAAACGGATCAGGTTTTGACGGGTCGCTTCGAAAGCAAGAAGGGCGCGGTTGATCTGGGCAGCGTGCTGCGCGAAATCGACGACACGCGGGCAGAAGAAGCGGCGCGCCGGCTGCGCATGGAACGGGTCGGCTAAGCCGAGCACGCCGCAGGCAGAACGAACTTGCGGACACGCGACGCTTTGGCGCCGACGCCTGCTGCTGAGGCCATCAGCTCAGCGCGGCGCGCCACTGCGGCGCAACTCGCGCAGCATGAACAGGTACAGGCCTTCCACCTTGTCGCGCGCCCAGGGCGTCTTGCGCAGGAATTTCAGGCTCGACGCGATGCTCGGGTCGCTCTCGAAGCAGCGCACGGGGATGCGCTCGGCCAGCCCGACCCAGCCGTAATGGGCGAGCAGTTCGGTGACGATGAATTCAAGCGTCAGACCATGCAGCGGATTGCGTGGCTGGCTGGCGGGGGAGGCGGGGCTTTGCATGGGTGGTTTGGTCATGGTGATGCGGGCACCGGGCCGGCGCTGCCGCCAATCCAGCGCGCCAGACAGGCGGCAAGAACCTCGCGGCTGAAGGGCTTGGTCAGGAAGTCGTCCATGCCCGCTTCGCGGCACAGTTGCTGATCAGAGTGCATGGCGTTGGCCGTGAGCGCGATGATGGCACTGCCCTTGTTCGGCCCGGTGCCGGCGCGGATCTGGCGCGTCGCCTCGGGCCCGTCCATCTCCGGCATCTGCATGTCCATCAGGATCAGCGCATAGCGCGTTTGCTCTGCTGCGGCCACCGCTTCGCGGCCGTTCTGCGCCAGATCGACACTGCAACCCAGGCGCGCAAGCATCGCCATAGCGAGCTTCTGGTTGATCTTGTTGTCTTCCACCAGCAGGATGCGGGAACCGGCCAGCACTGACGGCGATTCAATCGAGGCCGCGACCGGCAAGGGCGCCTGAATCTGCAGCGCCGTCACTGCCGCTGTGTCGCAGCCAGGGGTCTGGGCCTCCTCGACTGGCACCTGGTCGGCGCTCTCCAGCGGCAATTCGAACCAGAAGCAGCTGCCTTCGCCCTCTGTGCTTTCAATGCCGATGCGCCCGCCCATGCCTTCGACCAGGCGCTTGCTGATCACCAACCCCAGACCCGTGCCGCCGAACTTGCGTGAGGTCGACGCGTCAACCTGGCTGAAGTTGGAGAACAGTCGATCCCGTGCCTGCTCGGGAATCCCGATGCCGGTGTCCGTCACTGCAAACCGAAGTCCCGTGGGCTGACGCGCCACTTTGACGCAGACCTCGCCGCGTTCAGTGAACTTGACGGCGTTGCCCGCGAGGTTGAGCAAGACCTGTCGGATTCGCAGGCTGTCGCCGACAAAGGCATCCGCGCCGTCGAGCTCCAACGCCACCTTGAAGCCGATGCCTTTATCCATCGCCCGGCCTTTGAGCAAGGAGGCGACGGCGTCGGTCAGCGTGCTCACGGAGAACGCTTGGCGTTCGAATTCCATGTATCCGGCCTCGATCTTGGACAGGTCCAGAATGTCGTTGATGATGGCCATGAGGTGCTCGCCCGAGAGCGCAATATCGAGGGCAAACGCGCGCTGCTCGTCCGTCAGGCGCGTCTCCAACAGCAGGCGCGCCATGCCGATGACACCGTTCATGGGCGTGCGGATTTCGTGCGACATGTTCGCCAGAAATTGTGATTTGGCCTGGCTTGCACTCTCGGCTGCATCTCGGGCCTGGCGCGTGGCGCGCAGATAAAGGACCAAGGTCAGGACGGCGACCATGAGCATGGTTCCGGCCAGCGTGACCAGAAAAAACAGCCCCAGGCGCTCAGTTTCCAGGCGCATCAGTTCGGGCAAAGCGCGTGGCAAATACACCGTGATATTGCCGTCGGCCGCCGGCTTGGACAACAGCACCGTGGGCACGGGCGAGTCGCCGAATCGAACCACTTGCGGGTAGCGCTGGTCTTGCGCCGGGCGAATGTCGGCGTTGGCGAGCTCAACCTTGCGGTAGCGCGCCAAGCGGATTGGCGTTGACACCTCGGTCAGCGAATGCCCCGGCATCAGCTTGTATTCCAGCGCCTTGTCTTCGGCCAGCACGACCACACCGTTGGAGTCGGCGATGAAGGCGTTGATGGGCCGGGTCCACTGCCGGAAGTCGGAGATATCGCGCTTGACGACCACCGCACCGAGGAACTGCTGGTGGGAGTTGAGCACCGGGTACGAGTAGAACAGGCCGGGCACGCCGGTAACCTTGCCCACGGCGTACTGGCGTCCCGCCGCACCACTTTTGGCCTGCACGAAATATTCTCGTTCAGCGTAATTGGTGCCGACAAAACTGGACGCTTGGTCGGCGTTGCTGGAGGCGATGCAGTCGCCGGCCGCGTTCACGACCCATATCACTTCCGCATCGAGGCCGCTGGCGGCGGCCGTGAGAAAGTTTTTCAGCCCCGCACGCTTGCCTTGCGCGCTCCAGACTCGCTTGCGCTCTTCATAGGGAGCCCTTGAGGCCTGTGCCTGGGGCCCAAAAGGCTGCAAGCTTTCCAACACCGAGTCTTCGCCGGCGATGATGCGCGGGACATTGCGCAACACGCGCAGGGAGTTGTCGATGTCGCGGGCGATGCCCTCGAGCTGCTTGAGCGCCTGGCTGGTGGTCTCGCCATAGGCCAGGTCGGACTTGTTGCTGCTGTAGTAGCCCGATCCCCACCACGCCAGCCCAGCCCACAGCGCAATCAGAATGACGATGAATCGATAGCTCAAGCGCGGCCCGCAGGCCACTCTGGAGGAGCTTGTAAGCGCTGCCGAACGTGGGGTTTGCGGGCGCGGCATCGGCGCTCCTCAATCAGCAACGACACTTTCAGGGGCCGTCGCAACGCGGTTGCGCCCCCCCTGTTTGGCCGCGTACAGGGCCTTGTCGGCTTCGGCCAAGAGTTGATCGGGTGAAATGATCGCGCCACTCCAAGTCGCCAGCCCCAGGCTGATCGTGACTTCAATCAGCTTGCCGTCCACCATGATGCGCATTCCTGCGATGTCGGCCCTGAGCCTCTCGGCCGCCTTCAAGCCTTCGTTGCGGGTCATGTTGGGACAAATCAGCATGAACTCTTCGCCACCCCAGCGGCACACCGTGTCTTCGTTGCGGGCGGTGGTGCGCAGGTTCTCGCTGAGGCGCTGCAGCACCACGTCGCCGCAGGTGTGGCCGTGGACATCGTTGACGGCCTTGAAGTAATCCACGTCGATGGCGATCACGCTCAAGCCATGGCCGTAGCGGGTCGAGGCGCTCCAGGCCTGCGACAGTGCATTCAGGCCGGCGCGCCGGTTGGCCAATTCGGTCAGCGGGTCGCTCAGCGCGGCGTGCTGGAGTCGGCGATTGATCAGTGCCAGTTCTTCTGCCGCGCCCGTGAGTCGTTGGTGGTCTCGCTCCCAGGCGTCGCGCAAGCGCACAAAACGCCACGCGGCCTTGAGTCGTGCGCTCAGCGCGCGCATGTTGACAGTCTTGGTCAGGTAGTCGTCCACACCGCCGTCGAAGGCGCGCACCAGGTCGTTCTCGGAATCGGCGCTGGTGAGCATGAGCACGTAGATGTTTCGGCCCCAGTCGCTGGCGCGCAGCGTGCGGCACAACTCCAAGCCATCCATCACCGGCATCTGCCAGTCGGTCACGACCACATGCGGCTGAAATGTCAGCGCCACGGCCATGGCCAGTTGGCCGTCCTTCGCCGTCATCACCGTGTAATGGCATTCGTCGCGCAGCCATCGCTCCAACAGGCGCAGCACGATGGCGTCATCTTCCACGATCAGCACCCTGAGCCAACCGGGGTTGGGCTCCTGGTCGGGTCGCAACGGCGCCTGTGTCATGGTCGAGAACAGTTCCGCATCGGTGACCCGCACGTTGAGCACGGCACCCCATTGTTTCCATTGTTCGATCGCCGTGTCCGCGCATTGGGAAAAATCCGTGTCCGCCAGTCCCAGCGCGCCGGCGAGCAACTTGAGCTCGGTGATCCGATGCGCGCGATCGCCCCCGCCATGCACGAAAAAATCGGCCATGCGCCATGCCAGATGCAGTACCTGCGCGAGCTGCCAGCGTCGGCTGCCCTGGGCGAAGTCCGCCGCGCCGGGCTGTTCGTGAAAACGCATCGCTTCGCACAAAACCGTGGGCAAGCCCCACAGGGCATGAAGCTCGCTGGACAGCGCTATGTGGTCGGTGCGCAGCAGGCGGCGCTCCTGCTGCAGCAGCGCCTCGCCTTGGTGGCCCTGGTGCAATAATTCCGTGTACTCATCCGGGTAGGCCGTGGCAAGCCCCAGGCAACCCACTCGGGCCAGCAAACCGCAGCTGAACAATTCGTCGGCCGACCCCAGCCCCAGGGCCGCGTTGAGCTCCCGGGTCGCGACGGCCATTAGCAGAGAGTGGCTCCAAAATTCGGCGTAGTCAAAGCCGGCGCAACGGCCGTGTCCATAGTTCTCGATCAGGGAGAAACTCAGCGCCAACTGGCGCACGCACTCCAGGCCGAGGCGGCCAACGGCGCCCAGCACCGAGGCGGTCGGCCTGCTGCCCGTGGACGCGGCGTTGGCGATTTGCAGCAAGCGTCCTGCCAGCGCCGGGTCCGATTGCACCAGCCGCGAAATTTCGGCGATGGAGACGTCGTCACGCCGGCAAGCCTGCGTGATCGCCAGTGCCACACCCTGAGGGCTGGGCAAGCGCTTTTTCTCCCCCGTGGTTGACGCAGCTTCGTCCATCGAAAATTGTTCCTGTGCAGTGAGAGGTGGTTGCCTGTGGACGCGGTGCGATCGCAACCCCGCGCAGGCGCTCATTATGCGGTGGAAGAGGGCCCTGTTGGTGGGCCTTACTGGGTACGAACCCTTGATCGCCGATGCTAGCAGCCTGTCGGACTTTGGGCGTCCCGCGCGCAAAGTCCGACAGGCTGCTAGTCGCTGCGAAACTGGTCGTGGCAGGATTTGCAAGACGTTTGCAGATCATTCACTGCGGCCTTGAGATCGTCCAGGTTGGCGTCACGCGCCAGCGCCGCGAGTGCCGCCGACTTGTCCTGCAGCGCCTGCTGTGCTGCCTTGAACTCGACCGCTTTGAGCCAAACCTCGGGCTTGGCGTGCGTCGGCGGGTAATTGCTGTCGGGCGTGAACAGTGGCCAGGGCTTGCTCGAGAGTCGCTGCAGTTCCAGGGCGCTGGCCAGGAACTCGGGTCGATTGAAGGGCAAGCGCTCGCGCGCCACCATGCCCATGGGCTCCAGGGTTCGGGTGAACTGCTTGAACAACAGCCGCCGCTGCGTCACGGGTCGGTCGGGGTGCGTGTCCTGGGCCTCTTCGCCGCAGCCGCACAAGGCCAGGGCACAGGCGGTGGCGATAAGAATTCGGGAGCCTGAAATGTTCATGGGGTCGTGGATTCAAGGAAGATGAGCAGACAAAGGGCGCTTGCCATGGCAGGCTGATGGTATTCGAGTCTAGGGTCCGGCTGGGCCGTTCGCGGTTAAGCTGGCGGCATGTTGCTGCCCACCGTCATCGTTCTGGCCTCGGGTCGCGGCGAGCGCTTTGCCGCCAGCGGCGGCGCCGTGCACAAACTGCAGGCCGTGCTCGGCCACAAGCGCGTGCTGCAGCACACGCTGGACGCGGTGATCGCCAGCGGACTTCCCTGGCATCTGGAGCGCAGCGGCCTCGCCGGGATGGGCGACTCGATTGCCTGCGCCGTGCACTGCAGCGCGCAGGCCGCAGGCTGGTTGATCCTGCCAGGGGACCTGCCGCTGGTGCAAAGCGCCACGCTGCGCGCCGTCGCAGACGCGCTGCGCGAGCACGAGGTGGTGGTCCCGGTGTACCAGGGTCGGCGCGGACACCCGGTGGGATTCTCGGCGCGCTGCGCCCTGCAACTTCAGCAACTCAAGGGCGATCAGGGTGCCGCCAGCGTGGTTCGCCGCTACGCGGCTTTTGAACTGGCGTTGAACGACCTGGGCTGCGTCACCGACATCGACACCCTGGGCGACCTGCAGGCCGCTGAACGCTGGCTCGGCGCTCGCGCCTGACTTGCCCGGCCGGCCGTGCCATGCACCCTCGGCCAGGCAAGTTCGCTGTGCCGCGCCGGCGCCGCGTTCGAGCGTTCAGCTCAGATGGCGCAGTTCGCGCAGCGCCACCGAGATCGGCGCCAGGTCCGCTGACTGCGCGGCGATGTTGCCCTGCAACTTGCATAAACGATCGATGGCCGAGCGGTGCTGCGCCGACCAGTCGGCCACGCTGTGTGATTGGGCCAACAAACCGCGCGTGATCTGGGCCGCGATCGAGTACACGTCGTCGCGCGCGCTGCCCCTGGCCTGCGTCTGCCACAGGGTGTCGGTGGGCAGGCGGTTGATTTCCTTGCGCCAGGCGCTCAAGCCCAACTCGTCTTCCACGCCAAAGTAGGCCTGCGCCGCCTGCTCCAGACCGGTGTTGGCGCCTTGCGCCAGGTCCACCAGATCAAGCACCGGGAAGATGAACTCCAGTGCGCTGAGGTTTTGCGCCAGCGCGGCCTCGACGCCGGCCTGCGCCAGGGTCTGCGTGGCCGCGCTCCAGCTCGCATGCGCCTTGGCTGGAAGCCAGGCATCGAGCTGGCCGCGCAATTCGCGTGCGCCCGGCTGGTAGCGCTGGATCAGCGTGGGCAGTTCCTCACCCTTGGAGCGCAGGCGCAGCATCCAGCGCGAGGCACGCTGGGCGATCGCCGTCAAGCGGCTCAGCAGCTCGAGCTGGAGTTGCGTCGTGACGCGCTCGTCGAGTGCGTCGATCTGGTCCCACAGCGGCTCCAGGTCGAACACCTGGCGCGCCAGCGTGTAGGCACGCACCACGTCGGCTGCGGATGACGCCGCCTCGGCCGCCAGAAAATTCACGAACGTGGCGCCGGTCCGATTCACCACGGTGTTGGCGATGAAGGTGGCGATGATTTCCCGCTTGAGCGGATGGGTGTGGATGGCGTCGCCAAATTTCTCGCACAGCGCCGTGGGAAAGTAGGCCTTGAGCGCGCGTGAGAAGAAGGGGTCGTCGGGCAGGTTGCTGGCCACCAGATCGTCGAACAAGGACATCTTGGCGTAGGCCAGCAGCACCGCGCCTTCGGGCGCGCTCAGGCCGACCTTGCGCGCACGGCGCCGCGCGATCTCTTCATCGCTGGGCAGAAATTCGATGGCGCGGTTCAAGCGCCCCGCACCTTCGAGCCACTGCATCAAGCGCTGTTGGCCGTCGAGCAGGTAGAGCGCACGGTGGCCGGCGATGTCCAGCGCCTGCGTCTGGTAGTAGTTGTCGGTCAGCACCAGATGGCCGACTTCGTCGGTCATCGAGGCCAGCAACTCGTTGCGCTGCTTGAGCGTCAGATCGCCGGCTTCGACCACGCGGCCCAGCAAGATCTTGATGTTGACTTCATGGTCGGAGCAGTCCACGCCGGCCGAGTTGTCGATCGCGTCGGTGTAAATGCGCCCGCCCTTTTGCGCGAATTCGATGCGGCCGTTTTGCGTGCAGCCCAGGTTTCCGCCCTCGGCCAGCACCTTGCAGCGCAGCTCGTTGCCATTCACGCGGTAGGCGTCGCCGCCCTTTTCGCCGACCTGTGCATGGGTCTCGAAAGAGGCCTTGACGTAGGTGCCGATGCCGCCGTTGTAGAGCAGGTCCACGGGGGCTTGCAACATGGCGCGCAGCAGGTCCAGCGGCGCCCATTCCTGCGTCTGCACGCCGATGACGGCGCAGGCCTGCGGGCTGAGTTTGATCGATTTGGCGCTGCGCGGGTACACGCCGCCGCCTGGGGAGATCAGGCTCTTGTCATAGTCGTCCCAGCTCGAGCGCGCCAGCCCAAACAGGCGCCGGCGTTCGGCCAGCGCGCGCGCCACGTCGGGCGTGGGGTCGATGAAGATATGCCGATGGTCGAAGGCCAGCACCAGTTGGATGTGCTCCGACAGCAGCATGCCGTTGCCGAAAACGTCGCCCGACATGTCGCCGATGCCGAGCACGGTAAAAGGCGTGGTCTGCGTGTTCAGCGAGAGTGCGCGAAAGTGGCGCTTCACCGACTCCCAGGCGCCGCGCGCCGTGATGCCCATCTTCTTGTGGTCGTAGCCGACCGAACCGCCCGAGGCGAAGGCGTCGCCCAGCCAGAAGCCGTAGTCCGCCGAAACGCTGTTGGCAATGTCCGAGAACGTCGCCGTACCCTTGTCCGCCGCCACCACCAAGTAGGGGTCGTCCTGATCGTGGCGCAGCAACTGGGGCGGCGCCACCACCGCGCCCTGCACCAGGTTGTCGGTCAGGTCCAGCAGCCCGCACAGAAACAGCTTGTAGCAGGCAATGCCCTCGGCCATGAAGGCGTCGCGATCGGCCGCTGGCGGCGCGTTCTTCAGCACGAAGCCGCCCTTGGAGCCCACGGGAACGATCACCGTGTTCTTCACCTGCTGCGCCTTGACCAGACCCAGGATCTCGGTGCGGAAGTCTTCGCGCCGATCCGACCAACGCAGGCCGCCACGCGCCACCTTGCCGTTGCGCAGATGCACGCCTTCAAAGCGCGGCGAGTAAACCCAGATCTCGAACAGCGGTCGCGGTTCGGGCACGCCGGGCAGGGCGTGCGGGTTGAACTTGAAGCTGAGGTAGGGCTTGTTGGCGCCGCTGGCGCTGGTTTGCCAGGCATTCGTGCGTGTGGTCGCGAGCACGCTGGCGTAGAACTGGCGCAGGATGCGGTCTTCGTCCAGGCTGCTGACGGCGTCGAGCTGGCGCTCGATGGCTTGGGCCAGACGCTGCTGTTCCTGCGCGCTGGCGTGCTCCGGGTCAAAGCGCGCATTGAACAGCAGGCTGATGTCCTGCGTGATGGCCGCATTCTTGTTCAACGCGGCCTCGATGTAGCTCTGGCTAAAGGCAAAACCGAGCTGTTTGAAGTAACGCGTGTAGGCGCGCAGCACCGCGATGGAGCGCGCCTGCAGCGTGGTCGAGAGCACCAGCTTGTTCAGCTCGTCGCTCTCGACCTCGTTTTTCCAGGCCAGGGCAAACAGCGCTTCAAAGCGCGACTTGACCAGCGCCAGTTCGGTCTCGGCGGGCAACTGCAGGCCCAGGTCGTGAATCCACAGGCCGGCGTCGTCGCCGCCGTTGCCCACGCGGTAGGGGTGCTCGTCGAGCACGCGCGCGCCCATGCGCTCGAGCACCGGCAGTGAGTCCGACAGTGCGACCTTGGCCTGGTTGTAAATCTTGAAGCGCAACTGGCCGGCGTCCGCGTCCAGTGGCCGGTAGAGTTTGACCGCGAGCGGCGCCTGCGCGCTGAGCGCGGCCAGCATCTGGGCGTCTTCGGCCCCGACCTGGGCCGAGAAATCCTCGCGGTAGGCGCTGGGGAAGGCATTGGCAAAGCGCTGCGCCAGCGCCAGGCCCGCGCCTTCGCCCAGCTCCTGCAGCAGCTCCTGGGTGCAATCGTCCTCCCAGCGCTGCACCAGTCGCGCGATGCGGTCTTGCAGCGCGCTCAGGTCCACGCTCAGCGGTGCCTGATCGCGGGCGCGCACCAGGTAGTGAATGCGCGCCAGCGGGTTGTCCGTGAGCGTGGGTGTGAATTCCAGCGCCTGGCCGTTCAGCGCCTGGGTCAGCTCGTTGCCAATCTTGATGCGCAGTTCGGTGTTGAAGCGCTCGCGTGGCACAAACACCTGAACCGAGGTGAAGCGCCCGAAGGGGTCGCGGCGCAGGAACACGCGCGTGCGCTGGCGCTCCTGCAAGCGCAGGATGCCGATGGTGTGCTCGGTCAGCGTGTCGGTGTCGATCTGGAACAGCTCGTCGCGCGGATAGGCGTCAAGAATCGCGTGCAGCGCCTTGGCCGCATGGCTTTCGGGCAACACGCCGGCGGCGTCAAGCACCAGTTGCACGCGCCGGCGCACCTGCGGAATGTCGCTCACGCGGGCCGAGTAGGCGGTCGAGGTGTACAGGCCCAGAAAGCGCGCTTCACCGACCACCTCGCCGGCAGCGTCAAAGCGCTTCACCGCGATGTAGTCCAGCCACGCCGGACGGTGCACGGTGGCGCGCGTCATGGCCTTGGTCACGAGCACGAGTTGATCCGAGTCCAGCAGCGCCACGGCGCCTGGGGGCAGCAGGCTCACGCTCGTCTGCGCTGCGCCGCGCAGCACACCCAGCCCAGAGTCGGGCACGGCCACCAGCCGTACGCCATCGGCGCTGCGCTGCAGTTCATAGTCGCGCGCGCCCAGGAAGGTGAAATGCGCGTCTTCCAGCCAGCGCAGAAATTGCGTGCCCTCTTGCTGATTCACCGAAGTCAGCGTCGAGCGCGCCGAGGCCGCGCCCACGGCCTGCAGCCGCTGCAGCATCGCGGGCCAGTCCTGCACCACGGCGCGCACGTCGCCCAGCACGCGTTCCAGGTCGGCGGCCAGGGCGCTGCGCTCGGCCTCGCCGACCATGCGGTCGCACTCGACCAGGATCAGCGACTCGATCGGATGAGATTTTTCGCTGCCTGGCGTGGCGACGGCGGTCTTGAGCACTTCGCCGCCATCGCTGCGCTGCACCAGCAACAGCGGATGCACGATCCAGTGGGCGGTGCGCCCGCTGCGATTCACCGCCATGGTGACCGAGTCCACCAGAAAGGGCATGTCGTCATGCACGATTTGAATCACGCTGTGTTCGCTCACGAAGCCGTCTTCGGCCAGCGTCGGATTGAAGACCCGGATCCGGGCACTGTGCGCCAACCGGGGCGCCGCGAGCAAACGCCAGTGCGCATTGGCGATGGCCAACAGCGCAGCCGGGCCGCGCGCGCGGACCTCGTCGGGGTCGGTGTTTTCGAAATACGCGGCGACGAAGTCAGTCAGCTTGGCGGCGGCGGGGCCGGCGTGTTCCTGGGTGTAGGTACGCAGTGCGGCGAGCGCGGGAGTGGTCATGTGAGCTCCGAATCATCTTGTGGATGCCCGGCATTCTAGGCTCGCGCAGCGCGCCCAGGCTCTTTCGATCTCATGAAAAAAACGCATAAGGACATGAAACGCTCAAGGAGCGCTGCCCCTGTTCAGGGCCTCGATCCAACCTGGGGCCCGAACGGCCAGTCAGCGATGGTGCTCGCGACGGCGTTCTTCCGCGACGAACTCTTCCAAATCCGGGTCCATCGCATTGCGCGATGACACGATGCCGATCGGGTGGCCGTCTTCCACCACCGGGATGTGGCGAAACCCGTTCTCGTGCATCAGCAACATCGCGTGTCCGTAACTGGCCTTGGGTCCCAGGCTGATGGGTGAGGGGGTCATCACGTCCTGCAGCGGCGTGAGCTTGGGGTCGAGTCCCTTCGCAACCACGCGAAATACCACGTCGCGTTCGGTGAAGATGCCGATCAGCGCGTGCGCATCAAGTACCAGCACCGCGCCGACATTCCTTTCGGCCATGAGGCGCGCGGCTTCACTGACGCTGGTTTGCGCGGAGGCAGACAGAAATTTCTCCGGCTGCATGATTTTCTTGATGGCTTGATCAAACATAAGAAAAAAAAGGAAATATTTGGCAACTTGCAGAGAACGCTGGACGGTCGCTTGGAATCCCTTCCAAACCGGGCGCCAGGGTGGCTGCCTAGGGATTCTACCGAGCGAGCGCCCAGCTTAGCCGGCGGGTCGCCTAGGGTTCTCCCTGATTCTGGGAAAATCGGCACCCATGACACCCGCCCTGACCTGGAACACGACACGCTTCGCACTGGACCTGCAACGGCCCCAGGTGATGGGCATTGTCAACCTCACGCCCGACTCATTTTCCGATGGCGGACGGCGCGCCGAGCCGAACGCGGCCTTGCACCACTGCGAACAACTGCTGCGCGAAGGCGCTCATATCCTGGACCTGGGTGCGGAGTCCACGCGCCCCGGTGCCACGCCGCTTTCGGCGCGCGACGAACTGGAGCGTTTGCTGCCGGTGCTGCGCGAAGCGCTGAAGCTGGGCGTTGCGATTTCGATTGACACCTACAAAGCCGAAGTGATGCAGGCCGCGCTGGACCTGGGCGCCGACATCGTGAACGACATCTGGGCGCTGCGCCAGCCCGGCGCGCAGCAGGTCGTGCTGCGGCATGGCGCCTGCGGCGTGTGCCTGATGCACATGCACCGCGAGCCGCAGAGCATGCAGCTCGAACCCATGGCAGGCGACGCCGTGGCACAGGTCGGCCGCTTCTTGCAGGCCAGGGCGCAGGCGCTGGAGCTGGCGGGCGTGCAGCGCGCGCGCCTGGCGCTGGACCCGGGCATCGGTTTTGGCAAGACGGTGGCGCACAACCTGCAACTGCTGGCGCGCCAGCGCGAGCTGCTGAAGCTGGGCTACCCGCTGCTGCTCGGTTGGTCGCGCAAGTCAACTTTGGGCGCGCTCACCGGGCTGGACGTGGAGCAACGCATCGGGCCCAGCGTGGCGGCGGCGCTGCTGGCGGTGCAGCGCGGCGCGAGCATCGTGCGGGTGCACGACGTGCAGGCGACCGTGGCGGCCCTGAAGATTTTGGAAGCGCTGGACGCTGCTGCGACAATCGAAGGTGAAGGAATCCATTCATGACGAGAAAATATTTCGGTACCGACGGCATTCGCGGCACCGTCGGCCAGGCGCCCATCACCCCTGACTTCGTGCTGCGCTTGGCGCATGCCGTGGGGCGCGTGTTGAAGAAGTCCGAAGCCCGCCCGACGGTGCTGATCGGCAAGGACACGCGCATTTCAGGCTACATGCTGGAAAGCGCCCTGGAGAGCGGCTTTAACTCGGCCGGCGTGGATGTGGTTTTGCTCGGCCCCTTGCCCACGCCTGGCGTGGCCTATCTGACACGCACGCAGCGCGCGTCGCTGGGCGTGGTCATCAGCGCGAGCCACAACCCCTTTGCCGACAACGGCATCAAGTTCTTCAGCGCGCAGGGCGCCAAATTGCCCGACGCCTGGGAGCAATCGGTCGAAGCCGCGCTGGAAGAGCCGCCGGTGTGGGTCGAGTCTGCGGCGCTGGGCCGCACGCGCCGGCTGGACGATGCCGCCGGGCGCTACATCGAATTTTGCAAGAGCACGTTTGCCAACGACCTCACGCTCAAGGGCCTGAAGATCGTGGTGGACGCGGCCCATGGTGCGGCCTATCACATCGCACCCGAGGTGTTCCACGAACTCGGGGCCGAGGTCATTGCCATCGGCTGCGCAC
Organism: uncultured beta proteobacterium; assembly: GCA_903844215.1. Taxonomy (GTDB): domain Bacteria; phylum Pseudomonadota; class Gammaproteobacteria; order Burkholderiales; family Burkholderiaceae_C; genus CAIKVZ01. The sequence continues at coordinate 35,874 of CAIMSP010000111.1, read as the reverse complement.
CCGACGGCCTGAACATCAATCACAAAGTGGGCGCAACCCATCCCGAGGCGCTGATCGAGGCCGTCAAGACGCACCAGGCCGACTACGGCATCGCGCTGGACGGGGATGCCGACCGCCTGCAGATCGTGGATGCAGCGGGGCGCTTGTTCAATGGCGACGAGGTTCTTTACCTGATGGTCAAGGAGCGCCTGGATCGCGGCGAGGCCGTGCCCGGAGCCGTGGGAACGCTGATGACGAATATGGCGGTCGAAGTCGCCTTGCAGGCGCTGGGCGTGGAGTTCGTGCGCGCCAAGGTCGGCGACCGCTACGTGCTGGAGGAACTGGAGCGGCGTGGCTGGCTGCTCGGTGGCGAAGGCTCGGGCCACCTGCTGGCGCTGGACAAGCACAGCACGGGTGACGGCCTGATCTCGGCGCTGCAGGTGCTGCAGGCCTGCGCGCGCAGCGCCAAGAGCATGGTGCAACTGCTGGCCGACGTGACACTGTTTCCCCAGACGCTGATCAATGTGCGCCTGCGCCCGGGTCAGGAGTGGCAGAACAACGCGCGCTTTTGCAGCGCGACCCAATTGGTCGAGGCCGAACTGGGCAGCACCGGGCGCGTGCTCATTCGCGCCAGCGGCACCGAGCCGCTGCTGCGCGTGATGGTCGAGGCGCGCGATCCGGTCGTGGCCCTGAGCGGCGCACAGCGCATCGCCCAAACGCTTGAATTGGCATGACGGGCGCGCCTCCAGCGTCTGGACTGCGCGTGCTGCGCGCCGACTATGCGGACGCACTGCACGCCGCGGCGCTCGTGAGTCTGCTTGACGCCTACGCGCAAGACCCCGCCGGCGGCGGCCACGCCCTGAGCGAGCATGTCAAGACCCATCTGGTGGCGGCGCTGGCCGCACGCCCCCAGGCCTACAGCGTGCTGGCCTTTGACGCCGGGCAGCCGGTCGGACTGGTCAACTGCATCGAGGGTTTTTCCACCTTCCAGTGCCGTCCGCTGGTGAACGTGCACGACGTGGTGGTGCTTGCCAGCCACCGGGGCCAGCGCGTGGGCGAACGGATGCTGAACTTGGCCGAAGCCATCGCGCTGCAGCGTGGCGCCTGCAAGCTCACGCTGGAAGTGCTCCAGGGCAATCAGAGTGCGCGCCGGCTTTACCAGCGTCTGGGCTTTGCCGGCTACGAGCTCGACCCGGCGCTGGGCCAGGCGCAGTTTTTGCAAAAGTGGCTGGTGTAGCAGCGCTTCTCTGGTGCGCCACACGGGGTGGGCGTCCAGACCTTTCCAAGCCGCCCTATGCCCCAGCGTCGTAACCCGCGCGCCTTGCTGACGCCGGCCATGCGCAGCGTGCTGGAGCGCATGGCGCGCGCCGGTCCTGCGCCGCTGCACGCCTTGACGCCGGAGCAGGCGCGCATGGCCTACGAGGTCGGCGCGGATGTGCTGGAGCTTGCGGCGCACCCACTGGCGCGGGTGCAGGACCTGAGCCTGCCCGCACGCGACGGCGCGCCGCTGGCGGCGCGTCTGTATGCACCCACGCAAGAGCGCCTGCCGGTGCTGCTGTATCTGCACGGCGGCGGGTTCACGATCGGCAGCATCGCCACGCACGACCGGCTGTGCCGCAGCCTGAGCCATCTGGCGCATTGCGCCGTGCTCTCGCTGGCGTACCGGCTGGCACCCGAGCACCCGTTTCCCACGGCCGCAGACGACGCCTGGGATGGCTTGCGCTGGCTCAATGACAACGCGCACGCCTTGGGCTTGGACGGCACGCGCCTGGCCGTGGGCGGCGACAGCGCCGGCGGCACGCTGGCGGCGGTGTGCGCGCTGCAGGCGCGGGACGCAGGCATCGCGTTGGCGCTGCAGTTGCTGTTTTATCCGGGCTGCGCCATGCAGCAAGACAGCGCCTCGCACCAGCGCTTTGGCCATGGTTTTTTACTGGAAGCCGAACACATCGAGTGGATGTTTGCGCACTATCTGCGCAGTCCGGCCGACCGATCCGATTGGCGCTTTGCACCGCTGGACGGCTGCGACGCACAGGGCGCGCAAGTCGATGCGGACGGCCTGGCGCCGGCCTGGTTCGGCCTGGCCGAATGCGATCCCTTGCTGGACGAAGGACTGGCCTACGCGGACAAGCTGCGGGCCGCTGCAGTGCCGGTGACGCTCGAACTCTACCGTGGCGTGGTGCACGAGTTCATCAAGATGGGTCGCGCCATACCGCAGGCGCACACCGCCCATCAGGACGCAGCACGCGCCCTGCGTCAGGCCTTTGCGCCTCAGTTGGTCTGAAAGCCCGGTGTGCCCCGGCTGTGCGAACTCAGATGCGCCAGCGTTCCGGCCGTGCTCACGCCGGGGCTGGTGCGCTTGGCCGCTGCCGGTGCCGGCGCGGCCTGGGCCTCATCCAGAGCGACGCTTGCCGCGTCGCCCAGCAGGGGCAGATGGTGCGCACCGCGGCGCAGCGTCACGCCCACGACCAGGATGTCGATCATCAGCAGGTGCAGGATGCGGCTGATCATGGGCATTTGCGTGGCCATGTCTTCATGGTGATCAACCATCAGGGCAACGTCCGCCTTGCGCGCCAGCGGTGACTGGCTGGCGGTGATGGCCACCACGGTGGCGCCGCGTGCGCGGGCCTTTTCCACCACATCGAGCAGTTCGGGCACATGGCCGCTGCTGCTGATGACCACGGCCACCACGCCCGGAGTCAACAGGTTGGCGGCCAACCCCTGCAGCTGCGGAATCGTGTAAGCGGCGGATGAAACGCCGACGCGCAAGAACTTGAACTGCGCGTCGTCGGCCACGTTGCCGTAGTGGCCCACGGCGTAGAACTCGACCCGCTGCGCCGCCGCGATGAGGCCCACGGCGCGCTCGATGGCGTCACGGTTCAGGTGGTCGCGCACCTGCAAAATGGCCGAGGCGGTGTTGCTCAACACCTTCACGCCCAGCTCCAGCATGCTGTCCTCGCTCGTGACCTGGGTGTGCGTGATCGGCATGGTGCCGGTCAGACCCGAGGCCAGACGCAGCTTGAAATCGGACAGGCCTTCGCAGCCCATGGAGCGACAAAAGCGAATCACCGTGGGCTGACTCACCTGGGCCGCGCGCGCGATTTGCGCGATTGGATCGTTCAGCGCCGAGTGCGGATGCGCCAGCACGTGGTCGGCCACGCGCTGTTCGGCCGGCGACAACTGCGCGCGGGCGCGCTGCACCTGGCTCAGGATGGCCGAACCCTTCTCTGAGTCCATGCCGCGCAACTGCGCCGACAGGATCACCGAGGCGCCGACAAAGGTGGCGTCGCTGGCGGTGATGACGAAGGTGGGGATGGACTTCATGTAGTCGCTGAAACGCCCCTTGTCCTCAAAGCGCTCGCGAAACTTCGACTGGTCAAACAGCGTGCCCAGTTTGGGAACGATGCCCCCGCCGATGTAGATGCCGCCAAAGGCCCCCTGCGTCACCGCCAGATTGGCCGCCGCCGTGCCCAGCATGGCGCAAAAGGCCGCGATGGTCTCGCTGCACACCGGGTCGCTGCCGTCGATTGCGTGCTGCGCGATGTCGGGTGCGCTCAAGGCCTTTGCTGGAACGCCGGCGCGCTCGGCCAGTGCACGATAAACCAGCTCAATGCCGGGGCCCGAGAGCAATCGCTCGAACGAGACGTGGGCAAACTGGCGCCAGACATACTGCAGGATCCAGACCTCGCGCTCGTCGTGCGGCGAAAAGCTGGTGTGGCCGCCTTCTGTGCCCAGGGCGATCCAGCCGTCGTCGGCAGGAATCAGCCCGGAAACACCCAGACCGCTGCCCGCACCGATCAAACCCACCACGCTGCGCGGCACCGCCACGCCGCCGCCGATCTGACGGCGTTGCTGCGGCAGCAGGCTGGGCAGGGACATCGCCAGCGCGGTGAAGTCGTTCACCACCATCAGGTTGTCCAAGCCCAAGCGCTCCCGCATCTCCTCGATCGAAAAGCGCCAGTGGTAGTTGGTCATCTGCACCAGGTCGCCGGCAACCGGGTTGGCGATGGCCACGGCGCAATTCTTGATCGACAGCGCCGAGAGATCTGACAGATAGGCCGAGACGGCCGCATGGAAATCCGGGTAGTCAGCGCAGCGCCGCGACACGGTGTGCTCGAACACCCCCGGCGCCACCTCCAGCGTGAAGCGGGCGTAGGTGCCACCGATGTCTGCCAGCAGCCGGGGGCGATCGTAGCGCTCGGGCGCCGGTGGCAAACTCATGTCGGACTCCTCTAACTTTCGTGCAAGGGCTGCGAACCGCCTCGGATGATGAAAGTTCGCTCTTTCACGCCAAGGGCAGGGCGGATGACTGCGGCATCACATCCAGTGCGCGCGACGCGCCAATCAGCGCCGGCGTGGACGCCGTGATGATCCAGGTGGGAATAGGGCGCAGATAGTCCTGAAAGCGCCCCTTTTCCTCGAATCGTTGGCGAAACAGTCGAGTGTCAAATGCGGCTCCCAAGCGGGGAACGATACCACCACCGACATACAGGCCGCCACGCGCACCCAGGGTGAGCGCCAGATTGCCCGCCACATTGCCCAGAAAGCTGGAGAACAATTGCACGGCGCGCACGCAGTCCGCATCACTTTGCGCCAAGGCCTTGTCCGTCACGTCCGAGGCCTCCAGCGCCTGGGGTAGTTTCCCGTTCAGCTCGCTCACGGCCTGGTACAGGTTGATCAAGCCCGCGCCCGAAAGAACGCGCTCGGCGCTGACGTGGCCGAAGCGCCGGCGCAAGCACGCCAGCACCGCGCTTTCCAGGTCGTCGGCCGCCGCGACGGTGGCGTGTCCACCTTCGCCGCTGAGCGGAGAAAAGGCGCCCTGGGCATCCGGCAGCAGGCCGGATACGCCCAGGCCGGTGCCGGGTCCGATCAGCGCAATCGGGCTGTTGGCAATGGCCGCGCCGCCGCCGATCGCCAGCAGGTCGCTGCTCTGCAGCGCAGGCAGGCTCATGGCCAGGGCCGTGAAGTCATTGATGACCAGGCAGTGCTCAAGGCCCAGGCCCTGCTTGAAGGCAGCGATCGAGAACGACCAGGCGTTGTTCGTCATGCTGACCTCGTCGCCCGTCACCGCCGTGGCGACGCCCATGGCGGCCGAGCGGGGACGCTGCGCACCCCGATCCGAGAGGTAGCTGGCGGCCGATTCCTGCAGCGACGCGCTGGCGTTACATGGCAGTACCGAGATATCTTGCAGTGCCGCACCCGCCGCAGGCTGCCAAGCCCACCTTGCGTTGGTGCCACCGATGTCGCCCAATAACCTGGGATAACCCTGACTCATCTTTTTATTACCCTTTGAGACCGAGTGCAAAAACGATTTGCATCCGGTAAATGTAGTCAAACAACGCGGCAGTCTAACGCAAAGCAAAGTCTGCCGTTACCGGGGTAAACCCATGCTTTAGCAGTGTAAGACCGGCCGCAAGGATGACCATGAAAGAGGAGCGACCTAGTCAAACAACGGACTGGTTGCCGTCAACTGTGGGTGTGAGTGATTTCTTTGGGCGTTGCGGCGTATGGCCTGCCGAGGTGGCCATGTGGCCTGGGCCTATCGCAAAACGGTCTCGCTTTCTGGCGCCGCCAGCGCCCGTTGCGGTCCCCGATGCCGCTTGCGGTCCGACCGGTGGGACGGCGGCGACCGGATTGACCCGCGGGCCTGAAGCTGTTTCTAAAAAGAAAAACTTGGGAATTCGTCGGGTTTACGCCACAGCCAAGAATCTTTTTTAATGACAGTCGCTGGCATGTACTTTGACTACACGATCGTCGGAATGTAGAAGTGATGGTGGAGTCCATCCGGCGCAGAATGCCTCAAATTCGACCTGAATGACGGCCATTCTCCCTATGAGAAATCGATATTCCGAAGATATCTTGACGCCGCTTCAGGGTTTACGCCAATATTTCAAGATATCTTGTTTTGGTACAAACGCCTTCAAGACGTTGGGTCTGACGCCAGTTTATTTTTGTGCCCTTGGGTATTTTCAAGGGATTTTTTGTTCCGCAAGGTCCTAGGAGACATTCAATGAAGCCCATCCAGAAGAAGCGTTACGAGTCGGTTACCTCGCAGCGCTCCGTATTTCAACTCGCACCAATCGCCGCAGGCTGCGCGGTCCTGCTGATGAGCACGGGCGTTTCGTACGCTCAGCAAGCGCCTGACGCCGCCAGCGCCAACCTGAGCACCGTGGTCGTGACCGGTATCCGCAAGGGTATTGAAGCTGCAATTTCGGTGAAGAAGAACTCCGATTCGATCGTGGAAGCGATTTCGGCCGAAGACATCGGCAAGTTGCCAGACTCCAGCATCGCCGAATCGCTTGCCCGCCTGCCTGGCTTAGCCGCTCAGCGTGTGAATGGTCGTGCCCAGCAGATCAGTATCCGCGGTATGTCGCCCGACATGACTACAGGCTTGCTCAATGGGCGCGAACAGGTTTCAACCGGTGACAGCCGTGGCGTTGAATACGACCAATATCCTTCGGAATTGGTGAGCGGCGTGGTGGTGTACAAGACGCCCGATGGCTCACTGGTAGGCCAGGGTTTGTCTGGCACGGTCGATATTCAGACGGTACGGCCGCTCGATTTCCCCGGCCGAGCCGTGGCGGCAAACTACCGCAAGGAACACTCGGGCGTTGGCACGGGGATGGCGACCGGCGACGGCGGCCGTTTCAGTGTTTCCTACGTCGACCAGTTTGCAGATCGAACCATTGGCGTGGCACTTGGCTTTGCAAGGCTCGATTCCAAAGGACCGACCACAACTCGCTTTGAATCTTGGGGCACGGGAACAGCCCAACTCAATGGCGCGGGCGCCAATTTGAATGTCCCGTACAACGGTTTCAATGCCTGGGCTGACCAGACAACCGAGACGCGCGACGGCACGATGGCGGTGATCCAGTTCAAGCCAAACAAGAACTTCTCCAGCACGCTAGACGTCTTTCACTCCACGTTTGACAAAATGAAGGCCACCAAGGGCTTTCAGGCGCCAATGAACGACAGTTGGAATAACGGGAATTACGACAAGCCCGGTGTGTTGACCAGCGCAACGCTAAGCGGCAGCGACGTGACTGCAGGTACCTTTAACAACGTGCGCGGTGTGGTGCGCAACGATGCGGAGAGCACCAAGGACACGATGGACTCGTTCGGCTGGAACAATAAACTCAAAATCGGCGAGTGGATGGCCAATGCCGATCTGGCCACTTCCAAAGTGGTGCGCAAAGGTGCAATCCTGGAAACCACCGCCGGTACGCCGCAGGCCACCTTGGGCACGGCCGCTTTGGACAGCGTGGCCTTTACCAACGCACAATCGTTCACACCCGGCTTCAACTACACCGATCGCAGCCTGATCAAGCTAACTGACGTGCAAGGTTGGGGTGGCGGTACAGGTTCTCCACAGGCTGGTTACTCCAAGCTTCCGCATGTTGAAGACAAGTTGGACGCGTTTCGCCTGAATGCCAAGCGCAACCTGCCGGACGGCTGGTTTGTGAGCGCGCTGGACTTGGGTATCAACATCTCTGATCGGACCAAGTCACGCGAGTACATCGAAGGACGTCTGGTGATCGCCAGTGGCGGTCCTTTGGCTACGGCGGACATGCCTGGCACTGGATCGACAACGGTCAACGGCGTCAAAATCGGCACCTTTGATCCGCTGGCTGCGCTGTCGGCAGGAACATACGCCGTGGTGTCCAAAGTCCATCCGGATATTTTCAACAAGGATTGGAAGGTCAAGGAAAAGGTTTCCACCTTCTATGGCAAGGGTGACATTGACAGCAAGTTGCTCGGCTTTCCAGTTCGCGGCAACGTGGGTTTGCAAGTCGTCAACACCGACCAAAGTTCGACCGCATACAACGTGGACCGCGCAGGCTGCACCAGCGACACCGTTTGCCCGGGTGCTACGGCAACGGTCGGCACAACGTTCACTGACGTCCTGCCGAGTTCCAATCTTGCGTTTGACGTCGGTGGCGATCAGACCGTGCGCATGGGCTTGGCCCGTCAAATGGCACGCCCAACGCTGAACGACATGCGCGCCAGCTTCTCGTTCAATTACGACGCCACCAAGCCTAATCAGAACGGTACCAATGGGCAGTTTACCGGCGATGGCGGCAATCCCAACCTGAAGCCGTTCCGCGCCACCGCATTGGACGTTTCCTACGAAAAGTACTTTGGTACCAAAGGCTATGTCAGCGTGGCAGGCTTCTACAAGGACCTCAGCACCTACATCGTGAATGTCGCCAATCCGAACTTCAATTTTGCCTCGTATCTGACACCCAGCAGTTTCCCTGCCGCGTCAACCATTGGAACGTTCACCCGTCCATTCAACGGTTCGGGTGGGCACCTGTCTGGGGTTGAGCTTTCAGCGTCACTTCCGTTGAATCTCGTGAGCTCGATGCTCGATGGTTTTGGCGTCCAAGCCAGCTATTCGGATACCTCCAGTTCAGTGAATCTGCCTACGTCGGGTTTGTCAGTGGACAACATCACCACCAACAAAATTCCGTTGCCTGGCCTGTCCAAGCAGGTGAGCACTTTGACCCTGTACTACGAGAAGAACGGATTCTCGACGCGCGTCGCGCAACGTCAACGTTCCGCGTTCGTGGGCGAGGTGTCGAGCTTCACGGGTGATCGTCAACTCACCTACATCAAGGGTGAAACCGTTGTCGATTTGCAGCTCGGCTACGAGTTGCAGTCTGGCTTTGCCAAAGGACTGACCATACTGGCGCAGGGCAACAACATGACCAATGCGGAATTTGTGCGTTACAAGGATGTGCCGACGAACATCCTCGAGCGCTCAAAGTATGGAAAAACCTACCTGTTTGGTCTTAACTACAAGTACTAAAAAGAACCCATATCTCCAAGGGCTTGCCCCTTGCCGGCTGACGTTGGCAAGGGGCTTTTTCTTGGGGCAGACCAAACCACCAGAGCCAAAGATGTGATGGCAAACGGCGACTTCATAATGACCGAAATGGTAGAAGAGATGGCAACTTGGCGCGTGCTCCGACAATCCAAATTCAGGCTTGCCCTGGGCCTTTGCGGTTTCAGTTTTTTACTCGGGGGAACCGCCACGGCACAGGGCCAAATCGAGCCCGCCGCCCCTGCGTCCTACGCCAGCCGTCTCGACATCGAGCTTGGCGGCAGCTTCGATGTCCGCGAGCAGGACTGGCGCAACGGCGCAATCGTCTACCAGGTGCTGGTGGACCGGTTCGCGCCGTCGGCGCGGCTTGACGACAAGCGCGCTCTTTATCCATCGCCCAAGCGGCTGCACCGCTGGAGCGAGCAGCCGCGCCGCGGCCGTTACCTGCCAGCGCTCAACCTCTGGAGCCACGAGATCGACTTCTGGGGCGGCGACCTGCAAAGTGTGGCCAGCCAGCTCGACTACGTGCAGCGTTTGGGCGTGGACGTTCTCTACCTCAGTCCAATCCAGTTGGCCTACACCAACCACAAGTACGACACGCTGGACTACCTGAGCGTCTCCCCCGAGTTCGGCCAGCGCGCGGACCTGGAGCAACTCATGCAGGCCGTGCACGCCAAGGGCATGAAGCTGGTGCTCGACGGCGTGTTCAACCACATGGGGCGCAAGGCACCGATCTTCCAGCAGGCGCTGCTCGATCCGCAAAGCCCGTACCGCAACTGGTTCTACTTCGGGCCGCAGTACCCGGGCGGCGCTCGCAGTTGGGTCCAGGCCCCGAACCTGCCCGAGCTCAATCTGGAAAATCCGGCAGTCCGCAACTACCTCTACGCCGACGCCGACTCGGTGCTGCAGCGCACGCTGCGCGACGGCGTGGACGGCTGGCGGCTGGACGTTGCGCCCGAGCTGGGTCCGCAGGTGCTGGCGGAATTGACGCAGGCCGCGCATCGGGCCAAACCGGGTTCGCTGGTGGTGGGCGAGATTCCCAACTTTCCCAAGGAGTGGTTGGCGTCCGTGGACGGCGTCATCAACTTCACGCTGCGCGACATTGTGCTGAGCACGGTTCAAGGCCTGATCGCGCCACCCACGGCGGCGCGCATGCTGGAGCGCACCATCAACGAGGCCGGCATCGAGCCCACGCTCAAGTCCTGGCTGATGCTGGACAACCATGACAACCCGCGCCTGGCCAGCTTGCTGCCGCGCCAGCAGCAACGCGAGTTGGCGCAGTTGCTGCAATTCACGCTGCCGGGTTCGCCCAACCTGTACTACGGCAGCGAGTTGGGCATGGTCGGTGGCGAGGACCCGCAGAATCGCGCGCCCATGCGCTGGGACCTGGTGCGCGACGCCAACCCCGCCTTGCGCTGGACGCGCCAACTCGTGCACCTGAGAGGGCAACACCGCGCCCTGCGCGTGGGCAACTTCCGCCTGGCGGAGACGAATCAGCTACTGGCCTTTGAACGCTACACCGACCGGGTGCAAGACACGGTGCTGGTGCTGGCGAATCCGGGCAAGAAGGCCGTGACCGAGCGCATCCTGATCGCCAACTCCAAGCTCATGAATGGATCGCAGCTGATCGATCTGCTGGACCCCAAGGCCAAGCCGCTGGTGTTGCTGGCAGGCATGACCACGGTGCGCATTCCCGCCGGAGGCTTTCGCGTGTTGGCGCCCGACGTGCAAACCCACGGCGGCTACAGCGTCTTCAAGCGCGTGCAATAGTCGCGCATGGCAACGCCCAACAACGCGTGCTGGTGCGGCCCCATGGGCAAGCTACTTGAGCCGCGCCACCGCCATGGAGACGGCGTCGGTAAGGTTTGGAATTGTGCCGTCAGAAAAACCGATTCAGGACCGCGCAAATGAAGAAAATGAGCCTCACGCTTTTCGCCCTGCTGGGTCTGGCGCTGAGCGCCGCCGCCCCGGCGCAGCCCGTGCCGCAGGTCAGCAGTGGCAGCATCCAGCGGCTGGAGAACTTCCCATCCAAGTACGTGGCCGCGCGTCACATCGACGTCTGGCTGCCCGAGGGTTACTCGGCTGCCAAACGCTACAACGTGGTCTATATGCAGGACGGCCAGGGCCTGTTCGATCCAAGCGTCACCTGGTTAAAGAAGGCCTGGCATGTGGACGTCACACTCTCGCGCCTGATGCGCCAGGGGCGCATTGCCGACACCATCGTCGTGGCCATCGCCAACGCCGGCAAGTCGCGCTGGTCCGAATACTTTCCCCGGAAGTTTCTGCCCTGGGTCAATGCGGCCACGCGCCAGGCCTTGGTGGACCAATGGCTGGAGCGGGAGCCGCGCTCGGACGACTACCTGCGCTTCATGGTGGAGGAACTCAAGCCCGCGATCGACCAGCGCTTCTCCACGCGCCCCGAGCGCGAGCACTGCTTCGTCATGGGTTCGAGCATGGGCGGCGTGATCTCGATCTACGCGATGAACGAGTACCCCCAGGTGTTCGGCGGCGCTGCAGGGCTGTCCACGAACTGGGTCGGCACGCTGGAGGCCAACTCGGCGCTGCCGCTGGCGGCCTTCAACTACCTGAGCGAGCATTTGGCCGATCCTCGAGAGCACCGGCTCTACATGGACCGCGGAACGACGCAGCTCGATGCCATCTACGGCAACTATCAACGCTTCATCGACGAAATCGTGCGCGACCGCGGCTACGACGCGAGCAACTTTCAGTCGCCGGTGTTTGAAGGCGAGGGGCACAACGAAGACGCCTGGGCCAAGCGACTCGAGATTCCGTTCCTGTTCCTGCTGGGAAAGCCTTGAGCCGGGTTGCGCCAAGTGATCGCTTTTCAAGCGAACTCGGCGAAAGCCAGCGGCCCGGGCTGCGCCCGCTTCCATCGGGCGCTCGAGTGCGAGCCAGCCGCAAACAGTCGAAATGTTCTACAAACCGCCATGTTGGCAGTGCATTAAGAGGCACATTTATCCATTTTTCAAATGTAGTTTGGTTACATTATTGCAGTCATCTGCCACGAAATGAGATGAAAGACCAAAGAATGCGACACGCAGTCAGCATCGAGTATCTCAATATTTGCCAATGAAAGTTGACTGCAAGAGCCCATTTCTCGCGGAAACATAGGGTTTCCGCCAATTTTTATATATATCTTGTTTTGCTACAAACGTATCGCCACCAAGTATTCTTGAAGTGCCGTTGAATTTCTCAAAGGCATGTTTTGTTCACCCGGGTCATAGGAGACATTGAATGAAGACTTTTCCGAAGAAGCGTTACGAGTCGAACGCCTCCCGACGCGCCATGTTTCAGCTCGCACCCATCGCCGCCGGCTGCGCTGTGCTGCTGATGAGCGCGGGCTCGTCGTACGCCCAGCAGACTGCAGATGCAGCAGCGGCCAAGCTCGATACCGTGGTCGTGACCGGCATCCGCAAGGGCATCGAGGACGCGATTTCGGTCAAGAAGAACTCCGACTCCATCGTGGAGGCGGTGTCGGCTGAAGACATTGGTAAGTTGCCCGACGTCAGCATCGCGGAGTCGATTGCACGCCTGCCTGGTTTGGCCGCGCAACGTGTGGCGGGCCGGGCACAGGTGATCAGCGTGCGCGGCTTGTCGCCGGACTTTGCCACCACGCTGCTCAATGGCCGCGAAATGGTCAGCACCGGGGATAACCGAAGTGTGGAATTTGACCAGTACCCATCCGAGTTGATGAGTGGTGTGGTCGTGTACAAAACACCCGATGCAGGAATGGTGGGACAGGGGCTATCGGGAACGATCGACATGCAGACCGTGCGGCCCTTGTCGTTTGGTTCGCGCGTGGTGACGCTGAATGTGCGCGGCGAGAAAAATTCTCTTGGACCGATCGCCAACGCCAAAGAAACAGGCAACCGAATCAGCTTCAGCTACATCGATCAGTTCGCTGACCGTACCATCGGCGTGGCGCTGGGCTACGCTCACATGACCTCGCCCATCCTGGATCGGGAGTCGGATTTGTACGAATGGAATGCGGATAACCGCATTTCCATCGGAGTTCCAGCGGGTGTCGCGTCAACCCATGGCGCCAAGGCGACGGCACGCGGCGGAAAAAACGAGCGTGACGGATTCATGGGTGTGCTGGAGTACCGCCCGTCCAAGGACTGGACCAGTACGCTTGACGTCTATACATCCAAATTCAAACAGGAAAATTCGGAATTCCGAATGGAATTTGCGCTGGATGCGCAGGCCCAGATGGGATCATTTCCCGCTGGCAATTACACCTCCATCACGCAAAATACCAACGGTGTTCAGACGGGTGGTTCCTTCACCGGGGCTTACCCAATGGTGCGAGGCATGTATGGTTCGACCAAGGACAAGATCGACGCATTTGGATGGGCCAACAAATTCAAACTCGGCGGCATTTCGTGGCTGGCCGATGCCAGCTATTCAAAGGCCGTGCGCGACGAAATCAGCCTCGAGACCAACACCAGTCCACGCACATCAGGTGGCGGCGTGCTACCCGACAATGTCAACCTGAATTGGGCCAACGGTGGCGCACCCGCCATCCTTCTGGGCCGTGATTACAGTGACGCTTCAAAACTGGTGCTGGGCAACACCAAATACGACACCGGCTACCTGAAGTTGCCGCACGTCGAAGACGAACTCAAGGGCTTCAAGCTGGTTGCCAACTTGCCCGTGCCGAGCGCATTGGACAGCGTGATATCAGGTCTCGATGCGGGTCTGAATTACGCGGCCAGACTGAAGTCCTATCGTCGTGCCCAGGACACCGTGATCCTGGCGCCGGGTGTGGGGCCAAACCAGACGATTTCGAGTGACTTGCTCGACAGCCCGGTGAGCCTTGGGTTTTCCGGGACGGGAACCATTCCGGCGTGGAACATTCCCGGAGTGTTTGCAAAATACATGACGTCAAATCCCACGACCAACAGCGACTTGTGGAAGGCGGGCAACCTCTATTCGATCGATGAGAAGATCACAACCGCCTTCCTCAAGGGCAATATCGACACCGAAGTGTGGGGCCTGCCGCTTCGCGGCAATGCCGGCGTTCAGGCGATCACTACCGATCAGTCCTCGACCTCCAGGGTGGCCGACAACACGGCCAATGTCATGCGTCCCTACACTGACGGCAAGACCTATACCGACGTGCTACCCAGCGTCAATCTGGTGTTTTCGCTTCCCTCCGAGCAGGCTGTGCGCTTGGGCGTTGGCCAGCAAATGGCGCGCCCTAGGATGGACCAAATGAGTGCTGCGCTGAACTTCAGTGTCGATGCCGGAACCCATAAACCCTCGGGCGGCGGCGGCAACCCACAGTTGGACCCCTGGCGCGCCACGGCCTACGATATTTCGTATGAGAAATACTTTGCCAAGAAGGGTTACGTGGCAGTGGCCGGCTTTTACAAAGACCTCAAGAGCTACATCTACCAATTCACTGTTGACAACCACGATTTCGGGAAACTGATCAATGGAACCTCGGCTACCACGCCGTTTGGTAGCTACAGCGCTCCGTTCAATGGGCATAGTGGCAGTTTGAAGGGAGCCGAGTTCTCAGCGTCCATACCGTTCGAATTGATCAGTCCCACGCTGGCTGGATTTGGTATGACGGCCAGTACCTCTGCGACGTCGAGCGGCATCGTGATTCAGGATCCCAGCAGTCAGGTCGGCGCGAACATCCCCTTGCCAGGGCTTTCCAAGAATGTCAGCAACGTCACCCTTTACTACGAGAAGAGTGGTTTCTCGGCTCGCGTAAGCCAGCGCACGCGCTCCGACTTTGTTGGTGAAATCACCACCTACGACGGCAGCCGAGTGCTCAAGTATGTGGTGGGCGAGAGCGTGGTGGACGGCCAAGTGGGTTACAGCTTTGAGGCCGGTGGGCTTAAGGGCCTGGGCTTCACCTTGCAGGTCAACAACATCAACGATGCTGTCTATAAAACCTACTCCGGCACGCGCGACAAGCCGCTGGACTACATCAAGTACGGCCGCACCGTGCTGCTTGGTGCGAACTACAAGTTCTGATCAATTTCTTAACCCAACGCATCGGTTGAACTATTCACGCGGTTTATAGGACTTTATTATGAAACTCTCAATGACTAAAGGACGTGCCCGGCTGCTGGGCTACCTTCAAATTGGACTTGCGGCGCTGCTGATCAGCGGTTGCGGTGGTGGCGGCGGCGGCGGCGGTGATGCAAGCAGCAATATCGCTGCTATCGGAGCGCCGCCCAATCCGGATCTGCAGACAGCCTCCAGCAGTACGGTGACGACGACGCTGTTGCGTTCCATCGCCACCAATTCGGAAGGTTCTGGCGTCGTCGGCGTCCCCGTGGGCGATGTCATCGTGCATTACCACCGTCTTAACGCTGACTATGCCGGCTGGCAACTCCACAGTTGGGGCGCGGTTCAAAGCCCGAACTGGAATGCGGGCTTCAACAGCGGCGGCACCGACAGCTTCGGCGCGATCTACAACGTGCCACTGCAGGTCAATCCACCCCCACTCAACAATGATATGGGATTCCTGTTCCACCTGCAGGACAACAAGGACAATGGCGGCGCGGACCAACATTACATTTTGCAGTCCGGCAAGAATGAGATTTGGCGTGTCGAGGGTGATGCCGCGACCTACGACCACAATCCGCTGGTGGCGGTCGTGCCTGACCTGACAGCGATTCGGGTGCACTACCTGCGCTACGGCGCGGACTATGCCAATTGGGGCCTGCACTTCTGGGCCGATGGCAACAACAACCCGCTCGATACATCACGACTCGGTGGCCTACCCATGCCAGGTTGGACCACGCCCACGGCTTTCACAGCGATGCCCAACTACAAAGTTGGCGTAGGCGAGGTTGATTTTGATTTCCCGGTGTTGAACCCCACCGCCGACGCTACGCGCAAGGCGTTTGAATTCATCATTCACGGTATGCCTCCCGCTGGCGACCCCAATGACAAAGACGGCCGCAACAACAATATCCACGTTGACTTTGGCAGTTTGAAGATTGCGAATCAGGTGGGTGATATCTGGCTGATAGAAGGTAATGCCACCGTCTTCTACGTTGCGCAGGATTTGCGCTCGTCATCGCTGTCTCAAGCAGCCGCAGTCTGGCTGACCAAGCAACTCATCCAATGGCCGCATGTGTACAGCACGGGCGGCACGGTGAAACTCTACTATTCGGCCGGCGGACAGATCAAGGCGCGCAAGGATGAAAAGGTCAGCGGTGCCGATGGCTTCCTGAGCATGGACGCGTTCACCGGTACCGTGCCGGCCGCTGCCGCAACCCGCTTCAAATGGATCGGCTCAGGCGGCGTGTATTCGGTCAAGGCGGCTGACTTGCCGCAACTTCCCAACCTGCATAAGGCGCAGCTGGTGATGGTGCAGGAAGATGCAAGTGGCTTCGTGCAAAACGCGGCCGCGACACAGATTGCCGGCGCGATGGACGACCTCTATTCCGCCGCAACAGCAGTCAGCGGTCTGGGCGTCAGTATCAGTGGTGGCAGCACCAACTTCAAGCTGTGGGCACCCACGGCCATGCGGGTGGTTGGGTTCACCTACGACAGCCCGACGGGTGATGCCAAGACAATGGACGACTTGACGTTTGACAGCGCAACGGGCGTTTGGAGTCTGACCAAGGCGAGTGACCTGTCTGGCAAGTACTACAAGTATGCCGTCGATGTGTTTGTTCGCGGCACCGGCGTCGTGCGTAATTGGGTGACTGACCCCTACTCCGTGAGCCTCACGACCGACTCCAAGCGCAGCTACATTGCCGACCTGAATGCAGCCAACCTCAAGCCCGCGGGATGGGACGCCGATACGCCGCCATCCACCGTGACGGCTGCAACCGACATGTCGATTTACGAGTTGCACGTGCGTGATTTCTCTGGCAACGATTCCACCGTGTCGGCGGTCAATCGTGGCAAATATCTGGCCTTCAGCGAAGCAGGTTCCAACGGCATGAAACACCTGAAGGCGCTGGCAACAGCCGGTCTGACGGACGTGCATCTGTTGCCCACGTTCGACATCGCCAGCATTCCCGAAAGTGCTTGTACGACTCCAACGATGGCCATGTCGTTTCTGTCAGATGCTCTGGATCAGCAAAACCTGATCAAGGCCACGCAGGACAGCGATTGCTTCAACTGGGGCTACGATCCATTGCACTACACCGTGCCCGAAGGCAGCTACGCCAGCGATGCGTCCGACGGTGCCAAGCGCATCGTTGAATTCCGCGCCATGGTGCAGGGCTTGCACGCCGCCGGTCTGCGGGTCGGCATGGACGTGGTGTACAACCACACCTCGGCTGCTGGCCAAAATGCCAAATCTGTTTTGGACCGCATCGTTCCAGGCTACTACCAGCGCACCGATGCCGCCGGCAACGTGACGACCGACACCTGCTGCCAGGACACGGCGACGGAAAACGCGATGATGGCCAAGCTGATGATTGACTCCGTGAGCACCTGGGCACGGGACTACAAGATCAGCTCCTTCCGTTTCGACCTGATGGGCATGCAGCCACGGGCTGTGATGCAGGATCTGAAGGCCAAGGTGGCGCTGGCCGCCGGCCGTCCGGTTCAATTGCTGGGTGAGGGCTGGAACTTCGGCAACGTCGCCAATGGGTCGCGTTTCGTCCAGGCGGCACAAGGGCAGATGCCAGGTGACGGCATCGGCACTTTCGCAGACCAGATGCGCGACAAGGTGCGCGGCGGCGGCTGCTGCGATGACAACGAATGGCTGATGAAGAATCAGGGTTACCTCAACGGCTTCAATTACGATGTCAACGAGCGCAACGTCGCCGATAACAACACGGGTTCCAGTGGAACGCTGGCCTGGTACGGCGACGTGATCAAGGGCGGCTTGGCCGGCTCGATAGGCAGCTACACGTTGACCACGAGCTGGGACGCGCAGCTCCCGTTGAGCGACGGCAATCTGGCCGGTGTGGGCTACGCGACTCAGCCAGATGAGGTCGTTAATTACATCGAGAACCACGACAGCCAGACGCTGTTCGATTCGGCCGCGATGAAGCTGCCGACGTCAACCTCCAAGGCCGATCGGGCTCGGGTGCAAATGGTGGGTGCGGCGATCGTGACTTTCAGCCAGGGCATTGCCTATTACCATGCGGGTGTGGACACGCTGCGCAGCAAGAGTCTGGATCGCAACAGCTACAACAGTGGCGACTGGTTTAACCGCCTTGACTGGAGCTACACCGACAACAACTTCGGTGTCGGCATGCCGTTCGAAGGCAACGCCACCGTCGCCGCGTTGATGAAGCCATTGCTCACCGCAGCGGCGACGATCAAACCGGCTCCGGCGGACATCGTTTGGAGCAAGAACGTGTTCCAGGACCTGCTCAAGATCCGTGCCAGCAGTTCGCTGTTCCACATCAAGACAGCGGCAGATATCAAGAGCCGCTTGACCTTCCTGAACACGGGTTCCAGCCAGGTGCCGACGGTGTTGGCCGCGTATCTGGACGGCACCGGTTATGCCGGAGCGAACTACGGCAAGCTGGCGTACTTCATCAACGTTGACAAGAACCCCCACAACGTGACGCTCACCGCTGCGCAGAAGGCCGCGTTTGCACTGCACCCGGTTCACGCTGCAAGCGTTGACGCAACCGTCAAGGCGGCCGCCTATAACGCGACCAGCGGCACCTTCAGCATCCCGGCGCGCACTGCGGTGGTGTTTACCGCCCCCTGATAGCATTCGTCCTCCGAGGGCTTTGCCCCTTGCCGGCTCGCGCTGGCAAGGGGCTTTTGTTTTCCACTTGCGTTTCGGATTTTTGATCACCATCATTGGTGCCTATCAACTGATTTGGGAAATTCCATGGATACCGCACGCTTGTTCAAGTCCGGTCGTAGCCAGGCAGTTCGCCTGCCCAAGGAATACCGGTTGGACGGGGTTGAGGTTGTGGTGCGGCACTTTGGAGACGGCGTGCTGTTGCCGCCAACGCGATTCTGGTCACGAATAACACGCGTGAATTCTGCTGTGTACCGGGGCTGCGATTGGAGAGTTGGACAATCGAGACCCCATCAGCAGCAGCTTAACGACCCAGCAGCACGCGGCCAAACAGCGCGGGCACGGTCAGCGTGACGCTGCCGTTAAGAGGCAAGACCTTCGCGCCGGTCAGCGCATCGATCCATGCACTCGCTGCCGCCTCAGCTGGGAGTTGGACCGTCACGGTCTGCGGCGCCGTGCTGTTGTTGGTGGCGGTGATGGCCCAGTCCGAGCCGTCCTGTCGTGCCAGCACGATCACATGCTCGTTCGCCAGCAGCGGCGCCGACAGGCTGCCGTGGCGCAACACCGCGTGCTCGCGACGCAGTCGGATGAGGCGTTTGAAGTCGTCGAGCAGATGGTTGTCGGGCTTGCCGCCCCGGTCGGCCCAGGGGTAGGTGGCGCGGTTGTAGGGATCGTCGCCGCCGGTGAGTCCGACCTCGTCGCCGTAGTACACGGCGGGCGCGCCGGGGAACACCATCTGGAAGAAGACCGCCAGGCGCAAGCGCTGCTTGGCCAAGGCGATGCTGGCCGCAGCGTCGCCCTCCGAGTGGTAGCCGAACTGGTGCAGGGCGCGCGCCTGGTCGTGGCTGGAGAGCAGGTTCATCAGCGCAAAGAAGGACTGCGGCGGGTAGGCTTCGCGCAGCAACTCGATGTTCTCGTACAGGGCCTTGGCGTTGCCGCCGCCCGCGTAGTCGAGCACGGTGTTGCGAAAGATGTAGTTCATGGTCGAGTCGAAGCTGTCGCCCAGGAAGAACTTGGAGGCGTCGAACCAGGTTTCGGCGATGGTCAGCGCATCCGGGCGGTGCTGCTTGATCGCCGCGCGCCATTCGCGCCAGAAATCGTCCGGCACCCAGGGCGCCACGTCCATGCGCCAACCCGCAGCGCCCCGGTCCAGCCACTGCTTCATGACGGAATCCTTGGCGCCATAGGCAAAGTCGCGGTAGCTGCGCGAGGCCTTGTTCAATTCGGGCAATTCTTTCACGCCGACCCAGCCCTGGTACTGCTGGTCGGGGTCGCTCTTTGACGCGTCGAATTTGTACCAGTCGGCATAGGGCGAAGCCGGGTTGATCTTGCCGCCGAAAAAGGCACCGGCACCGCCGTACTTGCCGAAGCGGTCGAAGTAGATCGAGTCGCTTCCGGTGTGATTCAGCGAGGCGTCGGGGATGACGCGGATGCCGCGCTTCGCGGCCTCCCGTGTCAGGCGCTCGAAGTCTTGGTTGCGCCCGAAGCCCGGGTCGATGTGCTGGTAGTCTGCCGTGTCGTACTTGTGGTTGCTTGCCGCCTGGAACAGCGGCGTGATGTAGAGGGTGTTCGCGCCGAGCTCGGCGATGTAGTCGAGCTTTTCGATGATGCCGGCGAGGTCGCCGCCAAAGAAGTCGTTGTTGTACACCGCGTCCGAGCCGTCGCCCGAGCCGGGCTTGAAGGGTTTTTCCAGCCAGTCCTGGTGCAACTCCACGGCCTGGTCATGGTAGCGCTCACGTCCCGGCTGCGGATCGTTGGCCAGACTGCCGTTGCGAAATCGCTCCGGGAAGATGTAGTAATAAACCGCGTCCTTGGCCCAGGCGGGCACGACAAAATCGGCGGCATAAACGGTCTGGCGAAAGCGGCGCACGCTCTTGCTCGACTTGGGCAGAAGGTCCACATGGCCGACGCCACCCGAGCCTTTTTCGCGCGTCCAAAAGATGGCATTGGCGTTGTTCTGATAGACGTAGGTCTGACCCGCGATGTCCACCTCAAAGTAGTAGCCGTAGACGCTCACGTCCAGGAACCGGTAGTGCGCATTCCAGCGCTCCATGCCGTCGGCGCCCGCTGCAGAACGTTGCAGCGCCAGCCGCGCGGCGGGCGTGTACTCCAGCAGTTCCTGGTTGCCTTCGAGCCGGCGCTTCTCCAGCACCAGCGTCACACTTGACACGCCGGGGAGGGCGTTCAGAGCAAAGTCAAGCGAGCGGCCCGCGACCACTGCGCCAAACGGCGCCTTGTCCTGCAAGGCGCGCGAGTCGTGGCGCAGGCTCAACGCGATCGGGTCGGTGCTGGCTGGCGCAGCCGATTCTGGAGCTGTCGCGCAGGGCAGGGCGGCGCCCATGAGGGAAGTGGGGCATTCGGTGATCGTCATGGTGGGAGCCGGCGTGGTCGGTGCCAGGGTGAGCGTGACGCGGTAGCGGCCGTTGAAGGCATAGGCCATGGCCGCGCCCTTGTAGGACAGCGGCGTGGCCACGCCGGGTTGGATCTTGGCGCCGCCCAGATCGGCGTCGGCCGACCAGTCCTCAGCGCCGAGCTTGAAACTGTGTTGGCCGTCGAGCTTGGTGACGAGCTCGAAGCGATCGCAGAAATAAATGAACTTCTGCGCTTCGTCTGCGCCCCAGGCGTTGAAGCTGCCGCGCAAAAAGAGATCGCGCCCGCCCAGCGGATGGGCGTGGCAAGGCGCCGGTTTGGCGATCGCGGGGCGGGTGGTGGGCGCGAGGGCCTTCGGTGCCGCGCAGCCGCCGAGCAGTACCAGGCCCAGGCCCAGGGCCAGTGAAATGCAGCGCACGCTCAACCTTTCACACCACCCGAGGTCAGCCCCGAAACGATCCAGCGCTGCGCCGCCAGAAACACCAGCGTGATGGGCAGGCCCGAGAGCACGGCGGCGGCGGCGAAATCGCCCCACAGGTATTTCTGCTCGTACAGGTAGTACTTGGAGCCCACGGCCAGCGTCAGATTGGGTTCTTCGCGCAGCAGGATGGAAGCCACCGGGTACTCAATGATGGTGCCGATGAAGGCCAGCACGAACACCACCATCAGGATCGGCACGGCCATGGGCAGCAGCACCCGGTAAAAGGCCTGCCAGGAGGTGGCGCCATCGACCTTGGCGCATTCCTCGATCTCGACCGGAATGGTTTCAAAGTAGCCCTTGATGGTCCAGACATGCGTTGCCACGCCCCCCAGGTAGGCCACGATCAGGCCGGCATGCGTTTCAATTCCGAGCCAGGGCACATAGTGGCCTATGGCCTCGAAAATGGCGTAGATCGCCACCAGCGCCACCGCCACCGGAAACATCTGCAGCAGCAGCATGCTGTTCAGGATCGGCGCCTTGAAGCGAAACTTCAAACGCGCAAAGCCATAGGCCGCCGTGGTTGAAATCGCCACGATCAGCACGGCCGAAATCGTCGCCACCTTGATCGAATTCCAAAGCCACAGCAGCACCGGAAACGGCGGTTGCACGGTGACGCCGTCGGCGCCGGTGTAGGACATGCCCAGCGCCAGTTTCCAGTGCTCCAGGCTGAGCTCCGCGGGTATCAGTGATCCCGTGGCAAAGTTGCCCGGGCGCAGCGAAATCGACACCACCGCCAGCAGCGGGAACAGCGTGACGAGCAGCAGCGCCCACAGGCCGACATGGGCTGCGGCGACACGCCAGCGTTGATTTTTTCCAGTGACAAGTGCCATGGTGCTTACCGGTTGGTGTGGCCCTGCGTGCGCGAGAACTTCAGGTTCACGATCGACAGCAGCGCCACGAGGAAGAAGATCACGGTCGAGATCGCCGCCGCCAAGCCAAAATTGGCGCCGGCGTCGGTGAAGGCGATGCGGTAGGTATAGGACACCAGAATGTCGGTCGTGCCGGCCGGCAGCTTGGTGTTGAGGTAGTCCGGGCGACCGTCGGTGAGCAGCGAGATCAGCACGAAGTTGTTGAAGTTGAAGGCAAAGGCCGAGATCAACAGCGGCATCAGCGGGCGCGCGATCAGCGGCGCGGTGATGCGCCAGAAGTTGCTCAAGGGGCCCGCGCCGGCAATCGCCGAAGCCTCGTACAGGTCGGCCGGAATGGCTTTGATCAGGCCGGTGCAGATCACCATGATGTAGGGATAACCGAGCCAGGTGTTGACGATCAGGATCATGCTCTTGGCCAGCGTGGCGTCGGCAAACCAGGCCGGCTTGATGCCAAAGAGCGCGTTCAGCACGGCGTTGATTTCACCAAAGTTCTGGTTGAACAGGCCCTTGAACACCAGGATGGAAATGAACCCCGGCACCGCGTAGGGCAGGAACAGCAGCGTGCGGTAGAGCGTGCGAAAGCGCAGTGCCTCCCAGTTCAACACCACGGCCAGTGTCATGCCGATGGCGGTGGAGAACAGCACCGTGAGCGCGGCAAAGGCGATGGTCCAGATGAAGATCGACACAAAGGGGCCGCGCATGTCGGGGTCGCCAAAGATGCGCGCGTAGTTGTGCCAGCCGACATTCACTTTGAAGCCCGGCTGCAGGCGCTGACCCTGGCCGTCTTCGAAAAAGCCGGTGTCGGCGTTCGGCTGGTACAGCTTGCCGCTGGCGCGCTGGCGCAAGGCGCCATCGGGCAGCGCCTGCCACAGCGGGTCAAAGGGCGCGAACTCGCGCACCCCTGAGTAGATCAATTGGCGCTGATCGGGCAAAGTCAATTTGAGTGCGCGCAGGGCGTCGCGCTGCGTCAGCACCTGCTTGAGCGTCAAGGCGTCTGCCAGCGCGCTCGCGTCCGCAGCCAGCAGCTGCATCGCCACGGGCGCGGTCTCGTTCAGCGACAAGGGCGGCGAGACATAGCGCTGGGCACTGGCGGCGCCGTCGCCCGGTGTCAGCAGCAAGCGCCAGTGCGCGCCCTCGCGGTGCAGGCTGAACTGCAGCGCCTTGGTCTCGTCCACTTCGGCCTGATCGAGCAAATAGCTGCGCGCCCGCTCCTGGCTCAACAGGTTGCTTGACGAATAGTTGGTGAAGCCGATCTGCATCGTGTAGAGCAGCGGAAAGGCGACAAACACCAGCATCGCCGCCACGCCCGGAAAGAGGTAGCGCCAGGCCAGCGTGCGCGCCGAAAGATAGACATAGATGCCCAGTCCACCCAGGGTGAGCAGGCCCAGTGCCCACAGCGGCTGGCCTTGGCGGTAAACGCCGAACACCAGCCAAAGCAGGGCCAGCGAAGCGAGTGCGGCCAGCGGCCATTTGATCAACGAGGTCTTGTTCATGTCACTTCACCAGCATGCGCGCAGCCGCACCATCGAGCGCTTCTTGCGGCGATTGCCGCCCGTTGGTAATGGCTTCCAGGGCCGCATCCATCGCCGGCCAAAAACGCCCCAGGTCCGGAATATTGGGCAGCGCCTCGCCGGCGCGCGCATTCTCCATGGTGGCGCGGATGTTGGCGTCGCTGGAGAGTTCGGCGAAGTAGGCTTTGTTGGCCGGGGTGCCCAGCGCCACATCGGCCGAAATCGCCTTGAGCCCGCTCACGCGCAGCACGTGGCCCTCCAGGAACTCGCGTGCCAGATCCTTGACCGGGCTGGGCGCGGCGATCATGCAGCCGAGCACGCCGACAAAGGACCGGGACGGCTTTCCCGCTGTCACGGCGGGGATCGGGCCGACGGCAAAATCGATCTTGCTTTTGCGCGCGTTGTCCCAGGACCAGGGACCCGAGATCATCATGGCGATTTCGCCTCGGGCAAAGCCCGCTTCCATTTCGGCGTAGCGCGCGCCGCGCGGCAACTGCCCGTTCTGGATCATGCGCTCCAGCAGCTGGGCGGCCTTGACCGCGCCCGGCGTATTCACGCCCACCCGGGTCGGATCGAGCTCGCCCTCGGGGGTTTGGGCGAAGACAAAACCCCCGTTGCCGGCCAGCAGCGGCCAGGTGAAGAAGGTCTTGTTGTAATCCCACAGCAGCGCCTTCTTGCCCTGCGCTGCCAGTTGCTGGTCCAGCGCGATGACCTCGTCGAAGGTGGCCGGTGGCGTCTTCACCAAGGCGCGGTTGTAGATCAAGCCGACGGCCTCGATCGCCAGCGGGTAACCCCAGACGTTGCTGCGGTAGGTGAACGCCTTCCAAGCGGACTCGTCGATCTCGTCGCGGATCTTTTTCGGCGGCTTGATCGGCACGATCAGGCCCGATTTGGCCCATTCGCCCACGCGGTCGTGCGGCCAGCAGAAGATGTCCGGGCCCTTGCCGGCCGCAGCGGCCGCCTGGAACTTGTCCGGCGCGCCCTCGGGGTGCTGCACCACGACTTGCACGCCGGAGGCCTGCGTGAACGCATCGCCCACTCTTTGCAGGCCGTTGTAGCCCTTGTCGCCGTTGATCCAGACCAGCAGTTTGAGCGGCTCAGCGGCGCTGGCTGGCAGCGCCGCCAGCAGCGCGGTGGCCGCGCACAGCGTCGTCAGACAAGAGCGCATCAGACCTCCAGCGCCACGTGGCGGCGCAAGGCCTGGCCCGAGGCGTTGAACAAATAGGTTTTGTCGGCGGGCAGACTCAAGCCGAGTCGGCTACCGGCGCGCACCCGCGTGCCGCCATCGAGCTCGCAGGTCAGCGCCTCTTCCACGCCGGGGAATTCGCAGTAGGCGTGGGTCGTGCTGCCCAGGTTCTCCACGAAGGTGACGTCGGCTTCGATGCGGTTTTCCTGGCCCTCGGTGCGCAGATGCTCGGGTCGAACGCCCAGCGTGAGCGCGTCGCCCGGCTTGGCGCTGCTGGCGTCCACGGCGCAGCGGATGCGCGCGCCGCCCTGCAGCTGCACCACGGCCTGCTGCGCGCTGGCCTGCAGCACCTCGGCCTGGATGAAGTTCATGCGCGGTGAGCCGATGAAGCCGGCGACAAACAGGTTGCCCGGGTGTTCGTACAGCTCCAGTGGCGAGCCCACTTGCTCGATGCGACCGGCCGACAGCACCACGATGCGGTCGGCCAGCGTCATGGCTTCGACCTGGTCGTGCGTGACATAGACCATGGTGGTTTTCAGCTCCTCATGCAGCTTGGCAAATTCGTAGCGCATGCGCACGCGCAGCGCCGCGTCCAGATTGGACAGCGGCTCATCAAACAGGAACACCTCGGGTTTGCGCACGATCGCCCGCCCGATGGCCACGCGCTGGCGCTGGCCGCCCGACAGGTCCCGGGGCTTGCGTTGCAGCAGATGCTCGATGTGCAGGATCTTGGCGGCCTGCTGCACGGCGGCGTCGATGTCTTCCTTGGGCAGCTTGGCCAACTGCAGGCCAAAGGCCATGTTGTCGTACAGGCTCATGTGCGGGTACAGGGCGTAGGACTGAAACACCATGGCGATGCCGCGTTCGGCTGGTGGCACGTCGTTCACCACTCGGTCGTTGATTTTCAGTGTGCCGCTGCTCAGGTCTTCAAGGCCGGCGATGAGGCGCAGCAGGGTCGATTTGCCGCAGCCCGAGGGCCCGACGAAGACCATGAATTCGCCGTCGCGGATCTCCAGGTTCACGTCCTGCAGGATCGGCGTCGTTCCGAAGACCTTGCTCACACCCGACAGGTTTACATTCGCCACTGGTATCTCCATGCCACCTCAGGTCAAGGTGGCTTGTCTCGCATGTCATTGAAAGGGCAGGCGCAGCCAGGGCGCATGCGCGCCGCCATGGCCAGGGGTCTGCCCCGGATTTTTTTGCCAGTATAGCGCTCACAATGTAGTGATACAACGGGTAATTGACATGACTTTCCCGCAAGCTCTTGACGTTGCCCCTAAATGAAAATAGGTATTCGGGATTTCCCTAATGTAGCTAAACTACAGAAAATGCCTGATGTCGGCGATACTCGAGCAACAACGCCTCGGGCTCTTCCAAATTGCCATGTTCAAATCCATTGTCACAAGGTTCCGCGCCATGAAAATATTTAACACTCCGAACACGACTCCCAGCGTCGTTGCCGATGCCACTGCGATCGATCTGCGGCCGGCTTTTCGCTCTGCCTTTGCGCGCGAGCTGGCGCAGTCGGGGCCGGAGCTGAGCAGCCAGATCGCCTTGCGCGCCGCGGCCACGGCCTGCCGCGAATTGCTGGCCCAGCGCTGGGCCGCGACCCAGGCGCAGGACGCGCGCCTGGAGCGCCACAGCCCCAGTCGGCGCGTGCACTACCTGTCGATGGAGTTCCTGATGGGGCGCGCGCTGGGCAACGCGCTGGCGGCTTTGGGGCTGGAGGGCGAATTGCGCCAGCAACTGCACGCACGCGGCCTGCAGCTCTCCAATGTGCTGGAGCACGAACACGACGCCGCGCTGGGCAACGGCGGCCTGGGCCGACTGGCGGCCTGCTTTCTGGATTCGTTTGCCGAGCTCGGTCTGCCGTCGTTCGGTTACGGTCTGCGCTACCAGTACGGCATGTTCGCGCAGCGCATTCAGAACGGCAAACAGGTGGAAACGCCCGACGACTGGATGCCACACGGCAACCCCTGGGAGGTGGCGCGCGCGGAGCTGAACTACCCGGTGGGCTTTGGCGGGCGGGTGCTGCTCGAAGGCGGCGTGCGGCGCTGGGCGCCCGCCGAACTGCTGCAGGCGCAGGCCTATGACTTCATCGTTCCGGCCCATCATGGTGAACGCGTGTCCACGCTGCGCCAATGGAGCGCGGTGGCGGCGCAGCCCATCGACTTCGCGGCCTTTTGCCAGGGCGACTACGCCGGCGCGGCGCGGCATCGCGTGGCCGCCGACGCGCTGAACTGGGTGCTGTACCCCGACGACAGCACCGCCGCCGGGCGCGAGCTGCGGCTCAAGCAGGAGGCGTTCCTGGTGAGCGCGTCGCTGCAGGACGTGATCGCGCGCCATGTGCGCGAGTGCGGCAGCCTGCAAGGACTGGCGCTGCGCAATGCCATCCACTTGAACGACACCCATCCGGCGCTGGCTCCGGCCGAACTGATGCGTCTGCTGCTGGACGAGCACGGACTGGGCTGGGACGAGGCCTGGAGCGTGACCCAGGCCAGCGTTTCCTACACCAACCACACGCTCATGCCCGAAGCGCTGGAGACCTGGGACCTGGCCTTGTTCCAGGCCTTGCTGCCGCGTCATCTGGAAATCATTTTCGAGATCAACCAGCGCTTCCTGGCGCAGGTGCGAGCGCGCTTCCCTGGCGACGAAGCGCTGATCGAAAGCGTGTCCCTGATCGATGAGAGCGGCGCCCGCCGCGTGCGCATGGCCGCGCTGGCGGTGCTGGCCTCGCACAAGGTCAACGGCGTCTCGGCGCTGCATTCGCAACTGATGGTGCAGACCATCTTTGCCGACTACGCCAAACTCTTCCCCGAGCGTTTTCACAATGTCACCAATGGCGTGACGCCCCGGCGCTGGCTGATGCAGGCCAACCCCGCTTTGTCCACGCTGCTCGACCAGCACATCGGCAGCGCCTGGCGGCGCGATCTGAATGCCTTGAGCGCGCTTGAGCCGCTGGCGGGCGACGTGGAGCTGGGACGCGAGTTTCTTGCCGCCAAGCGCCAGAACAAGGAACGCCTGGCGGCACTGATCCGGCGCGAGCTCGGTGTCGTGATCGATCCGGCCAGCCTGTTTGACGTGCAGATCAAGCGCATCCACGAATACAAACGCCAGTTGCTCAACGTGCTGCACGTGGTGGCGCGCTACCAGGCCATCATCGCCGACCCGCAAGCCGACTGGACGCCGCGCACCGTGGTGATCGCCGGCAAGGCGGCTTCGGCCTATGTCTCGGCCAAGCTCATAATTCAACTGATCCTGGACGTGGCGCGCGTGGTCAACAGCGACCCGCGGGTGGGCGACAAGCTCAAGCTGGTGTTCCTGCCGAATTACGGCGTGAGCCTGGCCGAGGTCCTGCTGCCGGCGGCCGATCTGAGCGAACAGATTTCCACGGCGGGAACCGAAGCCTCGGGCACGGGCAATATGAAGTTCGGCCTGAACGGCGCACTCACCATCGGCACCTGGGACGGCGCGAATATCGAGATGGCGCAGGCCATCGGAACCGAGAACATGTTCGTCTTTGGCCTGCGCACCGAAGAGGTCGCCCAGGTGCGCGAGCTGGGCTACGACCCACGCCTGTATGTCGAGGAAAACCGCCAGCTCAAGGCGGTGATCGACGCCATCGCCTCGGGCGAGTTCTCTTGCGGCAATGGGCACCGCTATCGCCCGCTCACCGACGGTTTGCTGAACCGCGACAGTTATCTGCTGATGGCCGATTTCGCGGCCTATGTGCAGGCCCAGACGCGGGTGGATGCGCTCTACAAGGAGCCAACAGAATGGGCGCACAAAGCGCTGCTGAATGTGGCCCGCATGGGATCATTCTCCGCAGACCGTACCATTGCGCAATACGTCGACAGCGTTTGGTCGGCGACGCCCAACTAAGCAAGGAGAGCAGCCCAGGATGATGCAAGACGCAGACGTGCAGGCGCTGCTTGGCGCCCGCCACGCTGACCCGTTCGCCGTGCTGGGCCTGCACCAGGCGCCGGACGGTCGGCTCTGGCTGCGCGCGCTGTTGCCCGGCGCGCAACAGGTGCAGGTGATCGACGCCGTCACCGGCAAATTGATTCTCGCACTGGGTTGGCGCCATGCCGACGGTCTGTTTGAAGCGCGCATTCCGCGGCGCCGCAAGCCTTTCGAGTATCGCTTGAACGTGCTGTGGAGCGACGCTCAGGAGGGCCGCTACGCCGATGCCTACAGCTTCGGCCCGCAGCTCGATGAAGCCGATCTGCGGGCGCTGCGCCAAGGCAATCACCTTCGCCCCTACACCGTGCTCGGCGCACATTTGATGGAGCAGCGCGGCGTGGCCGGCGTGCGCTTTGCGCTGTGGGCGCCGAACGCCAGGCGCGTGAGCGTGGTGGGGGAGTTCAACGTCTGGGATGGCCGCAGGCATCCGATGCGGCTGCGCCACGACGCTGGGGTGTGGGAAATTTTCGTGCCGCACGTGGTGCTGGGCGACCTCTACAAGTTCGAACTGGTCGGGCCGGATGGCGCTGTGTTGCCGCTCAAGGCCGACCCTTACGCGCGCGCCTCGCAATTGCGCCCCGACACCGCCAGCCGCGTGGCCGCCATGCCGACGCCACGCGCACTCGCCCCAGGGCGCGGCGCGGCGAATGAGCGCCACGCGCCCTTGAGCATCTACGAGGTGCACCTGGGCTCTTGGCGCCACGGCCAAGGCGGGCGCTTTGCGTCCTGGGACGAGCTGGCGCAAAGCCTTCCCGACTACGCTGCCAAGCTGGGCTTCACCCATGTCGAGCTGCTGCCCATCAGCGAGCACCCCTTTGACGGTTCCTGGGGCTACCAGACGCTGGGCCTGTACTCTCCCAGCGCGCGCTTTGGCGAACCCGAAGGACTGCAGCGGCTGGTCCAGGCCTGCCATGCGCGCGGCATTGGCGTGCTTCTGGACTGGGTGCCAGCGCACTTCCCGCACGACGCCTTCGGTCTGGCGCAGCTCGATGGCACGCCGCTGTACGAATACGCCGATGCGCGCGAAGGCGTGCACCGCGACTGGGACACGCTGATCTACAACTTTGGCCGCGCCGAGGTGCGCAACTTTCTGGTCGGCAACGCCCTCTACTGGATGGAGTGCTATGGCGTGGACGGCTTGCGCGTGGACGCCGTGGCCTCGATGCTGTACCGCGACTATTCGCGCCCGGCGGGCGAGTGGATTCCCAATGTGCACGGCGGGCGTGAAAACCTCGAAGCGATCTCGCTGCTGCGCCAGGTGAACGAGGTGCTGGGCGCGCATGCGCCGGGCACGATCACGCTGGCCGAAGAGTCCACCGCTTTTCCCGGCGTGTCCGCGCCCACCAGCAGTGGTGGCCTGGGGTTTCACTACAAGTGGAACATGGGCTGGATGAACGACACACTGGCCTACATGCACGAGGACGCCGTGCACCGGCGCTGGCATCACAGCAAGATGAGCTTTGGCATGGTTTACGCCTTCAGCGAGAACTTCGTGCTGCCGCTGTCGCACGACGAGGTGGTGCACGGCAAGGGTTCGCTGCTGGGCAAGATGCCGGGCGACGACTGGCAGCGCTTTGCCAACCTGCGCGCTTACTATGGTTTCATGTGGGGCCATCCGGGCAAGAAGCTGCTGTTCATGGGTCAGGAGTTTGCGCAGCCGGGCGAATGGAACCACGACGCCGAGCTGCCCTGGCAGTTGCTCGACGACGCGCGCCACGCCGGCATACAGCGGCTGATCCAGGACTTGAACCAGCTCTACCGAAGGCACCGCCCCTTGCACCAGCTCGACTGCGAGCCCCATGGCTTTGAATGGCTGGTGGCGGACGACGCCGATCAATCGGTGTTCGCCTGGCTGCGCCGCGATGGCGAGGGTGGGGTGATGCTGGTGCTGTGCAATTTCACGCCGGTGGTGCGCAGCGACTATCGACTCGGTGTGCCAGAGGGCTTTGCCGCCTGGCGCGAGGTGCTCAACACCGACTCGCAGCACTATGGTGGCGCCAACCTGGGCAACGCCGCAGTCGCGTTGCCAGTGCAGCCGCGTCCGGCACACGGGCGCGGACAATCGGTTCAGTTGAACCTGCCGCCGCTGGCGACCCTGTTTTTGCTGCCGGTCTGAAGCCGAGCCAGCGCCGCTGATGGAAGACCCATGGACCCAATTTGTTCCCCGACCTTGAAGCACCCCGCCAGTTGGACCCTGAGCGAGGGCCTGCCTTACCCGATGGGCCCACAGCCGCAGCTTGAGGGCGTGAATTTCGCGGTCTTTTCGCGCCATGCCACGGCCATGGAACTGTGTCTGTTCGACGCCAGCGGCACCCAAGAACTGCAACGCCTGAGCCTGTTCGGCCCGCACGAGGGGGTGTTTCACGGCTTGCTGCGCGCCGCCGGTCCGGGCCTGGTCTATGGCTTGCGCGCCCACGGCCCCTACGAGCCGCACAGCGGGCACCGCTTCAATCCCTACAAGCTGCTGCTCGACCCCTATGCCCGCGAGATCGTGGGGCACTTCGCGTGGACGGCCGAGCAACACGGCTATCGCCTGGGCCACGCCGATGCGGCGAATTCCTTCGACTGCCGCGACAACGCGCAGCACGCGCTCAAGGCGCGGGTGGCAGCGCCGTTGGACTTGGCGCCCTGGCGCCGGCCAGGCCACGAGCAGGCGCAGCGCGTGCTGTACGAGGTCCACGTCAAGGGTTTTTCCATGACGCATCCGGCCATTCCACAGGCACTGCGCGGCAGCTATGCCGGCCTGGCACATCCAGCCTCGATTGCCCACTTCAAGGCCCTGGGCGTGACCACGCTGTCCTTGCTGCCGGTGCAGTACAGCCTAGACGAACCGGCGCTGGCGGCCCGCGGTAGCAGCAACTACTGGGGCTACAACACGCTCGGTTTCTTCTGCCCAAATCCGCGCTTCGCGACGCAGCCCGGTGACCCTGCGGCCGTGACGCAGGAGTTTCGCGCCATGGTGCGCGCGCTGCACGCGGCCGGGCTCGAAGTGGTGCTGGACGTGGTTTACAACCACACGCCCGAGGGCAACGAGAATGGCCCCACGCTGAGTTTTCGCGGCCTGGACAATGCCAGCTGGTATCACCTGGTGCCCAGCGACAAGAGCCGCTATGAGAACCTCACCGGCTGCGGCAACGCCTTGA
This sequence comes from uncultured beta proteobacterium, assembly GCA_903844215.1. Lineage (GTDB taxonomy): Bacteria > Pseudomonadota > Gammaproteobacteria > Burkholderiales > Burkholderiaceae_C > CAIKVZ01. The sequence goes on along the minus strand of CAIMSP010000111.1, from coordinate 3,839 downwards.
ATGTGGCGCAGCCGCAGGTGACGCAGTTTGTGCTGGATTCACTGCGCTACTGGGTGACGGAGATGGGCGTGGACGGCTTCCGCTTTGATCTGGCACCGGTGCTGGGCCGTGGCGCGCATGGTTTTGCCTCGAACGCGGCCTTCTTTGTGGCGCTGCAACAGGATCCGGTGTTGTCCCAGGTGCAACTCATCGCCGAGCCTTGGGATGCGGGCCCGCTGGGCTACCAGGTGGGGAAGTTTCCCGGACGTTTCCTGGAATGGAACGACAAGTACCGCGACGCCGTGCGCGGCTACTGGTTGCAGCGCGGCAGCACGCGCGGTGAACTGGCGCGGCGCCTGACGGCCTCCAACGACCTGTTTCACCACAGCCAGCGCCGACCCACGGCGTCGGTGAATTTCGTCACCGTGCACGACGGCTTCACGCTCACCGACGTGGTGAGCTACAGCCAGCGTCACAACCTGGCCAACGGCGAGAACAACGCCGACGGGCGCGACGGCGAACTCTGCGCCAATCACGGCGTGGAAGGAGCCAGCGACGACCCGCAAATTCTGGCGCTGCGCGAGCGCGTGCGCCGCGCCATGCTGGCCACGGTGCTGCTGTCTCAGGGCACGCCCATGCTGTGCGCGGGCGACGAGATCGGCAAGACCCAGCAGGGCAACAACAACGCCTATTGTCAGGACAACGCCACGAGCTGGCTGGACTGGTCAAGCGCCGTCCAAGCGCTGAACAACTTCGTCGCCGAGCTCACGGCGCTGCGCCGCAGCGAACCGCTGCTGCGCCACGCCGAATGGTTCCTGCCCGACGCGCACCCGCACCCGGCACCGCGACTGATGTGGCTCACGCCCAGCGGCGCGGAATTGACATCGGCCGAGTGGCACGACGATGCCGACCACGCCTTTGCCTGCCAGATATCCGCCGCACCGGGCAGCCTGCCGGCCTGCCTGTTGCTGGCGTTCAACCCCGACCCGCATGCCCGACCCTTCCATCTGCCCGAGGGCGACTGGTGTCTGGCACTGGACAGCAGCGCCGCCCTGGTGCCCAGCGCCGAGCGCCTGAGCCAGCTCAGCCTGCCGGCGCACAGCGTGCTGGTGCTGCGCCGTATCTTCAACTGACTCTATTTCTTCATCATGAACCTTGAACAACGCTCCAGCGGCGTGCTGCTGCACATCACCTCGCTGCCCGGCCCGCACGGCATGGGCGACTTCGGCCCCGGCGCCTACCACTACGTGAACTGGCTGGTCTCGGCGGGGCAAAGCGTCTGGCAGTGGCTGCCGACCACGCCCATCGGTCCTTGCGACTCGCCCTACCAAAGCGTTTCGGCCTTCGCCGGAAGTCCCTTGATGGTGGCGCTTGAACCGCTGGTGCAAAGCGGCTGGCTACCAGCCCCGACGCTGCCCGAAGGCGGCTTCGAGGCCGCGCGCGTGGACTACGCTCGCGTGGTTCCCTGGCGTTTGACGCAGCTGCGCGCCGCCGCCAAGGGCTTCTTCGAGGCGGCCACGTCGGTGCAGCGCGCCGAGTTCTCGGCCTGGTGCGAAAAGCACAATGATTGGCTGGCCGACTACGCGCTGTTCATGGCGTTGGAGACGGCGCACGCCGGCCTGCCCTGGTGGGAGTGGGCGCAACCGCTGCGCCGGCGTGAGCCTGCGGCCTTGCAGGCGGCCAGCCTGGAGCACGCGCCGGAAATCGCTTTCTGGCAGTTCGTGCAGTGGTGTTTCGACACCCAGGTCGCGGCCCTCAAATCGTATGCGAATGCGCGCGGCGTCTGGCTCATGGGCGACTTGCCGATCTTCGTTGCGCACCACAGCGCGGACTGCTGGGCGCGTCCGGATCTGTATTTTCTGGATCAGGACTTTCAACCCACGGTGGTCGCGGGCGTGCCCCCCGACGGCTTCGCGCCAAGCGGGCAGCGTTGGGGCAATCCGCTGTACCGCTGGGAGCGCATGGCGGCCGAAGATTTTTCCTGGTGGACGGCGCGCCTAAGGCGCGCGCTGGAGCAAACGAACCTGTTTCGTATCGACCACTTTCGCGGCTTTGCCAGCTATTACGAGATCCCGGCGGAATGTCCCACGGCCATGCAGGGGCGCTGGGTGCCAGCGCCGGGCAAGGCGCTGTTCGCAGCGATCGAGCGCGCCCTGGGCAAACTGCCCATCGTCGCCGAAGACCTGGGCCTGATCACGCCCGATGTGATCGAGCTGCGCGACGGCTGCGGCTTTGCGGGCATGAAGATCCTGCAATTCGCCTTTGGCGGCGACGCCAGCCACGAGTTCCTGCCGCACAACTACGGCCAGCACTACGTCGTCTATAGCGGCACCCACGACAACGAAACCGCGCGCGGCTGGTGGCAGAACGCGCCGCCACGCGAACGCGCCTACGCCGGCAGTTATTTGGCGGCGGGTGAACACAATATTCACTGGGCGATGATCCGTGCCGCCAGCAATTCGGTGGCCAACATGGCCGTGTTCCCGATGCAGGACGTGCTCGGCCTGGACGCCAGCCAGCGCATGAATCTGCCAGGATCAACCGTTGGCAATTGGGCCTGGCGTTTTGCCTGGAGCATGGTGGGCAACGAACCGGGACGCGTGCTCGGACTGATCACGGCGGGCAGTGGCCGCGGCCCGATCGAATTGCTGCACCTGGACCAAGCCGCCGCCGCATGAGGCGCGAGCTGACATGACGCTGGCCAAAGCACGTCCGCGCATGGCCAGCATCGCCTGGCCGATGCTGGCGGAGTTGCTGCTCGGTTTTGCCGTGGGCCTGATGGGGCTGTGGCTGGCCGCAGGGATTTCGGACACCACGGCGGCGGCTTTTGCGCTGTCCAATCAGGTGCAGGTGGCGTTCTTCCTGCTGTTTCGCATCGTCAGCATGGGCGTGAGCGTGGTGGTCACGCAAAACCTGGGCGCGGGCAACCGCAGCGGCGCCGATGAAACCGCGCGCGCCTCACTGGGCGCGAGCACCTGGCTGGGCTTGGCCGTGGCGTTGCTGGTTTTTTCCAGCGCCGGCAGGCTGCTGCGGTGGGTGAACGCACCGCCCGAGGTGTTGACGCTGGCCCAGCCCTATTTGCAAACGCTGGCGCTGGCGCTGCTGCTGGACGCCTACAACGCCAGCATGGCCTCGGTCATGCGGGCGCACTTGCGCACGCGCGACGTGATGCTCAACATCCTGAGCATGCACGGCCTGCATCTGCTGCTGTGCTTTCCCTTGATGCGCGGCTTCGGGCCGGTGCCCGCTCTGGGGCTGGTGGGCTTTGCGCTGGCGCTGGGCCTGAGTCGCGCCTTTGGCCTGGGTCTGCATCTGTGGCTTTGGCGCTGGCGCCTGGACCTGGTGCCACGGGCGCGCGACTGGTGGGTCGTGCACTGGAAGCGCCTGGGGCCGGTGCTGCACATCGGACTGCCCGGTGCCGCTGAAAACGTCGCCTACCGCGTCGCCATGCTGGTCTCGGTGAGTGTGGTCGCGGGCATGGGCGCACAGGCACTGGCCACGCAGAGCTACGCTTTCCAGTGCATGCACATCGTGGTGCTGTTCAGCCTGTCCATTGGACTGGCGAGCGAAGTGCTGATCGGTCATCTGGTGGGTGCCGCTCACTTGCGCCAGGCGCACCGACTGCTGCGCAACAGCCTCATGCTGGGACTGCTGGGCTCGCTGCTGGTGTCGCTGCTGGTGGCCGGCACGGCGCAGTGGACGCTGCTCCTGTTCACCAGCGATCCGCAAATCATCGCCAGCGCCAGCACCTTGCTCTGGATCACGGTGTTGCTGGAGCCGGGGCGCACCTGCAACGTGATCATCATCAACGCACTGCGCGCCGCCGGTGACGCCCGCTTTCCAGTGCTGGCAGGCGCGGC
>CAIMSP010000110.1 GCA_903844215.1 uncultured beta proteobacterium | reverse complement strand
GTCGATGCAAGGCCACTCCACCCGTCAAGCACGGACCCTACTACCAGGTGAGCTACACGCGAAAGGGAAAAAGCAGCAGCAAGTTCGTCAAGAAGGAGGATTTGCCAGCAGTGCGCAAGCAGCTCAAGAACTACGAGCGCCTGAAGCTCCTGATGGAGCGCTGGATTGACTTGGCAACGGAATTGTCAACTCTGCGGCTGACTCAAAAACCCGGGTGATCGGCAGCGAGAACTTGGCACTGTCCAGATCCTGACAGATGTGATGTTTATTCGCGGCGGCCAACTCACGCTCGTCAGCAGCATGGAAACACTGGGTGAACGTTTTGTCGAACTTCAGGTTTCACCAGAACATGTCGCTGCCGCTCAAGCGCTCAAACCCATCGACGAACGCCAGAGCTTTGGCAAAAGCGTGATGCTGTTCGATGGAATGCCGCAGGCCCAACTGAGCACGCTGGGCGAAACCCGTCACCCGTCCCTGGCCGACATATTTGGCGCCCACATGAAAGGAATCTACACATGAACACGATGAAGTGGTTGATCAAAAGGGAGTTTTGGGAGCATCGCGGATTGTTCTTATGGTTTCCCGTCATCGCTGTCGGCTTGCTGATAGGACTTGTGTTGGTCAGCAAAACAGTTGAAACGGCCATATGTGAACCACCCCAGTGCACGATCAACATTGGCCCGTTCATGGCGGGAAAAGATGGGCCGGTTGCCACAGCACCTAGCTCATTACAGCGCTTGGTGCGAAACTTTGGACGAAGCGACGAAGTCGCAAAAAATTACCTGACCTATGCGACCCCTTTGATACTCACACTGTATTTGACCATGGTGTCATACTTGGCAAGCGCTTTGTATGCCGAGCGCAAAGACGGATCCGTTCTTTTTTGGCGATCACTTCCCGTTGGGGACAGCGCTACCGTCATTGCCAAGACGCTCACGGCGTTGGTCGTGGCTCCCCTGGTCACCTACACCGTGGCCATCGTCGGCGGTGCCATATTGCTCGTTATTCACACTGCGTTGGGACTCATGGCCGGTTTACCCCTTGAATCCAGCGTGCTCGCCTATCCCGACACCTACTTGAGTGCACTGGCGCTGTTGGCAAGCATTCCGATATTCGCCCTGTGGGCGCTGCCGATGGCTGGTGTGCTCCTGGTGGCGGGAGCCAAGGCCAGAAACTATCCTCTGCTGTGGGTGTTTGGTGGCGTGCTCACCACCGGTGGAACTCTTGCATACATCAATACAGTCCGTGACATATGGACCGACACTCAATGGTATTGGAATGACTTCGCTGCAAGGCTGGCATTGGGTGGCTTCCCTTACGCATGGTTCTTTAGCTTTCAGCCGCTAAATCCATCGGGCCTCGAATTGTCTAACCGCTCGATTCTTGAAGTTTTGCTCATCGATTCGTGTAAGTACCTCGCGAGTCCCTCACTTTGGATTGGCGCGGTCGGTGGCGTCTGTCTGATCTGGATCGCGATTCAGTTTCGGCGACGAAACAACTGAGCTAAGCACCTCCGACCCAGCATCCTGCGCAACCCCAAGCTGCCGAGCACATCGGGAGTTGGGAAGCTGCACCCCGAAATTTAACAACCCACAAAGATAGCCATGAGAAAGTATCTCCAAACCGCGCTCGTCACCGGCGCCATGACGACGCTGTCAGCTGGTACAGCCTTTGGCGCGGACAGTACCGACAAAACAACCGCCGACTGGCGAACCATGGCGCAATCTGATCTGGATGCGGTCAAACGACTGATACAACAGGTGCATCCGGGCTCCATAGACAAGCTCAACCCGGCGTTCGAAGCATGGACCGAGTCTGGCTATCAGCAAGCACAAAAGCTCATACCAAAAGTTCACAGCTATGACGCCGCCATGGCCGCTGTGCGCTACTACGTGACCGGCTTTTATGACGGGCACCTCGGTTACTCAGACAATGCACGTGGCAATGCCTCCGTGCAAGTGACGGGCTGGCGCGTCGATTTCGTGCAAGGTGCGTACATAGTCACCGAGACCGCTCTATCCTGGCCAGCGGCCGTGCCACCCATTGGCGCCAAACTGTTGGAATGCGACGGCCAAACTGCCGAGCAACTCTTGCGCAACAACATCGTCCCCTTCTACGACCGTAGAAATTTTTCGACCATGAAGCCGCTGCTGACGCCGATGCTTGCCGTCAAACCACTCACCGGAATGGAACTTAAACACTGCCGATTCAAAACGGACCAGGGGGCATCCATTGACGTTACCGTTCACTATCAATCTGCCTCCCCGGATTTGGCGCAAAAACTGCTTTCGCCCCACCACATGGAGCTCATTCGGCCGGTCCATTCGGTACAACTTAGCGACAACGTCTTATGGATTCGATCCGCATCCTTTGAACTTCGGCCAGAACTTGTGACTGAGTTGGACGCGGTGTTGGCGAAACTACCCTCTCTGACCAGCAACAGTGGCATTACCCACATCGTCTTTGACGTTCGCAACAATGGTGGCGGCGACAGCAACGTAGGCAACAGGCTGCTTGAGGCAGCCACAGGTGGACTCGAATACGACCATGCTGGCATTGAGAAATTACCCCCGGTGTACGCACAATGGCGCGTATCGGATGAGTCCATTGCCACAGTCGCCTGGTATGTTTCCGAAATGACCAGGGCACTGGGACCTGACCACGCCGATGTGCAAGAGACCAAGCAACTCCTTTCGAAGCTCAAAACAGCAAAAGAAGCCAAGAAAATTTGGGTTGACGAATCCGACGGCTACGCCATCAACCGAGCGGAGGTGCAACGTCGTCACGGAAAACTGCGCCGCTTCAACGGAACCGTTGTGCTGTTAACCGACTCCGCGTGTTTCAGTGCCTGCCTGGACCTTGCTGACGCCATCCGCCTGATACCGAACTCAATCCATTTGGGTCAGACCACCGATGCTGATACCGTGTATTTGAACGGTGGGTTCATTGACTTACCCAGTGGTAACAAGCTCTTGATGCCGTTAAAAGTCTGGCGCAACCGAAACCGCGGTCACAACGAAGCGCTCGTACCGGATGTTCCATTGACCGTCGATATGGCCAATGACGCGGCGGTTTACCATGCAACCTTGTCTGCTCTGAAGGCTCGGTAACAAGCGCTCGGTCTTGACCCAGAGACCGACGGTATTCAGAACGTCCCCGGATACGCCCCGCCATCGGCCAGCACGTTCTGGCCCGTCATGTAGCCGGCGTGCTGGCTGCACAGGAAGGCGCAGATCGCGCCGAACTCCGCCGGGTTGCCAAAGCGCTGTGCGGGAATCGCCGTGCGGCGCGCCTCGCTCAGTACTTCCACCGATTTGCCGGTGCGCGCGGAGGCGCCCTGGAAGATGGCGGTCAGCCGGTCCGTGGCAAAGGCGCCGGGCAGCAAGTTGTTGATGGTCACGCCCTTGGCCGCGAGCGCGCTGCGCGAAGCGCCGGCGACAAAGCCCGTGAGTCCGCTGCGCGCACCGTTGCTCAAACCCAGGATGTCGATCGGCGCCTTCACCGCGCTCGATGTGATGTTCACGATGCGGCCAAAGCCGCGCGCCATCATGCCGTCCACCGTGGCCTTGATGAGCTCGATGGGGGTGAGCATGTTGGCGTCGATGGCGCTGATCCAGGCGTCGCGGTCCCAGGCACGGAAGTCGCCCGGTGGCGGGCCGCCGGCGTTGGTGACGACGATGTCGAAGTCGATGCGCTGGGCAAACACGGCCTCGCGTCCAGCCGCCGTGGTGATGTCGGCGCAGACGCTCAGCACGCTGGCGTCGGCACTGCGCAAGGGGTCGCTGCGCAGTTGCGCTGCGGCCTCCTCCAGCGCGCTCTCGCCGCGCGCCACGATCAGCACGTTCACACCCTCGCGCACCAGTGCTTGCGCACAGCCAAAGCCCAGCCCCCGGCTCGCGCCGCACACCAGCGCCCACTTGCCTGCAATTCCCAAGTCCATGAAGTTCTCCCAGTGATCAAAAGTTGAATGTTCAGCGGCTGGCTTGGCGCCCGGCGCTGGTGAATACGAAGATGCCCGAGATCACCAGTGCCGTGCCCGCCGCCACCCAGGCGGTGAAGGGCTCGCCCAAAATCAGCACACCCATCAGGATGGTGGACATCGGGCCCACCATGCCGGTCTGTGCCGCCAGGCCCGAGCCGATGCGCTCGATCGCCATCATCACCATCAACACCGGCACGGCGGTGCAGGCCGTGGCGTTGAGCAAGGACAGCCACAGCACGGGCGTGGCCACCTGCGCTGCACTCAGCGGGCGCAGCAGCACGAACTGCAGGATGCACAGCAGGCAGGCCACGGTGGTGGCCATACCCACCAGGCGTATCGAGCCCAGGCGCTGCACCAGCTCGCCGCTGTAAACCAGGTAGATGGCATAGCTGATGGCGCTCAGAAAGACCAGCAGCGCGCCCCAGGCGGCCTGCGTGCCTTCGAGCTTGATTTCGTGCCCGAACACCAGCACCACCCCGACATAGCTGATGGCCATGCCCAAGGCCTGCAGGCGCGTGATGCGCCGGCCATACAGCACCCAGCCCAGCAGCAGCACCAGCGTGGGGTTGAGGTACAGGATCAGGCGCTCGAGCGAGGCGCTGATGTAGGCCAGGCCGGCAAAGTCCAAAAAACTCGCCAGGTAGTAGCCGCTGACGCCCAGCCCGAGCACGCCGATCCAGTCGCGCCGCGTGAGCGCGGGCTTGCGCGTGCCGCCCTGCTTGTAGGTGGCCCACCAGGCCATCGCGGCAAAGATCGGCAGCGCAAACAACATGCGGTACATGATGAGCGTGACCGCGTCCACGCCGTGCCGATAGGCCAGCTTGACGATGATGGCCTTGCCGCTGAAAGCGATGGCGCCGCAAGTGGCCAGCGCCAGGCCGGTGAGGACTTTCTTGCGCTCGCAAGCCGAGGTCGCGAGGCGCGTTCGATCAGGGCTCAAAACCCCACCGCCTGCCCGTCGCGACGCGGGTCGCTGGCGGCCAGGTAGCCTTCGCGGCCCGGGTCGCCCATGCGCCAGATGAACTGGCCGGCGCCGAAGTCCTGATACGAGTTGCCCGCGCCGCCGATGTCGGCGATGACGTGGCCGCGATCGCGCAGGCCCTGCACCGTGGCGCCGTTCATGGCCGGCTCGACGTTGAGTTCCATGCCTTCGTGGTAGCGCCAGCGCGGCGCGTCGCAGGCGGCCTGCGGGTTCTGCCCGTAGTCGAGCATGCGCACCAGCGTTTGCATGTGGCCCTGGGGCTGCATGTTCGCGCCCATCACGCCGTAACTCATCACCGGCTGGCCGTCCTTGGTGAGGAAGGCCGGGATGATGGTGTGAAACGGGCGTTTGCCCGGTGCCACCAGATTGGCCGGATTCAGCGCGTTCGCATCCAGGCTGAAACTGTGGCCGCGGTTTTGCAGACTCACACCGAAGGTGGGCTCGACGCAACCCGAGCCAAAGCCCATGTAGTTGCTCTGGATGAAGCTCACCATCATGCCGGACTCGTCGGCCGCGCTGAGATAAATCGTGCCGCCCTTGACCGGATTGCCGGCGCCAAAGTTCTGCGCCCGTTTCATGTCGATGAGGCGGGCGCGCGACGCCAGATAGGACGGATCCAGCATCTGCGCGGGCGTGACCTGCATGCTGGCGGGCTCGGCCACGTAGCGGTACACGTCGGCAAAGGCCAGCTTCATGGCCTCGACCTGCAGGTGCTGCGAGTCAACGCCGTCCACGGCCAGCGCCGCGACGTCGAACTGACCCAGAATGCCTAAGGCAATGAGTGCGGCAATGCCCTGGCCGTTGGGCGGAATTTCATGCAGCGTGTAGCCCCGGTAGCTCTGCGCGATCGGCTGCACCCACTCGGGCCGGTAGGCGGCAAAGTCGGCCGCCGTGAGGCTGCCGCCATGCTGGCTGGAGAAGCGCTCAATGGCCTGCGCGATCTCGCCGCCGTAAAAGGCGGCGCCCTGGCTCGAACCAATGGCGCGCAGCGCCCTGGCAGCCGCCGGAAACTGGAACAGCTCGCCCACCCGGGGCGCGCGTCCACGCGGCAGAAAACTCTGCGCGAAACCGGGCAGCGTGCGCAGTTCGTCTGCTGCGGCGGCCCACTTCTGCTGCACCACCGGGGGCACCAGGTAGCCGCGCTCGGCGATTTCGATGGCCGGCTGCATCAGATCGGCAAACGCCAGCTTGCCAAAGCGTTCGCTCAAGGCCACCCAGCTGGCGACCGCGCCGGGCACGGTGACCGAATCGAAGCCGCGCTTGGGCGGATTTTTTTCGTCGCCGCCGTACTTGCGCTTGAAATACTCGGGGGTCCAGGTCTGCGGCGCGCGCCCCGAGGCGTTCAGACCATGCAGCTCCTTGCCATCCCACAGGATGCAGAACGCGTCGCTGCCCAGGCCGCAACTCACGGGCTCGCAAATCGTGATCGCCGCCGCCGCCGCCACGGCCGCGTCCACGGCGTTGCCGCCCAGCAGCAGCATGCGCAGGCCGGCTTGCGCGGCCAAGGGGTGGGAGGTGGAAACCACGTTGCGCGCAAACAAGGGAATGCGCGCGCTGCTGTAGGGATTGGTGTAGTCGAAGTTCATGGTGATGGGCCCCTCACTTGAGCAAGGTGGTCTCGAAAAATTTCACAGTGGAATAGAAATAGTAATCGACGTTGGGTTGGCGCGCGAAACCATGGCCTTGATCTGATTGCAGGGCGGGCACCAGACCGCGCCCCAGTACAGGAACACCGGCTTGTTCGCCGCCTTGGCCTGGTCGAAGATCGCGGCGATGTTCGCGCCTTGGGGCTTGACCCAGGCGACGGCCGTGGCCGGGGCGGGCGCCGCCGAAGGCGCAGGCTCAGGCGCCCTGGAACAGGCCAACAGCAGCGCCGTCAGCGCCAGCGCGCCAAGGAATTTCTTCATGGGTTCTTCCGGTGATGGGCAGGGATCGATTCTAGAAGCGCGGTCGGCGCCGCCAGTGGTTGCGGCCAGTATTGCGCAATATCAATCCGGTGTCACGCCGTCAATCCTAGACTGGCGGGCGTTCGCCACTCACTCTTTCAAGGAGTTTGCTTATGTCAAAAATTCATGCGGCCCTGGTGCTGTGCCTGGGTCTGGCCGCCTGTGGCGGGGGCGGGGGCGCTGGCAGCGCGCCCATCATCACCTCGGACAACTACCTGAGCGTGGCGCAGGAGGCCCTCGCGTCCACCCGATACCTCATCACCTCGGGCAGCTTCGCCAGCCCCACGGGCGCTGCGGCGCCGCAACTGGCTGCACAAAGGCAAGGAGTGTGGGCCGCCCTGCCCCAACTGGCCAGCGGCTGGGGGACGGCGCGGCGTCAACTGGCGTCAAGCTCGCAGACGCAGACCGTGGCCTGCCCGGAGGGCGGCAGCATGACGGTTTCGGCGGTTGACGCCAACGGCAACGGCGTGCTCGACAGCGGCGACTCGTTGGGCATGCTCATGGCCCAGTGTCAGTCTGCCGGGGTGTCCGTCACCGGCGCCCTGGCGGTGGCCATCAACAGCCTGAGCGGCGACATCAGCGCCGGCGTCTATTCGATGGGGGCCAGCATGACACCCACCAATCTGACGACGAGCTCGGCAGCGAGCACCACCTCGGGCTCGGGAAGTATCGGGATCATGCTCACGGCGCGCGGCTTGAATGACGAAAGCCTGAGCCTCACGGTGCCCAACTTTGTCACCACGTCGATCTACGCCAATGTGACCCACAGCGTGACGCTGAGCAACCTCAGCTTGGCGCAGACAGTGACGCCGGCGGGCACGGGATGGAGCAGCGCCGTCAGCGTGAACGGCAGCTTCTCGTCGTCGGCGTTCAACAACCACAGCCTCACGCTCAACAGCGTGCACCCCTTCGTTCAGTCCAGCGCCCAGAGCTACCCTGCCAGTGGCCAGCTCGTGGTCTCGGACGCCACCCAGCGCAAGGTGCGCATCACGGCACTCAGCGCCACGCAGGTTCAGATCGAGGTGGATGCAAGCGCCAGTGGCGTGTATGCGCTTTCGCTCACCAAGCTCTGGAGCGAACTGCTTTGACCCTCAGGCCCGGCCATCGGATTGCTGCGCTCAGGCCGCGTTCTTGGTCGCGACGATGATCTGGAAGTTACCGAAGAACACCGTGTGGCGCTCGCAGCTCAGGCCGCCCATGGCCTGCAGTTGCGCCAGCGGATCGTGCGAATCCCACAAGGCCAGACCCAGCGGCTCGAACACCTTGAAGTAGGTCCAGCTCAAGGCGCGCAGCACCCACACGTCGGGCCGATGAAACTCTGCCAGATAGAGCTTTCCACCCGGCGCCAGCACCCGGCAGGCCTCGCTCAAGGCCTGACCCTTGAGGTGATGCGGCAGTTCATGCAGCAGAAAGAAGATCACGTTGGCATCGACCGAGCGGTCGGCCAGTTTCATGGCCGTGGCGTTTTCCTTCAAGTATTGCATGTGGCGCCCGAAGTCGCCGAGCTTGCCCTGCGCGTGGTCGAGTTCGTTCTGGATGATGTCCGCCACCAGCACCTTGTTGGCACCCGATTCGACCGCCGCCGTGACGACGCGCGGGATCACGTTGCCAAAGGCGCAAGAGGTGATGAGCACGTTCTTTCCGTCCAGGTTCATGTGGCGCAGACCGGTCGTGATGGACGACACCAGCCGGTCGTACTGGAACAGCAGGATGGCTGCGATGATGGGCTGGAAATCCACCAGCTTGATCAGCCGCATATTGGAGTAAATCGGGTAAACGTGGTCCGCGTCGTGGGTCACAGCGGAGAAGGCGCCACGCGCCAGCAGCGCGCCGCGCGTGAGCGTGAAGAAGAACAAGGCGGTGCCCGCCAAAATGAATACCACGGAAAAAGCGACATATGACAACCAGACTGGCATGGCATTCCTTAAGAGTCAAAACGGCAGGGCAGTTGAGCGCGCTCACCGGCACATCAAGCGCCTTACTGCACCGACCAATTATCCGCGCTCGAGTTTTCGATAAACTTGTTCCATATCAGTAAAGTTGTCAGAGATCAATTATTTAACCCAAGGAGTCTTCCGTGCGTTCCACATTTTTCAGCAGTTTCCTGGTTCTGGGCCTGATCGCCAGCACGCCGGCTCAGAGCGCCAAGCCGGCGCCAAAAGAGGCCGCCGCCGTGACCACGGCCAGCGGCCTGAGCTACCTGTCGCTAACCGAAGGCAAGGGCGCCAGCCCCAGCGCCAGCGACGTGGTGAAGGTGCACTACCGCGGCACGCTGATGGACGGCAGCGAGTTCGACAGCTCCTACAAGCGCGGTGAACCCGCCGAGTTCCCGCTGAATCGCGTCATCAAGTGCTGGACCGAAGGCGTGCAGCGCATGAAGGTCGGCGGCAAGGCCAAGCTCGTCTGTCCGCCGGCCATCGCCTATGGCGAGCGCGGCGCACCGGGCGCTGTGCCACCGAACGCGACGCTGAACTTCGAAGTCGAGCTGCTGGGCATCAGCAAGCGTTGATCTCGAACATGCAGCGTATTCCTGCTGGCGCAGCGCTGTTGCAGGTTCAGACCGAGCACGCGCTGCTGGATGAACTGCTGCAGCATTGGCGCGAGCCGCTGGATGGCGACTTCGTGGCGTACCGCCATCACTGCTTTCGCGTGTTCAACTTCTGCAGCGCTTTGGCACGGCTCTCGCCGGCACAGGCCGACAAGCTCGCCATTGCGGTGGCGTTTCACGATCTGGGCATCTGGACGCATCACAGCTTCGATTACCTGGAACCGTCGCAGCAGCTGGCACGCGAGTATCTGGCGCAGCACGCGCGATCGGAATGGACCGATGAAGTGCTCGCCATGATTGCCCATCACCACCAATGCACGCCCTGGCGCGGTGCGGCCAGCAGCCTGGTGGAATGTTTTCGCAAGGCGGACTGGATCGACGTCTCGCTGGGCAGCCTGAGCTTTGGCCTGCCCCGAAGTTTCATCCGCGAGACGCGTTCCGCCTTCCCCAACGCGGGCTTTCACCAGCGCTTGCTGGACCTGTCATGGCGCCGACTGCGCTCCCATCCCTTGAGTCCGCTGCCGATGATGAAGTGGTGAAGCGCGTCCAGCGCCTTCGGGCTCAGTGCCCGGTGATCTTGCGGTGCATGCGCCGGATCGACCACCACACGCCCAGGGCCACAAAGGGAATCGCAATCGCCGCCGTGGTCTCGCCCGACAGCGGCCAGCCAAGCGGGTGCGCGCCCTTGGCCAGGTAGCTCACGAGGCCGACGATGTAGTAGGTGATGGCCGCCACCGACAGGCCCTCCACCGTGGCTTGCAGCTTGAGCTGCAGGTCCTGGCGCTGGTTCATGCTGGCCAGCAGCGCCTGGCTGCTTTGCTGCTGCTCGATCTCCACCCGGGTGCGCAGCAGGCTGCTCATGCGCGAGATGCGCTCGGACAGCGCTTGCTGGCGCCGCTCGGCCCAGTCGCAGGTGCTCATGGCCGGGCTCAGGCGGCGTTCCATGAAGTCCTTGATGGACTGCATGCCTTCGAGTCGCGTCTCGGCGATGTCGTTGATGCGTCGGCTCACCAGATCGAAATAGGCGCGGCTCGCGGAGAAGCGCGAATGGGTGGCGGCGTATTGCCCTTCAACTTCGCCTGCCAGACGCGTCAAACGGTCCAGCAGCTCGGGCTCTTCGTCGCGCTGCGCGGTGCGGATGGCGCCGGCCAGCGACGCCAGTTCGCCCTCCCCGCGCGTCAGCAATCCCATGGCTTCGCGGGCGATCGGCAAGCCCAGCAAGGCGGCCATGCGGTAGCCTTCAATTTCGATCAGACGCTGCATCAGCCGCCCCAGGCGGCGCGGCGTGAGCTGATCGGTGAACACCAGCACGCGCGAAAAGCCGTCGGCGTGGATGGCGAAATCGGTATGCACTTCGGCCGCGCCGTCGGCCACGCGCGACGCCACCAGCGTTTCTTCAAACAGCAGCCGCTGCTTGAGTTCGGCCGCACCGTCAATGCGCTGCGGCAGTGCCCACAGATGCAAGGCGCTCAGGCACGAGCCGGGCAGGCCGGCCAGCCAGTCCTGCGGCACCAGCCCCAGCGCCAGCGGCGGGTCCTGCGCCGCCACCGACGCCAGCTCCAGCGGCCGGATGAAGGTGTAGCTCACGAACTCCGTGTGCATTTCCCAGCGCAGGCGAAAGGCGCCCAGATCGGCACGCAGGTGTGTGAGATGTTCCGTTGGCGGCGGCAGATGGTGGTCACGCAACAGTTGCGCTAGGTGCTCGCGGCTGGCCTCGCGCGCCGCCGCATCGGTGAGCATGACGATGTGCGTGAGCGCCAGCGGCGCACTCATGGGCTCGGGCGGACGGGCGTGGATTTCGTTGTGCAGCGCGACGCGCTGCGGGTGTTGTTTCAAATGGCTGCTGTGTGGCATGGCGTCCTCTTGCATCGGATTGTGCCGTAGCGGCGCGGTAACGCAGCGACCGGCCCTCTGTGCGCCTTGGCGGATCAAAAAAACGGCATTCTCAGATGCCGCTCCTTTTTGTGCTCGGGCCAATCGCCTCAGTCTTCCACGAAGGCTTCCTCGCGCTTCTTCTTGATGCTGGGCAGCGCCACGATCACCAGCAACACCAGCGCGCCCATGAGCAGTCCGGCCGAGATCGGTCGTGTCACGAAGACGCTCCAGTCGCCGCGCGAAAGCAGCAGCGCCCGGCGCAGGTTCTCTTCCATCATCGGGCCCAGAATGAAACCCAGCAGCAGCGGTGCGGGCTCACAGCCGATCTTGGCAAAGAGGTAGCCGATGAAGCCAAACAAGCCCACCAGCCAGATATCAAAAGTGCTGTTGTTGGTGGTGTACACGCCCACCGCACAGAACAGGACGATCGCCGGGAACAGCAGGCGGTAGGGCACGGTCAGCAGCTTGATCCAGATGCCGATCAGCGGCAGGTTCAGCACCACCAGCATCAGGTTGCCGATCCACATCGAGGCAATCAGGCCCCAGAACAGTTCGGGGTTGCTGCTCATCACCTGAGGGCCCGGCTGAATGTTGTGGATGGTCATGGCGCCCACCATCAGCGCCATCACGGCGTTGGGCGGAATGCCCAGTGTGAGCAAGGGGATGAACGAGGTCTGCGCACCCGCGTTGTTGGCCGATTCGGGCGCCGCCACGCCGCGGATATTGCCCTTGCCAAAGGCAATTTCTCCGGGTTTCATGGCGATCTTCTTCTCCAGCGCATAGGCCGCGAAGGAGGCCAGCAGCGCGCCGCCGCCCGGCAATATGCCCAGCACCGAACCCAAGGCCGTGCCGCGCAGCATCGCCGGCGTCATGTCCTTGAAGTCCTGCTTCGTCGGCCAAAGGCCTTTCACCTTGGCGGTGAAGACCTCGCGATTTTCCGCCGGCTGTGACAGGTTGGAGATGATCTCGCCATAGCCAAAAACACCCATCGCCACGGCAACAAAGCCGATGCCGTCCGTCAACTCCGGGATATCGAAGCTAAAACGCGCCACGCCCGAGTTGACGTCGTTGCCCACGATCCCCAGTAGCAGGCCGAGCACGATCATCGCGATCGCCTTGAGCAGCGAACCCGACGCCAGCACCACAGCACCGATCAAACCCAGGATCATCAAGGAAAAATATTCGGCCGGACCGAACTTGAACGCCACTTCGGTCAAGGGAACGGCAAATGCCGCCAACAGCAGCGTCCCCACGCAACCGGCAAAGAAGGAACCCAGACCCGCTGCCGCGAGCGCCGGCCCGGCGCGTCCCTGGCGCGCCATCTGGTAACCATCGATGCAGGTCACGACTGAAGAAGATTCACCCGGCAAATTCACCAGGATCGCGGTGGTGGAGCCGCCGTACTGTGCACCGTAGTAGATCCCGGCGAGCATGATCAGCGCCGACAGCGGCGGCAAGGCGTAGGTCGCGGGCAGCAGCATGGCGATCGTCGCCACCGGGCCGATGCCGGGCAGCACACCGATGAGCGTGCCCAGCAGGCAACCGACGAAGGCGTAAACCAAGTTCAGCGGCGTGAACGCGACGCCGAAGCCGAGGGCAAGATTGGCAAAAAGATCCATGGAATCTATCCCTTCAACCGGTGATGAACGTGGGCCACACCGGCAACTGCAACTTGAGCAACAGGATGAACGTGGCGTAACTTCCCAGCGTCAGCACCGTTGCCAGGATCAGCACCTCGCGCCAGTGAAACTTGCCGTCGGCCAAGCTGGCGATCAAGGTGAGCGCGTAGATCGCCGCCACCATGCCCATCGGCTGCAGGCCGATCGAGGGCAGTCCTCCAAGCAGCACGCCGAACGCCAGGTTCGCGGCGATCACATAAAACAGCGGGCGCCAGGCCCACTTGCCCACTTTGTCCCCATCCGCCGTGGCCACCACCATGGACTTGAGCGCGATCGCCGCCCCGAGCAGCGCCAGCACGATCCCCAGCATCAGCGGAAAGTAGCCCGGCCCCATGCGCGCCGCAGTACCGAGCTTGTAGTTCTGCGAGCCCACGGCAAAAGCCAGGCCGACACAGGAAAACATCAGCCCCGAAAAAAAGTCTTTCTGGCTCTTAATGATCATGCATTTATCTCCGCGAAATTGACTATCCGGCGCATCGAAGTATCACTCAGGACAGCGGCGGCGTGGCCGAGAGAACTTCTTCCAGCGTGGTCACGCCTTCGGCCACGCGCAGTGCGCCAGCCAAGCGCAGCGGGCGCATGCCATCGACCACGGCCTGGCGCCGCAGCGCGTCCAGGCTGGGTTGCTGCGTGACCTTGTCCTTGAAGGCTTCGCTGATGGTCAGCAACTCGTACAGCCCCATGCGACCCTTGAAACCGGTCATGCGGCATTCCACGCAGCCCACGGCCTTGTAGGGTCGGTAGTCGCCGTTGATCTTCCAGGGCTTGACGATTTCATCGAGCGTGTCGCGCGAGGTTTCGTCGTCGGGCAGCTTGCAGTTCTTGCACAGCGTGCGCACCAGGCGCTGCGCCAGCACGCCCAGCATGGTGGCGTTGATCAGGTACGGCGCCACACCCAACTCCATCAGTCGGTTGATGGCCGCGGGCGCGTCATTGGTGTGCAGCGTGGAGAACACCAGATGGCCGGTGAGCGCGGACTGCACCGCCATGTCGGCGGTCTGGGCGTCGCGGATTTCGCCCACCATGATGATGTCCGGATCCTGGCGCATCAGCGCTCGGAGTCCTTCGGTGAAGCCAAAGTCCAGTTGCGGCTGCACCTGCGTCTGGTTGAAGGCGATCTCGATCATTTCGATCGGGTCTTCCACCGTGCTCACGTTCACCTCTTCCGTGGCCAGGCGCTTGAGCGTGGAATACAGCGTCGTGGTCTTGCCCGAGCCGGTGGGCCCGGTCACCAGGATGATGCCGTGCGGACGCTTCACCAGCGACTCCCAGCGCTGCGCGTCGTGCTGCGAAAAGCCCAGCCCGTCCAGGTCCTTGAGCGTGGTGTCGGGGTCGAAGATGCGCATCACCATCTTCTCGCCAAAGGCCGTGGGCAAGGTGGAGATGCGCATTTCCACCTCTTCGCCCAGCTGGTTGCGGGTTTTGATGCGGCCATCGAGCGGACGGCGCTTCTCGATCACGTCCATGCGCCCGAGCAGCTTGATGCGCGCCGTCATGGCGTTGTGCACGCCGATGGGCATCTGGTACACGCGGTGCAGAATGCCGTCGATGCGAAAGCGGATCGCGCCTTGATCGCGCCGAGGCTCGAGGTGGATGTCGCTGGCGCGCTGGTCAAAGGCGTATTGCCAAAGCCAATCGACCACGCGCACCACGCCCTGGTCGTTCGCGTCCAGCGCCTTGCTGGTCTTGCCCAGTTCCACCAACTGTTCGAAGCTGGCGGTGATGTTGTTGCCCGCACCCTGCTTCATCGCCTGGCGCACCGACTTGGCGAGCGAGAAGAATTCTGCCGTGTAGCGCAGGATGTCCTGCGGTGCGCTCACCACGCGGCGCACCGAGCGCCTGGATTGGCGCTCGACTTCCTGCACCCAGTCGGTGACAAAGGGTTCGGCCGTGGCGATCACCAGTTCGTTCAGCGTGACCTGGACCGGCAAGATGTGATGGCGCTCGGCGAAGACCGCGCTGGTGGCGTCGGCCACCTTGCCCACGTCCACCTTGAGCGGATCGATGCGGAAGTAGTCCAGCCCGGAATGCACGGCCAGCCACTGCACCAGCATGTCCATGTCGAGCACCTTGGAGTCGCTGGCGCGTTTCATGGCGACGGCGGCCAGGCGCTCCAGCGGATGCTGGCGGCTCTCGGCCTGGGCGCAGCGCGCAATCGTGCGCTTGGCCTCTTCGTCGTCGATCACGCCGTCGGCGTTGAGCCACTCCACCAGGCCGCGCCAGGTCAGCGGCCCGAAATAGGCGGGCGTTTTGGCGCTTCGTTGAGAGGAGGTCTTGTGCGACATGGCAACACGCTTTCAGTCAGGGCATTTGTCAATTCGAAACCGATTATGGCTGCGCCGGCTTGAACACCCGCAGCCATTTGCTCGCAGGCAGACCCCACAGCGTCTGAATGGCTTCGGCGCGCTGCGCCAGTTCGGCGCGCGTGGGCCGACTCGGCGTGCGCTGCGCCAGCACCACGGTGTTGCCTTCGCGCGTGGGTTTGAAGGCCCAGACCGCGTCCGCGCCAAAGGCGTTCGCGATCTTTTGCAGCGTCGCGGGAAAGCTGCTGGAGCGGCCAAACAGGTTCACTGTCATGCAGCCGTCGGGCGTGAGCAGCTTGCGGCAATCGGCGTAAAAATCCTCGCTGTCGAGCACCGGCGCGGCCGCTTCCTCGTCGTACAGATCGACCTGCAGCGCGTCGATCTGAGCGTGCCAATGCGCATGCTTGGCGACCTCGCCCGCGTCGCCCAGGATCACCTCGAGCTTGGTGTCGTCAGCCGGCAGCTTGAACCAGAGCCGGCACGCCGCCACCACCTGCGGATTGAGTTCGATCGCCGTGGTCTTGATGCGCAGCTTCTTGCGGCAGAACTTGGTCAGCGAGCCCGCGCCCAGGCCGAGCTGCATGGCGTGGCGCTTGCCCAAACTGGCCGCCGACACGAACAGCATCCAGGCCATCATGCGCTGCACGTATTCAAGCTCGATCTCGTAGGGCGAGTCCAGCAGCATCGTCCCCTGGACCCACTCGGTGCCCAGGTGCAGGCAACGCACGTCGCCATAGTCGGAGAAGTTCACATCGGGCAGACGTGCGGGTTTGGGACGGGTCATGGTGCGGGCGAAAGCAAAAGTGGATAGCGCCTATTGTCGTTGCAGCGCGCCCGCTTCAGCCCTGGGGCTTGACCACCGGACCCACGACGCCCTCCAGGTTGCTGGTGAGGGCCTTGCGGTATTCTGCAACGTAGAAGTCCACGGCCCGCTCGCGGTCCTGCTCCTGCCCGTTGTTCGAGACAAAATTGAAGGCGTTGTAGCGCCCTGCGGCAAACAAGATCGCGGCGCTGACCTCACCGTCGCCATGCTCCTGCGCCAGGCGGTTGGCCACATCGATGAACTCGTCCACGAGCTTGAGGAATTCTGCGGGGTAAGGCATGGCGGTCTTTCGTCGGGTGGATGGCGTGGTTCAAGGCGCCTTAGCTTAAGGGCTTTTGCAGCAAGGCCTGCAGGCGCGGCAGCGCGACCAGGGCGTTTGCGCTCGTGGCCTGCGCCAGCGCCTGCGGCGTGATGCCGCGCAGGCCCGCTAGCAGCGCGCCGATGCGCGGCAGTTCGGCCGGGCTGTTGCGCGCCTGGGGCACGCTGCGGGCACGCTCAGCGGCGCTGGTATAGAGCCATTGCGGCGGCATGTCGGGCGCGTCGGTTTCCAGCACGATGGCCTGCAGCGGCAGCGCCACCGCCAGGCGGCGCAACTGCAGCGCGCGCTCGAAGCTCAGCGCACCGCCAAAGCCGAGCTTGAAGCCCAGATCAATGAAGGCCTGGGCCTGCTGGGCGCTGCCGTTGAAGGCGTGGGCGATGCCGCCCTGGGCGAAGTTGAGCTCGCGCAGATGCTTGAGCAGGCGGTCTGCCGAGCGCCGCACATGCAGGATCACCGGCAGGCCCTGGGCTTGCGCGAGCAGCAGTTGCGCGCGGTAGAAGCGCTCCTGCTTGGCACGCAGTTCCGGCGTGCACAGCGCCGGCACAAAGTAGTCGAGTCCGATTTCACCGACGGCCACGCGCTGCGGGTCGTCGCTGTGCAGCGCCGCGCGCAGGGATTCCAGATCGCCGTCCTGGGCCTGCGGCACATACAGCGGATGAATGCCCAGCGCGTAGCCGTCGCCCGTGGCGTGGGCCAGGCGGCGCACGCGCTCGAAGTCGCCCGCCTGCACCGCCGGCAACACGCACAGCGCCACACCCTGGCGTCGTGCGTCCGAGCGCAGTTCCATGGCGGCCGCAGGCGGCGCGAACTCGGG